>NZ_JBALSN010000578.1:0-2990 GCF_036966985.1 Neobacillus drentensis | reverse complement strand
ACCCTACCGAATTTGCCGTTTTGGAACTTCTGTATCATAAGGGTGACCAGCCGATGCAGCAAATTGGCGGGAAGATCTTGCTGGCAAGTGGGAGTATTACTTACGTGGTCGACAAGCTTGAACAAAAAGGGATGTTAAGAAGAATTGCCTGTCCGAAAGATCGCCGTGTCACTTATGCACAAATCACAGAAGATGGGAAAAAATTTATTCAGGATATTTTCCCTGAACATGCAGAACAAATCAATAATCTCATGTCATCGCTTAGTGAACCTGAAAAACTAGAGGCGATTGAATTGTTAAAAAAACTGGGATTACCTGCTGGTAAATTCTAATACGGCCATTTTGGCCGTATTTTTGTTTTCAGGAATGTTAGTCGATAGTATATAATATAATAGGTTGGAATATTTTACAAAGGGGTTGTTTCAATGGGGTTTGAAAACTATACATACATAAGGCCGAACTTAAAAGAAGTAACAGAAAAATTTAATGCTGCCCTTGAGAGTTTAAAAAATGCAGTCACAGTAGATATACAAAACGAAGTAATGAATGAAATTAATAAACTAAGAAATGACTTAGGGACGATGTTTAACCTTTGTTATATCCGTCATTCAATTGATACCAACGATGAATTTTATAAGGATGAACAGGATTATATGGATGAAATTCAACCTGAGGTTGAAGGGTTAGTGACAAAGTATTATCAAGTACTGGTTGATTCTAAGTTCCGTCCTCAACTAGAAGCAAAATGGGGTAAACAGCTTTTTGCCCTTGCCGAAGGACAGCTGAAGACATTCAAACCAGAAATTGTTCCTTTACTTCAGAAAGAAAATCGGTTGTCAACGGAATATACAAAGCTAATGGCATCTGCAAAGATTGACTTCGAAGGGGAAGAAAGAACCCTAGCCCAATTAGAGCCGTTCGCTCAATCAACTGACAGAGAAATGAGAAAAAGAGCAAATGAAGCGAAATTTGGCTTTATGGTTGAACATGAAGCAGAATTTGATCGTATTTATGATGATCTTGTTAAAGTAAGGACTGAAATTGCTCAGAAACTTGGGTTTAAAAACTTTGTTGAACTTGGTTATTATCGAATGATGAGAACTGATTATAATGCAGAAATGGTTGCCAATTTCCGTAATCAAGTAAAGGACTACATTGTTCCAATCGCAACAAAGTTAAAGGTGAGACAACAGGAAAGAATCGGTCTCGATAAGCTTAAATATTACGACGAATCTTTTAATTTTCAAACGGGAAACGCCACTCCAAAGGGTACGCCGGAATGGATTATAGAAAATGGGCAGCAAATGTATGAGGACCTATCACAAGAAACTGGGGAGTTTTTCCGTTTTATGCAGGAAAATAATTTGATGGATCTTGTGGCTAAGAAGGGAAAAGCCGGCGGTGGCTATTGTACTTTTATTGAAAATTATAAAGCACCTTTCATTTTTTCAAATTTCAACGGTACCTCTGGAGATATTGATGTTCTAACACATGAGGCTGGTCATGCATTCCAAGTTTATTCGAGTCGTCATTTTGAGATTCCTGAATATGCTTGGCCGACATACGAAGCATGTGAAATTCATTCCATGAGTATGGAATTTTTCACATGGCCATGGATGGATTTGTTCTTTAAGGAAGATACCGACAAGTACAAGTTTTCTCATCTAAGTGATGCTTTGTTATTCCTGCCATATGGGGTGTCCGTTGATGAATTCCAACACTGGGTCTATGAAAACCCAGAAGCTACACCAAAAGAGCGAAAGCTTCAGTGGCGTGAAATTGAGAAAAAGTATCTACCTCATAAAGATTACGACGGCAATGAATACCTAGAAAATGGCGGCTTCTGGCAGCGTCAAGGCCATATCTTTAATTCACCGTTTTACTACATTGATTATACACTTGCGCAAATTTGTGCCTTTCAATTCTGGAAGCGCTCCAGAGAGAATCAAGAGGAAGCATGGGAAGACTATGTGAACTTATGCAAATTAGGCGGCAGTATGTCATTCACTAAGTTAGTTGAAGCAGCGAATTTAATCTCGCCATTTGAGGCTGGTTGTGTAGAATCGGTAGTGGGTGTGATTGAAAATTGGTTAAACTCTGTAGATGATAAACATCTATAAATGAAAAAAGCGAAGCCTTTCTAGAATTTCTAGAAAGGCTTCGCTTTTACTTATTTAACAGCAGTCACAAGAGAAACTACTTTTATCTCATCTTCTTCAATAATAGCAGTTAATTCTTTAATCTCTGGCTGATCTAAGATAAAATCCGCTATTTTA
The DNA here is from genome assembly GCF_036966985.1 of Neobacillus drentensis. GTDB lineage: Bacteria > Bacillota > Bacilli > Bacillales > Cytobacillaceae > Neobacillus > Neobacillus drentensis_E. The sequence goes on along the minus strand of NZ_JBALSN010000578.1, from coordinate 714 downwards.
TCTTCAAGCTGCTCTTGGATGACACGGCGGAGCGGGCGTGCCCCGAAAGCTGGATGGTATCCAAGCCGTGCAAGTTTTTCTTTTGCCTCAGTTGTCACCGTTAGTTCAATCTTTTGTTCCGTAAGCGTTTCTTGTAATTCATTAATCATTAAGTCGACAATATAAAGGATATGCTCTTTGCCGAGTGAATTAAACTCAATGATACTGTCGAAGCGATTCAAGAATTCAGGTTTAAAGAAACTGCCAAGTGAGTCAAGGATACTTGCTTCTTCTATCGCCTCGTTTGTACCGAATCCAACATGAACGGTCTTGTGGCCCACGCCTGCATTGCTTGTCATAATGATTACGGAATCCTTAAAGCTGACAATTCTTCCTTGACTATCCGTCAAGCGTCCATCCTCAAGAATTTGCAGGAATAGATGTTGAACGTCTGGGTGTGCTTTTTCAATTTCATCTAATAGAATAATGCTGTATGGGTTTCTGCGCACTTTTTCTGTTAGCTGTCCTGCTTCTTCGTGACCTACATAGCCAGGAGGTGAGCCAATCAATTTAGAAATACTGTGTTTTTCCATGTATTCGCTCATATCAAGGCGGATCATGGAATCCTTAGACCCAAATAGTTCTTCGGCAAGTGTTTTCGTTAATTCCGTTTTACCAACTCCGGTTGGTCCGACAAATAAGAAGGAACCGATTGGACGATGTTTTGATTTTAAG
>NZ_JBALSN010000577.1:921-3880 GCF_036966985.1 Neobacillus drentensis | reverse complement strand
CTCTACAGCAGCTCTGACCTCTTTGTAGGTATAAAGTGTCATTTCACCTGTTGCGTGAGCAGTTAAACTTTCTCCACTCACATTAACCTTGACAAGGTCTGCCCCTTCTTTAAACAAACTTCTAACTACTTTTCTTACCTCATCTTCGCCATCCGCTAAAAAGGATAGTCCATGAACTCGAACATGGTTTGGATGTAAATCAACAAAACTGCCAGTTGCAGATACTTCAGCACCATTTGCGAGCATTCGAGGCCCAGGTACTTGTCCGCGATTAATGGCATCGCGCAAAGCAATGTCCACGCGACCTCGAGCAGCTGCGCTTACACAAGATGTAAAGCCGCTTTTAAGCATTGTTTCTGCATTCAAAATAGCCCCAATCATGGTTTCTTCAATCGGTTTAAAATCGATATCTTGAATATAGAGGGAATCCTGCCATGTGAAATGAGTATGTGCCTCAACCATTCCTGGCATAATGGTTTTTCCGTTTAATTCGATAATATCTACTTCATCGGGGTCGTAAGTTTCAGGAATAGAAAGATTCGTCCCGATAGCAGTGATTTTGTTGCGTTCAATTAGTACATCGATTCCCTGCTTTGCTTCAGCCCCTGTTCCGTCAATCAATAAACCATTTTTTAATAATTTTGCTTTCATTTTTGAAACCCCTTTCATTTCTTCATATTAATAAATATATGTTCAACGCTTGTTCCCGAAAATTACATNNGTTAGAAACCAATTAACACCTAAGAATTGAAAAAACCTTCAAGTCCATTATCTTCTCGGATTGCTGGAACCTCTTCATCCCACTCGCATTCAACTAGATTATCACACTTAACATGGTGAAGGCTTATTTTAAGTTTTTCATCATAATAGGTTCCAAGAATACGATAAGGAGAATATTTGGGTAAACAATTCGGGCAAAAGCCTCTAGAAATGGCATCTAATTGTTCATCTGAATAATAAACAGTATTTTTAGCTAAAAGTACCTTATCTAACATCAATCAACCATCCTTCCAAAAAGTTTTTTAAAAGGGGAGGGAGAACTCCCCTTTTCTTCTAACAAATAAAGAAAAACGTAATTTCTAGGAAACAATGTTCCTTAATACTCCGATTTTTTCAATCTCCACTTCCACCACGTCGCCTTCATTTAAGAACTTTGGTGGGTTAAAACCAAGTCCTACGCCTTTGGGAGTTCCGGTCGCAATGATATCTCCTGGCTTAAGCGTTACACCACCGGAAACCGTTTCAATAATAGTTGGGATATCAAAAATAAGGAGATTTGTATTAGAATTTTGCCTTACCTCTCCATTCACCCTGCACTGAACATCAAGCTTTACCGGGCGTTCAATTTCATCTTCAGTAACTAGAAATGGCCCCATTGGTCCAAAAGTATCCAAACTCTTCCCTAGAAACCATTGGCTATGTTGTTTTTGGAGATCCCGTGCCGATACATCATTGATAATGGTATAACCGAAAATATAATCATAGGCTTCTTCCTTTGATATATTTGTTCCTTCTTTACCTATTACAATAGCTAATTCTGCTTCATAATCAATTTTGCTTGTCACATTACGATGACTTTTAATCTTTTGATCTGGTCCAATGACCGTCGTAGTCGCTTTAGTAAATACTATAGGGTATTTTGGAAGATTTTGTTCCTCTTCCATTGCTGTAGTATATTCCATTGCATGTTCTCGATAATTAAGACCTAAACAAATGATATCTCGTTTTGGCTGTGGAATCGGAGCTTCTAGTAACACATCAGTTAAAGGAATAATCGCATCTCCGTTAACTTCAGACTCCCGCTGGTTTATTTCCTTAAGACGTGCCAAAGCCTCCGAATGTTCAATAACTCCTTGTAATGTATTCGGCAATATAGCTTGGGAATATAGTTGTTTTTCTGCCTTAACAGCATCGATAATGGCACTTTCATTCGCTTTTCTAAATCCGAACTTCAAATTCCCGTCATGAAAAAAAGATGCAAGATACATTTTTTTATTCTCCTTAGATAGTTTAATAGTTTGTGAAGTAATTTTGCTCTCCTTACAATCGCGAAGGACTCTTCCTTTCCTAAATCCTATTAATAAATTCCAAAATTGCTGTGTTTACCTCATTCGGCTTTTCAATTGTAGCCCAATGTCCACAATTAGACAGCACGACCAAATCAGCGTTTGGAAAGTTATTGTATAGGGCTTTTGACATTGATAGTGGAGTGGTTTTATCTTCCTCCCCAACAATCAACTGAACTGGTACTTCTACTTCCTGATGACTAATTGCCTTAGCCTCCGCTAGGGCCCGACATGACGCAGCATATCCTTCCGCATCATTTGTCAAAAGTAAAGACCTAACTAAACCCATGACTGCTAGATTTGTCTTGGAATAATTGGAGAATCCACCTTCTAGAATGGTATCGGCAATTACCTCCATTCCGTTCTCTCTAACCAAAGTAGAGCGATCCGCTAACGCTTTTCGTGCTCCTTCGGGTGGTTCGGTAAAACCGCCGACAAGCGTCAGACTTTTGACAACTTCAGGATAGGCTATCGCAAAATGCTCAGCAATCAATGTACCCATCGAATGTGCAATAATATGAGCGCTTTCAATCGATTCACTATCTAGTAGCGCTTTTAAATCTTCAACGAATAAATCAATAGAGTAATCGGGGTGGGATACATCGGTTCGCCCTGAACCACGCAGATCATATGTAACCGTTTTAAAATGACGGGAACAGGTATTTACCTGGCTATGCCAAATGTTCAAGTCCCCTCCTAGCCCATGAACAAAGACCACTGTGTCGCCTGACCCTTTCACTTCTACATTAATTTGAATATCTCTAATTTGCTTTCTCATAATATCCTCCAAAATATGAATTTAGTAGACATCGTATAAAAATTATTTTATTATCACCCCATCGACCTTCTATTAAATATTATTATATTATTTATTTTTTTATTGTCAATATTCT
>NZ_JBALSN010000577.1:0-897 GCF_036966985.1 Neobacillus drentensis | reverse complement strand
TTACCATCCTTCATAAAGTTGACTTCTTGAAGCTGAATAATTAGAAAAACAACCTTTTTTTAATCGTTTATACCTGTGAGAATCACCGCAAGCTCTTCTTGCAGTTCATACATCTTTTCCTGGGCCAATTTCTCATCGTGATTACAAATAGCAGTTAGTAACTCTTTATGAAACTGTAAGTATCTTTCTGTTGCATACTGTTTTTGATTCATACTGGCTATTGTAGCATATCGATAATCTAATTGAACTTTAGACAACATTTGTAACATATTTACGAGAAGTTCATTGTTAGAAGCTTCGTAAATACTTTTATGGAATTCATAATCAGTCTGAGCCCATGTATCTTTATCCCCTAAAGACTTTTCTAGCAGAGAATAAGATTCTGTCATTTTTTCAATATCAGCTTGCGTTGCGTTCTTAGCCGCTAATTTAGCTGCAACAGGTTCAATTGCATAACCGAGTTCATTTAATTTCAACAGGAAATTTCGATTTCTTCCCGAATCTGATGCCCATGCTAATACATCGGTATCCCACCATTGCCACTCCGAACGTGGAGATACAATCGTCCCTAATCTAGGAACAGATTTCACTAAACGACGAGTAGCCAATCCCTTAAATGCCTCCCTCACAACGGTTCGACTAACCCCATGTATTTCACTTAACGTTTCTATTTTAGGAAGTGTATCTCCTGGAATAATATCCCCATTAATAATTTGTTTTCCGAGTTCATGTATTAATTGATCAGTTAAGTTATAAATAGCCACTATCGATTCCCCATCCTTTACAGTAAAACGACAAAAATTTATTATAGTTTATATTAAATATTTTGACAAATAATATTATATTATAATTTTACCATAAGAAGAGCTCTTGATTTTTGTTATTTAAAAGAAAAAA
>NZ_JBALSN010000576.1:0-1657 GCF_036966985.1 Neobacillus drentensis | reverse complement strand
AAAATCCTAAAATCTTAATGATTTTAGGATTTTTTTCTTTTGTAAGAGTTAAATTATCCGTTTAAATAATTTATTATTTTAAAAAATATAGGTAAGTTAATTGGATTTAGTCGAACGTATATTCTATAATTAGGTTAGGATGAAATTTAAGGAGGACAGAGCCGGTGAAAAGAGTTTGGGCTATTACCATGTAATTTTTAAATGTTTTTGGGCAAATATTACCCTTTCTTCTGACAGACTTATTAAATTTCGAAAACAATCTATTCCATCATCTTTTCGTATAGAAAAACTTATTAAGAAACATGCACTAGAAAAAATATAAATCATATATAGGTGATATCCCGTTTAAATGGTTGAGGAGGATATCATGAAGCCTATGCTACCTATTGAAAATTATTTCGGTAAGTTTGAACTAGTTTATGCATTTTATGGCACTATGCCTACAGGTGTTAGTGTTTCGGAAACTGGTCGTATTTTCATTTGTTTTCCGAAATGGGGAGACGATGTTAAATTTACGGTGGCGGAAATTGTTGAGGATAAATTGCAGCCTTATCCTAATTTACAAACCAATTTGGTTAACCCCGAGAATATCACAATGACTTTCATCAGTGTCCAAAGTGTAGTTGCTGATGGAAGGGGAACGCTTTGGGTATTAGATACAGCGGCACCCAATTTTTCTGAACCTATTAAAGGTGGGGCAAAATTAGTCGCTGTTGATTTAAAAACCAATACAATTAGAAGAGTATACACCTTTACAGAAGATGTTGTCCTGCCAACAACTTACCTGAATGATGTCCGATTTGATTTTCGTGTTGGAAACGCAGGTTATGCCTATATAACGGATTCTTCTTCCAAAGGACCAGGAGCTATTATCGTCGTAGATTTAGAAAATGGAAACGCGTTTAGACGGTTAAATGGGGCAAATTCAACTTCACCCGATCCCTATTTTATACCGAAAGTAGAAGGAAAAGTGTTGATGAATCGAAATAAAGATGGCGGGACTTCTCCATTTAGATTGGCGTCGGACGGTATTGCGATTTCTCCTGATGGAAAGGTATTATTTTTTTGTCCACTAACCAGTCGTCATCTGTTCTCGATCTCAACAGAAGCCCTGAGAGACAGAAATATACCGGACATGGATTTACTTTATCATGTGGAGTATTGGGGAGAAAAAGGGGCGTCTGATGGAATGATTACAGATGCAAAGGGGGCAATTTATGCTGGAGATTATGAGAACAATAGTATTCGAAAGATATTGCCGAATGGCACAATGGAAACCATCGCACATGATCCGAGAATTTTATGGCCGGATACTTTTTCGATTGGTCCGGATGAATACTTATATGTCATTGTGAACCAATTACATCGGCAGGCAAGATTTCATTATGGAAAAGACCTGCGACAAAAACCTTATAGTTTACTTCGTATGAAAATTGATGAATTTCCTGCTCCTACCATTTGATAATAAAAAATAGTTGGTTCATTTTTTTGTGAAATTTGAACGGGTAAGCATGGAGCCAATAGTTCCTAAATATAGCTCTATCCTAAAAGAAAAGACATCAAATTTGTAATTGTAAAAGAAAATGGCGGTCGCAAAAGGAGGGAATTCTATACTTCCCTTATTTAAATATAAATGGTTTATTAGGAACAGTTTAGG
>NZ_JBALSN010000575.1:0-8954 GCF_036966985.1 Neobacillus drentensis | reverse complement strand
GTATGAATACTTAGTGAGAGGCATCACACCAAAAACATGATTTTGCTTATATAGGAATAGGAGGATGACAAATGAAGGAGCTCATTGGAACGTGCACATGCTGTAGTAAAGAAATCTATTGTATGGATGGTTTTTTTAACGGGATCCATACAGAAGAGAAAGAGCTCTATTGTTTTGAGTGTTTTGAGAAAAAGAGCAAAGAAAATCCGCAAAGCTGACTTTTGCGGATTTTTTACTATTAATCTTCATCCATAGATAAATCTTTAACTGGAACATTTTCTCCTTCTTTGTGGGTTGGCTTCCGTAAATTAAAGATTGCCTTAATACAGAATACTAACAATATCACTACACCAATTAAGAAAATGGTGTCAGGCACCGCGCGCCAAGTTAATAATGTTTCAACAATATCCTTTTGTAGGAAAGATGCTGAACGAGAAGCAGCATATCCATGAGTAAATGCTTCTTTAATTTGAATGAAACCAACTGGAAGTAATGATAGGAACACCATTCCTGCGAGTCCAACGTTTAACAGGATACAGCTGATTTTAATCCATTTATCATTCCATGCTTCTGGTTTCACAATGTTTCTTAATGAGTAAAGGAGTACTGCACATGCGAACATACCGTACACACCCATCATCGAACCATGGCCGTGTGCTGGGGTTAAGAATTGTCCGTGTTCGAAATAGCTGACTGCAGGTAAGTTAATTAAGAATCCAAGCACACCTGCACCAACTAAGTTCCAAATGGCAACTGAGATTAAGAACCAGAATGTTCCTTTGTAAGGGAAATTTACTCCCCCCTCACGCATCATTTTGTATTGCTCATATGCTTCAAGGATTAACAATGTTAACGGAATAACCTCTAATGCAGAGAAGACAGCGCCAAGAGACAGCCAAATTTCTGCAGAACCATTGTAGTAATAGTGGTGTCCGATTCCGATTACCCCACTGCCCAAAAGTAGAATCAATTGGAAATAAAGTTGTCTTACAGTAGATTTTTTCGTTACTAGCCCAAGTTGAACTAATAAGAAACCAATAACTACAACTGCAAACACTTCAAAAATACCTTCTACCCATAAGTGGATAATCCACCAGCGCCAGTAATCGGCAAATGTAAAGCTGGTACCTGGGTTGATGAATAAGGCAAAAATATAGAAGGCTGGAACAGCAATCGCTGAGTAGAATAATAGGTGAATCAATCCACCTTTATCTGTTTCTCGCTTAAGACCTGCCTTGACTCCACGATAAACGATAAACAGCCAGATAAGCATCCCAACAATAAGTATAAGCTGCCAAACACGACCTAGTTCAATATATTCCCATCCTGTATGTCCAAATAAGAACCACTGGTTTCCTAAATATCCATTTGCACCCAGCCATTCTCCAACCATACTTCCGGCAACAAGAACAACCAGTGCCCAGAATAAAATATCTACTAATAAACCTTGTTTCTTAGGTTCATACCCGCCAACAAGCGGTGCAACATAAATTCCCATTCCAAGCCATGCTGTAGCAATCCAGAAGATAGCCAACTGCAGGTGGTAACCTTTTGAAATATTAAATGGAAGAATATCATGAATCCACTTCATTCCGAAGAAACTATCTGGTTCGATATAATAGTGAGCAAGTAAAGCCCCAAACATACACTGTACAAAGAATAAAGCAGCAACAATCACAAAGTATTTCCCTGTTTTCACTTGTGAGCTTGTCACTGGCATTTTCCGTAGATCAATACGTGGGAAATTACCTTCCTTATACGCTTCCTGCATACCAAAATTATAACGATAGAACACAAACAGAATAATTCCTACCATTAATACAAATAATGTAATGCTGGCCCCGCTCCACCAAATTGCTGAAAAGGATAATTGGTTGCCTGCGTCTTCATAATATGGCCAATTATTCGTATAAGTAATTTTATCACCTTCACGGACTGTACTTGAGAGCCAGGCAGTCCAGAAGAAGAAATCTGATATTTGAGTGATTTGATCGCCTGCTGCAACATAAGCACGATCTGTTTTAGGCATGTCGCCTTCTTTAATTAGGTTGGGCTTTAATCCCCAGCCGTCACCTTTAGTGAATACCTCTTTATAATAATCTCTAACTCTTTCAAGTCCAAACGCCTGTGCATTTGTTAACTTCATAGTATCGCTGCTTGAGTCATAACGGTTTTTCCGCATTTCTTTGATTACTTTATTTTTTATTACTGATTTTTCATCATCATTTAAAGAAGCAAAGTATTTACTATATTGTTCATTTGCCTTAAAGTCTTGCATTCCCTCTGTATATAGCTTTAAAGCTTCCGCCGTATAGTCAGGACCCATATATGAACCGTGACCTAAAACGGTACCATAATCCATTAATCCGTACTTCTGAAAAACAGCCTGTCCACCCATAATGGAATCTTTTGTAAATAGAACTTCGCCTTTTTCATTGGTTACTTCGACTGGCCTTGGTGCTTGTTCTTTAAAAATCCAATATCCCCCAACTAGTAAAACAGTGAAGCTGAGTAATATCGTGATCACTAATACTGATTTCAGTAATGCATTTTTATTCGTCTTCACCACTTTTTTTTGTGGTGTTCCTCGTTGTATTTCCATAACCCTTCATCCTTTCGTATTTCAATACCTTTCGTATTGTAACTTTCACAAGTTCGACACAAAGTGAACCATTTCATTGTTTTCCTGTGATATTTTCCACACACCTGTTTAACTGAGAATAATTTTCATAAAAACTAGGTAACTATGATGGAGGTCACATTATTACAGGTAAAACATTGATACAATCTAACTAAATCATATTTACTAATACGAAGGTGATGTTAATGAGGCAAGAGTACATAATTAAAAGATTATCTGTTGTCCCTATCTTTAAAGAACTGTCAGCAGAAGAACTTGAGCCAATCGTAAAGATTGCACAAACTCGTTTTTATAAACAAAAGATGTATGTTTTTATGCAGGAGGATCCGCTTGACCGAGTCTTTTTTATTCATAGTGGGAAGATTAAGATTTGCAAAACAGATCTATCAGGTAAAGAACAACTAATTTCCGTCCTTGAGCCTGGCGAAATGTTTCCACATGCAGGATTTTTCAGAAAGGGCAATTTTCCAGCCCATGCTGAAGTAATCGTGGATGCTAATCTTATAATCATTCCGATTGATAAGTTTGAAGAAATCCTAATTACCTACCCAGAGCTTTGCATTAAACTCTTTAAAGTTTTAGGAGAAAAAATAGTAGATTTGCAAGGAAGATTAGAAGCACAAGTACTCCATAATACGTTTGAACAAATTATTTTACTACTTATTAGGCTTTGTAAATCTAATGGCGAAATGGTTGATGGTCGTTATAGACTCACCACACAGTTCACCAATCGTGAATTAGCTAATATGATTGGCACTTCAAGAGAAACGGTAAGTAGAACGATTAATCAAGTGAAAAAGAAAAACTTTGTTACGCTTGATGAAGAGGGTTTTTATCTGATCGACCGGGAAGCACTTCAACAGGAATTGTTCTATTAATAAATTGATCTCGATTATATAAAAAGGAGTTGTAAATACAATGGAGCGGAGAATTATTGAACTAGATGTACGAGAAGATTTAAAAAATAAAATTGAACCCTTCCAAAAAATTATGGAGACAATTAAGGAGTTAAAAGGAAATGATATTTTTATCCTTCATGCCCCTTTTAAACCCGTACCACTCTTCACGGTATTAAAAGCAAAAGGCTTCACCCACGAGGAAGAAGAAATAGATAAGAAGCATTGGAAAGTAACTTTCACAAAGTAAGCTTAAGGAAGAAGGGGAAATTGGATGATTTTAGATAATCGCGGTTTAGAACCGCCACAACCAATGATGAGAACCTTAGCTGCCTTGGAAACCCTAGAAGAAAACGAAACATTAACAATCATAAATGATAGAAGACCTATGTTTCTTTATGAGCAACTTGAGGAATTGGGTTATCAACAACGAACAGAACAACAAAGTGACGGAAGTTTTAAAATTGAAATCTTCCGGTAAGCGGGGTGAAAGAATCATGCTTCCTCAAAATTTGGGAAGTGAAACAAATATTAAACTTCCATTTTCATTTATTTTGTTTAGTTTAATTGCATTAGTAGTTTCACAAATTTTACTATTAGGCAATGGTCAATTAATGGCTTCAGGGACTTTTAGAATTCCTGTTATCTGGTCTTCAGCCCATTTATTAGTTTTAGGCTGGTCATTAATGGCCGCCATGGGATCGATGTATCAATTGGTACCAGTTGCTTTTCTAACTAAAATATGGAATGAAAAATTCGGATTTATTCAATTCTACGTAACGGCGATTGGAATTGTTTCATTTTCAGGGATGTTATATTGGTCGCCGCAAAATGCGATGCTACCTGGCATCCTCATGCTGGTTGGGATCTTAATGTTCTTATTCCAAATGTTTATGACCCTTAAAACACAAACAAAGCCGACTATTCTCACTGCTTTTGTAGGTTCAGCGCTAGTTTGTTTATTCATTACCATTTCCTTAAGGATTACCCTAATATATTGCTTAAAAACGGGTTTTGCTGGTGAATATTATCAATCCATCTTTAAAGCTCATTTGCTAATGGGGATTACGGGCTGGTTTACACTATTAATTTTCGGATTCTCTTACAAGATGGTGCCGATGTTTTCCTTATCCCATGGTTTTCCGATGGTTCAAGCAAAATATGTATTTGCCTTTTATATTTCCGGTCTTGTCCTATCGCTGATTGCATTCTTTACCAATAACAGTCTGCTATTGAAAATAGGGTTCTTTTTCCTCTTTGTTGGTTTTACTATTTTTAGCTGGCATATTAGCCTTATTATCAAAAAACGATTAAAAAAAACGTTAGATAAACCATTTACGTTCGCACTAGTATCGATTGGATTAGGAAATTTGGTTCATTTGGCTGCATTTATCATGCTATGTAATCACCAATTCACGAGCCCTATAGGAGCACTTGTATACGCCTATTTATTACTCTGGATCGTCTTAAGTATTGTTAGTTATTTATATAAAATCGTTCCATTTCTATGGTGGACCTATAAATATAGTAAGGAAATAGGAAAAAGCAAGGTCCCTTCTTTAAAAGAAATGATGAATGAAAAAATCGTTACCCCCTTGTTTTCAATATTTATTGTTGCTATTCTGGCAGTCTTTTGTGCCTTAACTTTTCATATAACTGTTCTGTTTAATGTCGGTCAGACCATCCTGTCGATTGTATTTATTATTATTGCATTCAGTATCCTTCGAGTTTTAAAACAATAGTGAGGTGTTTATGATGAATATCAAAGAAAAAATTATTAGCGCGTTAAAAAGTGTTTACGATCCTGAGCTTAACATAAATGTAGTCGACCTCGGCTTAATTTATAATATTGAGATTACAGAATCAAATGATGTTACGATTACGATGACGTTAACGACACTAGGCTGCCCGCTCCATGACAGCATAACAAGCGGGGTGCGTTATAGTGTCGAAGGGATTGAAGAAACAAATAAAGTAGATGTTAATCTGGTTTGGGAACCAGCATGGTCTCCAGATAAAATGACCCCTGAAGGACTCAAAGTATTAGGAAGATAATAAATGAAAACGGAAGCACCCTTTCGATGCTTCCGTTTTTTATTATGCTTTAGCTTCAGTAGGCAAAACTTCTTTAACCCTCTCTAATACATCTGGGTCGATATTTTCATTTACAAAAATATGGACCGCCCCTTGATCCTTTTCACTCCGAATCAAGCGTCCCACACCTTGACGTAAGCGAAGGAGCATATACGGTAATTCTACCTCGGCAAACGGGTTATCCACGCCAGCCTTTTTTGCCGTAAAGACAGGATCATTCGGTGGGAATGGAAGTGAAAAGATCATCACATTTTCAAGCGATCTCCCAGGAATATCTAAACCTTCCCACAGATGGATCGAACAAAGAATGGCATGTTCTTCATTCTGAAATTTAGAAACAAGTGTGCTTATTTCTTCATCGCCTTCAAAATAAATAGGGTATGGGACTTCTCCAGAAAGATTTTTCTTAAGATAAGCTAACTCCTCTTTATTATTGAGAAGAATTAATGCACGTCCCTCTGATTCTCGAATTCCTTTTAAAATATAGGCAATTTTACCGTCTATGTCTGCATGTTTAAAGGTAGGCAGGTAAAGGTCCATCTTATCATCGTAATCAAAAGGAGATGACACTGAGAATGATAGATAGTCATCAACACCAAGACTTGCTGAAATATAATCGAAGGATTTTTGATTTGCAAGCGTTGCAGACGAGAAAATAAACGGTTTTTTCTGTGTGAACACTTCTTCCCGCATTACTTCTTCAACCATTTTTGGCATAATAACTAGTGTCCGTTCTCCCCCTTTTTCTTCGAACCAAGTAATTCCATTTAACTCTTGAAGAAAAAGTGATAAAGAATAAGTGATTTGTTCCAAGTATTCCTCAACAATTTTCAAATCGTACTCATTAATAACATAAAGCTCACTTTCAAATACTAATTCCTCTTCTAATGATTGTAGAGTGGTCAGAAGTTTCCTGCATGTCTTCAATACTAGTGGATGCTTAGTAATCATTTGTTTTTCAGAACCCTGTGAAAGTGAGGAGAATTGTGAAATACCATCGAAAAATGCTTCATTATCTAATAAAGCCTCTTCTATTGTATATAAGGTTTTTTCACGGACTTCATTTTCCATTAGTCTTGTGAGCAGTGTTTCTAAGGTATAATCCGTAAATCGGTAGCTTAACGCTTTCTGTGCCGCATATTCAAGAAGGTGTCCTTCGTCAAAAACAACAGATGAATGTTCGGGTAATAACGGCAGTTGTCCTTCACGTTTTCTCGATTCTTTTGTCCATATATGCTCCATGTAAAAATCATGAGAACAGATAATTAAATCCTCAGAGTGGCGGTAATACTCTCGGTGCAAGGTCAGCCCACAACGGTGACGCTTCTCACAAGAAAAACAATCCTGGACAGCATCCCAGCTAACTTCACTCCACATCTCATCAGATAAAGTTGGATAGTCCCTTCTGTCGCCATATTTTTCAAAGGTTTGCATGGAACCAACAGTATGCACAAAATCAGGCAGGTTTTCATATATACTTGCAATCTCATCGGAAAAATCATTGTTCTTCGTTTGATCCAGCTTTTTTAAACAGAGATACTGATCTCGAGATTTAGCCAAGCGGACATCGATATCTAGTCCAAGAACCTTTTCTAACTTTGCAATATCTCCCTCTTTTTTCACCAATTGCTCAATTAAAGTCTCATCTGCACAAGCAATGACAGCCGGGCGATTCGTATAGCGTGCATACATGATCGCATAAAGCAAGTAAACAATGGTTTTTCCCGTTCCAACTCCTGCTTCAGCAAACATCACTTTTTTATCTTTGAAGGCATTTTCAAGTTGAAAAGCCATATATATCTGTTCATCTCTTAATTCGAATCCTGCTTCGGGCAATATATCATAGAATAAGTCACCGATCCATTCACCCAATTTTTCATAAAAGGACTCAGTTTTTGCAATCTCAAATGGCATACGTTTTTGCATGGTACCCTCCCCAAAAAAACTTTCATCTAATCCAACTTAAATAATGATTCATTCGAATTACTTGTCTTAATTTAAATCATCTTGACGAGGAGGTTTCTTTCCCCAATATTGATAAAGATCCGTACGAATAAAGCCATTAAAAAGTTTTCGCTTTTTTGTCGCGGGTTTACCATAAAATTGTTCGAACTGCTCGTTAGAAGTTAAGATATATTTAGACCATGTATCAAGTGCATTGAATGCAATGCCCATTTCTTTATACATCTGTTCGACTGCTTTTTTCTCCCCAAGTCTTTCACCATAAGGGGGATTCCCAACAATGACACCGTATTGCTTATTTGTAGAAATGTCTCTAACCTGCATTTGCTTAAATTGGATCAAGTCCCCAAATCCAGCCTCAAAAGCATTATCTTGGGCAATTTTCACCATTCTATGGTCGATATCTGTCCCTAAAATATCTAATGGCTGATCGTAATTTGCTAAGTCCTCCGCTTCATTTCTAGCGTCATCCCAAACTTGCGCTGGGATCCAATTCCAACGTTCCGATACAAATTCCCTATTAAAGCCTGGTGCAATATTTTGCCCAATCATTGCTGCTTCAATCGGAATTGTTCCAGAACCACAGAATGGGTCCATAAAGGGACGGTCTGCTTTCCAATTAGTGAGTAGAACCAGCGCAGCTGCAAGAGTTTCCTTTAGGGGTGCCTCACCTTGATCCACTCGATAACCGCGTTTATGCAGCCCTTGACCACTCGTGTCAATGGTTATAGTAGCAACGTCTTTTAGTAATGCCACTTCGATACGAAAATAAGCACCATTTTCTTCAAACCATGTACTTCGCTTATAGTGTTGTTTCATCCGTTCCACAACAGCCTTTTTAACAATTGCCTGGCAATCAGAAACACTGAAAAGCTTTGACTTAACGGATTTACCAACTACAGGAAATTCAGCATCCTCAGGTAAGAATTTCTCCCATGGAAGTGCCTTAGTTTTTTCAAATAGTTCATCAAAGGTGTACGCCTTAAATTCTCCAACCTTTATCTTTATTCTATCTGCTGTTCGAAGCCATAAATTACTGCGAGCGATTGCAGATTCATCCCCTGTGTAGGTGACCTTTCCATTTTCAACTTCACATTCATATCCCAATGCCCGGACTTCTTTGGCAACTAAAGCCTCCAGCCCCATGGCCGCAGTTGCTATTATTTGATATTTTCCCATTTTTTCACCCTTAATTGATTTCTTTAGTATGTATGGTTGTGTTTAATAAAATTATCTTTCATTCGCTTTCATTATGGACAAAAACTAGTTATTGAATGCAATATGTTTATCTATAATAATGGCTCTTTTAAACTTGCCTGCTGATTTCCGCTCCAGGCACGTGCGGTTCGCGGGCGGTCCGG
>NZ_JBALSN010000574.1:0-2304 GCF_036966985.1 Neobacillus drentensis | reverse complement strand
TATTTTCCTAGTGAAATGATACGTGTTTCTAAAAATGATGCTTTCCCAAGATAGAAAGCTTTTTAAAATGAATCTATTGACTTTATACCTATAGGGGTATATTATAGAGCTTGTCAATGACATCGTTTCATTGAAGGAGGCTTAAATGATATGTTAAATTTTAACAGCTTTCATTTTACCCCTTACTTTGTATAAAAGATAAGATATTTGATAGAAACTAATTTTTAGAGGAGGTAAAAAACATGGATTATAATGATCAAATGAAAAATAGGGTAAAACGCATTGAAGGACAGTTAAGAGGAATCTTAAAAATGATGGAAGAAAACAAGGACTGCAAAGAAGTTATTACTCAATTATCTGCAACAAGAAGTGCCATTGATCGGACTATCGGGTTAATTGTTAGTTCCAATTTAGTGGAATGTGTCCAAAAAGCAAATGAGCATGGGGAAAAAAGCATGGAAGAATTAGTAAAAGAAGCGGTAAATTTGCTAGTAAAGAGTCGATAAAAAAGGGTTGACACCCTCTTTTATTTTTACTAATATTTATACCCATAGGGGTAAAATTAAAAATTTTTTGAATTTATAAATACCTATACGGGTATAGGTAGGAAATTACATCTGGGAGGTCATAACATGACAGAAAAGAAAAAAACTACAATTGTATTATTTAGTGGAGATTATGATAAAGCTATGGCTGCTTATATTATCGCAAATGGAGCAGCTGCTTACGATCATGAAGTAACGATTTTCCATACATTTTGGGGATTAAATGCACTTCGTAAAGATGAACATATTCCCGTAAAAAAAGGCTTAATGGAAAAGATGTTTGGAAAAATGATGCCTAGAGGCGCTGATAAAATGGGTCTTTCCAAAATGAACTTTGGCGGATTCGGTCAGAAAATGATTAAAGATATTATGAAAAAGCATAATGCGATGCCACTACCACAATTAATCGAAATGGCACAAGAGCAGGAAGTAAAACTTGTAGCTTGTACCATGACCATGGATTTGTTAGGTCTTAAACAAGAAGAGCTTTTAGATAACATTGACTATGCAGGAGTAGCAACATATTTAGCTGATGCAGAGGAAGGAAATGTGAATCTGTTTATATAATACCTTTCTTTATGTTAAAGAGATTCTTACCAACATGCTTGTTCTTAAACAAAATAATAGGAGGAACTTCAAAATGAAACAAATTACAGTAAAAGAAGTTGAAACATTATTAAACGAGGGAAAAACATTAAATATCATTGATGTTCGTAAAGTGGATGAAGTTGCAGATGGCAAAATTCCAGGTGCCACAAACATTCCATTAGGATTAGTTGAATTTCGTATGCATGAATTAGAAAAAAAAAAGAGTATATTATGGTGTGCCGTTCAGGTGGCAGAAGTGGTCGCGCCACACAATTCCTTGAAAGCTATGGATTCAAGGTGATTAACATGGCTGGTGGGATGCTTGCTTGGGAAGGTAAAGTTGAATAAATTTTTTTAATAAAAATAATACCCTTATAGGTATAAAAACAGGAGGTCTATCATGAATATCATAACAGCAAACGTAATTTTAGATGCAAAAGGATTAGCATGTCCAATGCCGATTGTAAAAACAAAAAANNGATAAAGGATCCAAAGCCGATATGAAAGCATGGGCTGAAAGTACTGGACATCATTATTTAGGAACCATCGAAGAAGGCGATGTATTAAAGCACTACCTTCGCAAATCTTCTAATGATGAATTAAATGAAAGAAATCATCCAAATGTTATCAATAATGAAGAACTTGAAAAAAAGCTTGAATCAAATGAAAATATCGTAGTAATCGATGTAAGAGAAGCTGCAGAATATGCTTTCCATCATATTCCTAACGCGATCTCCATTCCATTAGGTGAATTGGAAGAGAGAATAAATGAATTAAACAAACAAGATCAAATTATTGTCGTCTGCCGGACAGGAAACCGCAGTGATCTTGCTGCACAAAAATTAGTGGATAAAGGTTTTACTAGTGTAATTAATGTTGTTCCAGGAATGAGCCAGTGGACTGGTGACACAACAGGTAGCATTAATTAATGGTAATCGGTTTGATCCTGATAGCATCATGTTGGCACTTAAGAATTAGATTGCAGACTTATGGATCAGATATTTTTTTAAATAAAATTATACCGTGGGGGGTAAATAGAGATGACCGTAAATGAAATGACTTCTAAAGAGGTAACGAAAAAAGTTTTTAATAAAGAAGAGTTATTTATCTTTGATGTGCGTAATGAAAGTGATTTTATAGATTGGAAAATTGAAGGCGAAAACTTTGAGTA
>NZ_JBALSN010000573.1:0-1149 GCF_036966985.1 Neobacillus drentensis | reverse complement strand
ATTATTATGTTATAATGTAAGCAGGTTTTTCGCTGCAGGCAATGAGTGCACTGCAGGAGAAACAAATAGATTAGTATAGCAGAGGAGAGAAGAGAAATGAATACGAAGAACATTGTAGTTTTAGCACTATTAGCTGGGATTGGGGTAGTTTTGCATACGGTAATGCCTAGTTTTCTTGGAATTAAACCTGACATGATGCTTGCAATGATGTTTTTAGGAATCATCCTTATTCCTGAGTTAAAGAGTGTGATGCTTTTGGCCATTGTAACTGGAGTATTGTCAGCGTTAACCACTGGTTTTCCAGGCGGACAAATTCCAAATATCATTGATAAACCCATCACTGCTTTAGTTTTTCTTGGGTTATTTTTAGCTTTAAAAAAATACCGAAATTCGATTGTTAGTGTTGGCGTTTTAACTGCCATTGGAACCCTTGTTTCAGGTACAATCTTTTTAACAGCAGCATTCTTTTTAGTGGGCTTACCTGCATCATTCACTGCACTATTTGCTGCAGGAGTTCTTCCGGCTATCGCACTAAATACCATTATTATGATTATTTTGTATCCTGTAGCCCTATCCATAGTGAAACGAACTAAATTAACAACACCTTCCGTCATTCAAAAATAATCGACGGGACTTAATTAAGAAAAGAACCCAGCGGGGTTCTTTTCTTAATATTCCTCTAAATAAGTTTAGAGATTAATACAGCAATTAATAGAAAGATCCCTCCACCTCCAAATAGAGCAGCAGCTTTTTTTCTTAAAATTTGTTTAGGTGGATAAACACCTGGTCTTGTTAATTCGATTAAATATTTAATTGCACCCAATAAAAGGATAGCACTAAAGATAAAAAAAATGATGGCAGCAATTTTCATCTTCCTTGTCCCCCTATTTTGTTTCAAAAGTTCGACTGAACGTTGTAACTATTTATATGTTTACCCGTCCATTCCTATGAACAGGTATAAATGTAATTAGGGAGATCAATCGTATTTTTTTAAATTTAATTTTCTAAAAGTTGTTATTATTCAGTGGATACCAAAAGGTAAAGCATTTAATGGTTGATTTATAATAATTTCACTTTTTTAAAAATTTCAATAGATTATTGTTCTAATTTTAAAAAATTTGTGAATTTTTTCTTTATTAATTTTTATTT
>NZ_JBALSN010000572.1:3465-3628 GCF_036966985.1 Neobacillus drentensis | reverse complement strand
TCCATTCATAAATGACTTCGCTTGCACCGATTTCATAGGCTCTTTTTGTTAGTAATTTTACAAGCTCATAACTTTCAATAGAAGCTGAAATAAATAAAATTTGCCCCTTTTGAACATTTGCTCCGATTTCAACTGCCAGAGCAGCGTATTTTTCCAATTTTTC
>NZ_JBALSN010000572.1:0-3425 GCF_036966985.1 Neobacillus drentensis | reverse complement strand
TATTTTTCCAATTTTTCTTGAAAAGTTCTCATATCATTCCCCCTTTGTAACAAATTTTTTCAAATACAAATAATAAAGTTCTTTTAAAATGTATAAATACCTTCAATTCTTAGACGGAATAATACGGATTTGGTTTCTTCTTTAATCAAAAAAAGCCAAATTAGTAAGTTTGACAAAAAAATTAAATATACCTAATATAATTATTAATCTCTTTATTGAAATAGGAAGCAGGTGTTTTGCATGCAGTATAGTATTGGAGTTGAATATGGCCTGCATTGCCTTGTTTATTTAATTGATATTCCTCCAGATTCAAGCATTGGAATCAAGGACCTATCTGCCTTTCAAGGCATTTCAGAGACATATCTCTCAAAAATTTTTGCCAAACTAGCCAAGGCAGGTATCGTAAATTCAGTACCGGGGGTTAAAGGCGGCTATAGATTATCAAGGTCCCCAGATGAAATTTCTTTTTGGGATGTAATTGAAGCAATTGAAGGGAAAAAGCCCATTTTTCAATGCAAAAACATAAAAGATAATGGCCTTCTAGTTCGAGATAACCAAAACTCCAGCTGCTGCTCCGAAACTTCCGCTTGCACCATTAATCTAGTCATGCTTGAGGCAGAAGAAAATATGCGCAATTTTTTACGTAAAAAGACCCTTTCATGGCTGAATGAAGAGCTCGATCTTGTTTTATCGAAACAAATACGTCAAGATACACGTGCATATTTTGAGAAGAGCAACAGTTAATCAAGACACCCCTTACCCCTCTTTCCCGCAAGTTAAGGGGGTTTTTATCCAATTACCGATAAATTTCAAAAAAAAAAATGCTCCGAAAACATACATCCTATCCCGATTCATTTCCCCTCCTAAAACCAATTTCTCTTATCTTTTGATAACCCTTATATTACAAATCAAGCGCTAATCCCTTTTCAAGGTTAGCGCCCGATTAATGTATAGACATAAAAACTCTATTTTGCCGCAGTTGCGAAATTTCCCATTGAAATCGAAAGTCGATTCCAACTATTAATTTGATTGATCAGAATAATAAGATCTACATAGTCCTTTTCACTAAAATGAACACGTACTCGATTATAAAGCTCATCAGGTACTCGCTTAGTTGGTACTAACGTCACATGTTCAGTTAATTCTAATGCTACTTTTTCAGCATCCGTGTAGAAGTCACAATCTTCCCATGCGCCAACGCAGTATAAACGCTGTTCCGTTTCACCCATTTTTCGAGCATCAGCAGTATGCATATTAATACAAAAAGCACAGCCATTAATTTGAGAAGCACGGATTTTAATTAGTTCACGGAGTTTACGGTCTATTCCAGTCAATTTAGTGTACTTCTCCATTTCCATCATTATCTTAAGTGCTTCAGGTGCTATATCATAATAATTAATACGTAGTTCCATTTCCATTCCCCCTACAATTATAGATACAGTTAATCGACGATTAACTGTATCTATAATCTACACCTTTAATTAGCTTTTGTCAAACCGGGATTATGGTTGTCCTTAGACTAGAACTTTAACCCTAGATATGTATGACTGCCAATCTAGTGTTAACAGTCTCCGCCTGGTAAAAAAGAACCTTGCTTTATTCAACAAGATTCATCGAGGTATAAAATGAGCACGGGACGTTTCCCGTGCTCATTTGTTTTGTATATCTACTCAGTAGAATATGAATTGATGGTTAGATTAGGTGAAACAGGAGAACTCTCTCCATACCTCTTAATATTTATAAGATTGTCCACCATCAATTGGAATAACAGTTGCGTTGATGAAGTTTGCTTGATCAGATAGTAAGAATGCCACCAAATAACCCACTTCTTCTGGTTTACCGAAACGTTTCATTGGGTTTGGCTGAACAAATTGTTTTCCTACCTCTTCCCAGTTATCTGGATCAATTTGTTTTAATGAGCCTTCGACCATCGGTGTCATGATTGCGCCAGGTGCAATAGCTTTGATGCTGATTCCATATTGACCGTATTCAATTCCAGAGTTTCTTGTTAATCCGACCACACCGTGTTTACTAGCTGCATAACCAGATTGATTTCCAACCCCGCGAATACCACCAACAGAAGCAGTATTAACAATAGAGCCAAAGCCTTGTTCTCTCATGACTTTCAAAACGTGTTTCATTCCATAAAACACACCATTTAAATTGACACTGACTACTTTTTGAAATTCCTCAATGCCAAAATCTTCTGTTAGGTTTTGTTTTCCTTCGATCCCTGCGTTGTTGAAGAAACCATCGATTTTCCCAAATTTCTCAACCGTTTCATTTACATAGTGTTCAACTGCTTGTTCATCTGCCACATTCGCAGTGATCAACAGCATTTCTGTGTTAGGGGCAACTTCTAACAGTTTGCTTTTAGTTTCTTCTAATGAGGCAGCGTTTAAATCAACAAGTGAAAGTTTCGCTCCTTCTTTTGCCACCTGTAAGGCTGAGGCTTGTCCTAAACCAGAACCTGCACCTGTAATTAATACAACTTTTCCATCAAAACGATTACTCATTGGAAATTTCCTCCCTTAGTTTTTGTTTCAAGGTCTAAAGCGTATTTTTTCGAATTACTTTTAATTAAAATATCTCACATTAGAGATATATTCCGGTGAAATGTCATCTTTTCTACTTAGTTCATATGATTTATTATTGCGCTGTGTACCCGCCATCCACAATCAAACTATTACCAGTCATGAATGAAGAATCATCAGATGCCATGAATAATACTGCTTTTGCCATTTCTTCCGCTTTACCAAGACGTTTCATCGGTGTGACTGCAGCTAAAGCTTGCTTGCTTTCTTCCGGAATAATTGGTGTGTCAATAAAACCAGGGCATAATGAGTTAATACGAATATTTTGTTCAGCATATTCAAGTGCAAGGGAACGAGTTAAGTTAATCACGCCGCCTTTTGCCGCGTTATAGGCTGCTGAACCTGGCGATCCAACCCAACCGTACATAGATGCCGTATTAACAATCGTACCGCCGCCTGTTTTTAGCATTTCACGGATGGATTCACGTGCTACTAAAAAGACGCCATCTAAGTCAACATTTACGGTGTTGCGCCATTCTGAATACTCTAATTCATGTGAAGGATGAACACGGCCAATCCCCGCATTGTTGAAGACTACATCCACTTTGCCGAACGTTTCAACGGTTTGTTTAAAGATATTTGCAACTTCTTCTTCAATCGTAATATTTGCTTTTATAAAAAGAGCTTCGGCATTAAGTGCTTTCAACTCTGCCTCAAATGCTTTCCCTTTTTCCTCATTTAAATCAACAAGAACCACTTTGGCTCCTTCTGAAACAAATAAACGTGCTGTTGCTGCCCCAATACCAGATGCTCCACCAGTTATCACAGCTACTTTGTCTTGTAATTTTCCCATCCTAAATCCTCCTCGTAGTATAAAGAATTCTTTAGCAC
>NZ_JBALSN010000571.1:2081-4921 GCF_036966985.1 Neobacillus drentensis | reverse complement strand
ATTTCATTATTTTCCTAAGAAACTTAAAAGTGTATTATATGAACCACGAAAAGAACTTCTCCAGCAGATTTCATACATGAAAGAACACTCGGATTATGCCGCACGAATGACACTCTATTCATGGAATAAGGACACAGTTGAAAAATTTAATAAGTTTTTCCAACCAAAACCTCAGATATTTGTTGACTCATTAGTGGCATGTTTTGAGGTAAATAATTTATCGTTATTACCAATGGTAGTTGTTCCGACCCTTATTGTTGGAGGTCAGTACGACTCTGTCTTACCTGTTTGGATTCAGGCTTGGATGCATAAGCTGATTCCAAATTCAGAGTTTATTATTATGAGAAATACCGGCCATCTGGCCAAATTGGAGGCAAAAGACCGGTTTAATAAGCTCTTAAGAAATTTCCTCGCTCAACAAAAAGCTGCTTCATAACTAGTAATAGCGGGAAGAGGGGGAGTCCTTCCCGCTATTACTTTATTCTTGTCTTAATAAAGAAATTCCTAAATTTCTTGTGACCTTGAGCAAAGCCATTTGTCCGCGAAGATGGCAAACTTTCCGGTTAAGGCTAAAGAAACGTGTCCACCTTCAAATACTTCGTACGTTTTATCTTCACTAGAAACCATATCAATAATAGGGAGGCTTTGTTGCTCTAGTATCAAAGTATCTCGCGATGTTGAGAAGACAAAGAATGAACAATGGATATTTTTTAAATCTACTTTCCTGCCGCCAATTGTCAGCTCTCCTTTTAAGAGTTTGTTATCTTTATAGAGATCATTAAATAGCTGTTTGAAAGCAGCCCCTGAAAACGATGCGGAGTCTTTTGTCCACTTGTCCATCCGCCGCCATTTTTTAACATATTCACCATCATGTGCACGGGAAATCAGGTTTATCCATGGACTAACGTAGACGGGTGAAAGTCCTCTAAACATTCCGTACATTATTTCAGATGGAATAACACCATAAACCTCAGAAAGTCGATCAAAATTAATTGTCCCTTTTTGAAGTCCTTTTAACCACTTATCCGGAACGATTCCTATACTGAAATCAATTGGAACAGTTGCTAGGACTAAATTCTTAATAGGCAGGTTTGTTAGTGAGGTAAAAATAGCGGCAATTGTGCCTCCTAAACAATAGCCAATCATGGATATTTCTTTTGCACCGGAATGTCGTAACGCACGTTTGACGCCATTTTCTAAATAATCAAGGATATAATTATCAAGTGTGATATCACTATCTTCATACTCTGGAGAACCCCAATCAAGGAAGTAAACATCATATCCTCTTTCTGTTAATCCTCCTACTACACTACTTCCTTCCCCGACATCTAAAATATACGATTTGTTTAGCAGTGAATAGACTAAAAACACAGGGATTTGATATTTTTTTTCTTTAGCAGGATGATAATATAATGTTGATTTATTTTTTTTCCAAATAATTTCTCCCGTTGTTGGAACGATATCAGGTTTCGGTTCTGTTAAGACTTTATAGACTTGTTCCCATCTTAAAGATTCCTTTTTCAAATCAACTAATGGAATATTTCCTAGTGCTTTAGCAATCATTATTCTCAGCCCCTTCCATCACTGCTAGCACCAGTCAGAACAAGCTCATTTTCCCTGTCTTTTGTCTGCAATGGATGCACAAGATTTTTCAAGGCTGCAAGTTCCTGTTTAATATCTGTTAATTGAGAGATTTCTTGTCTTAAATTTTGAAACTCTGTTTGAATGAAAGCTGATTCATCATTCATCTGTTTTATAATCGTCATCATTTCTTGAAACATTGCTACGTTTCCCTTATTTAAGGATTCTAAACTATCCTGTAAATTCCAAACCTGTTCCTCTAAAATATCAATTTTTTCTTCGGTTTGTAGAGATAATTTTGCTACATTTGCAATATCTTTTTTGGTTGGAATATTCATTACACCCGCCATGAGTTCTTGGTTCTTTCTTAACCGCTCCATATATCTTGCATGACTATCTGTCCCAACCTTAAGAAGTCGCACGAACTCATTATTGTCAGTCATCATGTATAGCATGCCATTCAATTGACTTTCCCACATTTCACTTATTCTTCTAAATCCTTGCAACGGATCATAGGTTTTATCCATCGACATATGCTTTTTGCCTCCTTAGGAATTTGTAATCTCTTCTTCTTTCTCCAAGTACTTATTAAATGGAAACATCAACGGTTTAATTTGTCGTGCAAATAGATTAACAAAACCTTTTTGATTTTCATAGATTAGGTTTCCAACTTGTTTAACAGCCTTGATATATTGCTTCCTGCCTTTTTTCCTAAGGGCCACATACTGCTCAATCGTTTCAAGATATTTATCCATTGCTTGATTTTTGCTAATAACTTGGCAAGGTGTACTTAGAATTGACATGGTTCTTTTTTGAAGTTGGTCAATCTGGGCATTTATTTCTTCGTATGACCTAAGTGGAAAGAAATGCTGCAGACTAGTGGTGGACATCAAAAATTCCTCTCTTGCGGTCCTTTCCCATTCAGTTAATTCCTTATTAAATTTCTCTGCCATTTCTTTTAAGTTTTCTTGATTCCTTTGGATGTTATCAGCAAAAAACATGGCCTCTTTTAGAAATACCTCGTCTCGGAAGTCTGAACGCTTGGCCCATTCGTCTAATTCATGAAATGCATTGTGCCAGAGAATGTCTAGGCTTGATAGTTGTGCATCGCTCACCTCTTTTTCTCCAATTTGTTTATTGTCCTTATTGGTGGATTCAAGGATAGGTTCTTGCTCTTTTTCAATTTTTCTTTTCTCAGACATCCTATTCGCATCCTTTTATGAATTTTTTATTTCTTCCTTTTTGGCTGTGTTAAACTT
>NZ_JBALSN010000571.1:0-2016 GCF_036966985.1 Neobacillus drentensis | reverse complement strand
CTCCCGCAGGAGTCTTCGTGCCTGGAACGAAGAGCAACAGAATGCCAAAATCAACAATATTCTTTAACACAGCCTTCTTTTTAAATACCACTAAAGGCCTGACGATAAATATCTGCAAGTTCACCTATAAATGGTTGTTTTGGATTTGCAATCGTATCCTGATCGTCGAATGCACGTTCAGCGAGAACTGCTACTTTGCTTTCAAATACTTCTTTACCGACCCCGCTTGCTTCTATACTCATCGGGATTTCTAGTTCCTTTGTTAATTTAATAATTGCTTGGACTAGGCTTTCAATACCTTCCTCTGTCGTACCCGCAGGAAGCCCAAGCGCTTTAGCAATTTCCGCATAACGTTCATCGGCTATGAAACTTTCATATTTAGGGTATGTCATGAACTTATTTGGTTTGGCTGCATTGTAACGGATTACATGCGGCAAAAGAATCGCATTGGCGCGTCCATGTGGAATATTAAATTCAGCCCCTAAAACATGGGCAAGACTATGGTTTATTCCTAGGAAGGAATTGGCGAAAGCCATCCCTGCTATTGTAGAAGCATTATGCATTTTTTCACGGGCAAGTTCATTACTTCCATCTCGGTAAGCTATTGGCAAATACTTAAAGACAAGTTGAATAGCTTTTAATGCAAGTCCATCTGTCAAGTCATTGGCCAATACGGAAACATACGATTCAATCGCGTGTGTCAACACATCCATCCCTGTGTCAGCGGTAACATGCTTCGGAACTGTCATAACAAACTGTGGATCGATAATAGCTACATCCGGTGTCAATTGGAAATCCGCAAGTGGATATTTTATATTTGTATTATTATCTAAAATAACTGAGAAGGCTGTGACCTCTGAACCCGTTCCGGATGTTGTTGGAACCGCAACAAATTTTGCTTTTCCACGCAGCGCTGGGAATTTAACTACTCTTTTACTTGGATCAAAGAATTTTTGTGTTAAGCTATGAAAATCAGTTTCTGGATGTTCGTAAAATAACCACATCGCTTTTGCGGCATCCATCACCGAGCCGCCGCCAAGAGCAATAATACAATCTGGCTGAAATCTTCTCATCCGCTCTGCACCACTTATTACTGTATCAATGCTAGGTTCAGGCTCAATTTCGGAGAATGCTTCAAATTGAATTGTCCTTTGGTTCTTGTTTAGATAGTAAACAACCTTGTCAACATAGCCATTTTTAACTGCACTGTTACTTGTAACAATGAATGCCTTTGAGATTCCTGGAATAGACGCTAGCATTTGGATTGAATTTTTTTCAAAGAAAATTTGTGATGGTACTTTAAACCACTGGGTAAATGTTCTTCTTTTTGCAACCTTTTTAATATTTAAGAGATTTTGTGCTCCTACATTTTGTGACACAGAGTTCCCTCCATAAGTACCACATCCTATCGTTAATGACGGTAAGGATGTATTATAAATATCCCCGATTGCACCATGCGTCGATGGGGTATTAACCATGATTCGCCCTGCCTTCATACGTAGTGCAAACAAATCTACTAAACGTTGGTCTGCGGTATGAATAGCGGCTGAATGGCCAAGACCACCATATTCCAAGGTTTCTTCCGCAATTTGCATGCCCTCTGCAAAACTATTAACCTTGTAACAGGCAAGAATCGGACTTAGTTTTTCACATGAGAGCGCATATTTTGGCCCTACACCCTCTAGTTCTGCAATGAGAATCTTGGTATTCACTGGAACATTCACTCCTGCCAATTTGGCAATCATTGTGGCTGGTAATCCGACAATTAAATGATTAATCGTATTCGTCTTTTCAAAAATGGCAGCCTTCTCTACCATTAATCTTTCTTCTTCATTAAGGAAATAACAATTATTTAAAATCATTTCTTGTTTCACTTCATCATAAATTTCTTCATCAATAATTAATGCTTGTTCAGAAGCGCAGATCATCCCGTTATCAAAGGTTTTCGACAGGATAATGTCGTTAACAGCCCTTTTGATATTTGCTGTTTTTTCAATATAGCAAGGAACATTTCCT
>NZ_JBALSN010000570.1:0-5436 GCF_036966985.1 Neobacillus drentensis | reverse complement strand
ATTTAAAGAATCTAATGTCAAAAAAGAAGATGTTGAACAAGAAGTAGTTGAAAAGATGAATCAAAACAAATACTTTATCGTGAAAAATGATCAAGGGACTTTTAAGATTGATTCATCTTTAGTACGTTTTGTAAGAATTATAGATGTGAAGATATTAGTCTAAAAAAAGTTTCACCTGCTTTAAATGGCAGATGAAACTTTTTTTAAACTTAACTTCTACTCATTCCCACTCCTGATTAACAATTTTACATTTCAAAAAAATTATTTCTCTCAACACGGCATACTCTAAGGGAAAAGCTCTTGTACCATTCTGATTTCCCATTTTCTTGTGCTATTTTGTGGGCGGCATGTTCCTTCCACTCTTTGATGGACTCTAAAGTATCCCAATAGGAAACTGTAATTCCTAACTGTTCATCCCTCGCACTTTCCAGTCCTAGGAATCCTTTTTGCTTTGCTGCCAACTCCACCATTTTGTCCGCCATTCTTTCATACCCTCTGTCCCCTTCTGTTCGTTGTGAAGCAAAAATAACAGCGTAATAAGGTGGTTCTGGTGTCTTTGCAATCCCACTCAAATTCAAGTTCCCCTCTCTGTTTATTCTGATTAAATGTATTAGTTTAAGATGCACTCCAAACTCATTAATTCCTGTAAACTATCAATCTTTATATCTGCTTGAGACATTTCTCCTTCTTGAGCAAAGTCAAAGTTGCAGCCGATGGCAATTAGTCCATTACTTTTAGCCGCAATAATATCAGATAATCGGTCACCAACTACAGCACCTTTTTCGATTTTATACTTTTTCATAATGGTTTGGACTAAGTCAGCCTTGTTCTGAGTTTGTATTTGCTCAATGCTAAATGTCTCACTAACCCATTGATCTAAGTGATAAAATTTTACGATTTCGTTCAGATATTCTACTTGACCATTACTAGCTATGTAGATGGAACAACCCCGCTCCTTTAAAAAACCGAAAACTTCTTTTACATTCGGATATAGCCCACCATTACCTTCGTTAATATTAGTAATTAATTTCTCATGAAAAAATTCATTAGCTTGTTCTCTTACAATATTTGTATGGTCAGGTAACAAGGTTTCCCAAACTACTGGTAAGGGTACCCCCATAATTTCACGGTATTTTTCTATGGGTGTTTCTTTTTCCCATAAATTCATTATTCGGAGTTGATTAAACGTTTCTTGCAGCGAAATTTCTAAAATTTTGTTCGTTTGAAAAAGCGTTCCATCCATATCAAAAATCAACGATAGCGACATACTCTAATCCCCTTTAAAAATAGGCTTTGTTAAATTTCATTCTTGCATTATAAAAGTTATTCCTTCTGGCATTTCCACCCATGGCAATTATTAAATGCACAAATCGCTCGGCATCACTAATTTTTATTTGCCGGATTTTCATGAATATTTACTCCTTTATTTTTTGAAAAAGTTACACTTTTATTTGCATGTCCCTTCATCCCAAATGTAAATCTTAAAAACTGAACACGTCGAATGATAAAATGATAACAAATTATAATCAAAATAAAAGAAACCGGTACGAGAAAAATAAGTTTCACTGGAATTGACCAGGAAAGGTCACGAATGAAAAAGCCTAAAAATACAATAACAGGTTGGTGTAAAACATAAAATGGCATAGAAGCTTCACTAGCATACTTTAGGAAACCATTGGAAAAAGATAAATATTTGTCTGCCAGAAAGAAGATGCAAAGCAACAAGCTCCAACAATTAACTGTTCTGACAAGATAAAAGATCATCCCTTCTACTGAACCTGGTTGAGTAAACGACTTCATAAACCATACGATGTAAATGGCTGTAGTAATTATCGCCAAAATAAAATGATAGTTAATGGTTGATTTTAATATTGGTTTAAATGCTGAACTCGAGAAAAAATAATAGCCATAAATTAAAATGACTAGATAGAATACGAGGTCCCACCCGCCTAATCCTTGTGTTTTAATTAACCCGGTTACAAAAAGGAGAATTGGCAGTAAATATAGATGGGTGATTCCAAATGTTCTTCCGTTAGGGGCTTTTTTAAATAATGGTAACGTAATAAAGGAGAAGACTAGTAGTACAAGTAAATACCACAAATGTAATCCAAAGAAAGCGAAATTACCTGTTCCGCCAAAATCTAAATATATGCCATCAAAGTAATGCGGCAAAAATTCTAGGAAGGTACCACTAAACTGGTTGTTGGCCATACGTTCCATAAAGATTTGCGGAGGAGTTAAGATAAATACTCCGAACACAAGGGGTACCCCTAGTCTAATCAGTCGTTCTTTAAGATAAGCGGATGTTTGCCGCTTTTTTAAGGCAAAAGACACATTGCTCCCCGAAATGGCTAAAAAGATCGGCATGATCCAAGCCCCAACAAACAGCGAAAATACTAAAATACTACTTGAATCCAAATGATTATTTTTAACATGCCATGGAAATGGATTAAAAAACATAGAGCAGTGATAAAGGAATACTCCCATTGTAGCTAAAACGCGAATCCAATCGATATCATATTGTCTACTTAAAGATGCATTTTGATTTTCCATATTTCACCCCATTATTAACTCTTATATCTCTACCTATTTTTACCATAATTATATATTAATAGTAAACTTCTTATCTCACCCATTTCGTCCGTTGGTACGGGCAGCCGTTTTCAAATATTTTTTTAGTAATGTGCACTTCAACTAACTCATATATTTTATATGAGCATTTTTTATGAATCACAAACCATAAGAAATAGGTGAGACCAACATGTATGCTGTTCATTTTATTGAAAACAATAATGTTTTATTAACTCAGCTGCTTCAACGTGTTCCAACCGAAGGTGAAGAGTTAAAAATTAAAGGGCGTAAAGCAAAGGTATCTAGTGTTAAAAATGTTGATGAACTACATGTTCATGTTCAAGTTACATTAGAGGTCGTTAATAAAAAAAGTAAATTTGTTGTCGATAATTCCAAAAAGAAAAAGCGATAAACATGAAAAAGAACGTACATGTTAGATGTAATTTAATATGTGCGTTCTTTTTATGTCTGTCTTTTTAAGTATAGACAGCTTCTTTTATAATTCATATCCGAACCATTCGTTAATCCTGCCAAAATTCACATGAAATATACCCTTAAAAACATGCTTTGCATAAGCTATATAGAATTTATAATAAAGTAGGTGAAATGAATGACTCACGGACATGGTCAATCACATTCTCAATTTATGCCTTGGGAGCAGTGGCATCATCAACATCCACATGGTACATGGCAGCAATGGCACCAAATGTTCCCACATCGAGAAAAGTAGTAATCTTCAGAATCATGGAGAGGTGAATTTTTCACCTCTTATTTTTGTTGTATTGTGTAAACAATCGATTCTAAGAGGTAATCGCGATAAAAAAATCGATCAGTTGATAGATTACGACTCCAATGAAAATAAGGAGGCTGGTGGTTATAAGAATTCTCCGGGGATTCCGATACCATTTTGGCATTTGTTCGACGCTCTTTGGGGCTTGAAAACCTTGTACAATATCACCGTGCTTGATGACATCATTAAAAGGAGTCCTATCTTCAAAACGGGGATCGTTCTCCATTGCAGTTTCCTGATTTGAATCTTTGTTAGAAGTATCCATAAAATCCTTCCCCCTCTAATATCCATATTTTGACTTCGCCCCATGGATAAATCCAGGGGATACTTTTTTAAACCTTCATCAAAGCTGCCTTTTGGCCGGGGCTTCCAGGTCTTACTACTTCTCCAGTTCATTACGACATGTAGTAATAACCACATACCGTAGCCCAATCATAGGCACTACGCCACTGCCCTTTTAGCTTCATTATGCGAGAAAATGGGAGCTAAAAGGACTCGGCGATACTTTGTATCTTCTATTTTAGGTAGTTCTCTATTTTTCGTTAGCTGTTTATGGACAGACTTATCCAAAATATTAATGGCACCGACTTCATCCCAATGTCCTTCTGCTCCGCATCGACAGTGGAAATTTCTATTCCATTGTTTATGGAATTCTCCGCATGAAGGGCACGTGCCAGAAGTGTAGGACTCCTCCACAAGTTCGACTTTAACTCCTCGAAGTTTTAATTAATGGAAAGGTCACACTTTTTGATAACCTCTTTCAATTCGTGATCCATATTCAATTCCTCCCCAATAAACTTATAATTCTTTTGACATAAATACGCTATTGGGGTCGTCGGTGTAATCCGAGAATGGCTGACAATAGCTGAACCCAAAGCTGGCATATAGCCTTCTCGCAGGCTCAAAAGCATCCATTGAACCCGTTTCTAAACTCAGTCTGTTATAGCCGCGCTGTTTTGCTTCTTCAACAATATGTTGGAGCATCTGTTTAGCTACTCCTTTTCTTAGATGGAAGGATGAAGTTCGCATCGATTTGATTTCCCCATGCTGGTGATCAAGTTCTTTTAAAGCCCCACACCCAAGTAATTCCTTCCCTTCCCATGCACACCAAAAAGTAATCTCCGGTTTTTGCAATTGATCAAGATTTAGAGCATGGATACTTTCTGGCGGTGAATTCTGTTTCATATTATGAAGATGTTCACCAATCAATTTTGCAACATCTGCTCCGGTTAAATCATCGAGTTTTATTTCCAAACAATATCCCCCCTTAGGACCTTTTATTGGAAAATATTAACCTATTAACTGGATTTTTGCTAGTGTATTTTCCTTT
The DNA here is from genome assembly GCF_036966985.1 of Neobacillus drentensis. Lineage (GTDB taxonomy): Bacteria > Bacillota > Bacilli > Bacillales > Cytobacillaceae > Neobacillus > Neobacillus drentensis_E. Next base: position 745 of record NZ_JBALSN010000570.1, on the reverse strand, counting down.
TCACACAAAAAAAACTGCCATTGGCAGCTTTCTTAAACAAATGCACCGAAATTTGGAAATATATAAGCCTAATGCTATTTGAAAGTGGTTTCTGCATTAACAATAAACCACACATCTCCTACACCCTGACCTGTTACATCACCTTTTGCTTTATCTTTGATCCAATAATATAGTGGGTATCCCTTGTATGTCACCTGTTCGACCCCATTATCTTCTCGCTTGATTATACCAAAATCACTTTTGTTAAATCCTTCTGGAACATCAAAATGTGAAGCAGTAAACGCCGGCCAGTTGACTAAACAATCTCCACTACAAACACTTTTACCTATTTGATCTTTTGTAAAATAATACAACGTCATTCCTTTTGAATCTGCTAAGTATTTTCCTACCTTTTCTTCCTCTAATAATTGTAAACTCGCATTTGTACTCCTTTTATCAATAGTTGAGGTGTCACTTTTTGGGTTATCCTCTTTTGTAGCTTCCTTTGTCCCATTACTGCAAGCAGCTAACAAAAAGATTAAAAAGAAGACGGAAAAGAAATAAGCGTACTTTTTCATTTAAGTTCCTCCTCTAATATGGTTGTTTACATTAAAGGAAACGGACAAAGTTTTCAATCGGTTTGATGATAAAAAGATTTTTTTGTGCTTTTGAATATAAATCCCCGCTATAAAAAAAGCTCCCAATTTAATTTTGAACTGTGACCGTTCTGAGGGGCTTTTCTTTAAACACGTGCAGAAATGACAGT
>NZ_JBALSN010000569.1:8056-9088 GCF_036966985.1 Neobacillus drentensis | reverse complement strand
TTCATAAATATCACTTTGTATATGAAATTGAACGATTTTCCCTATAATCAGATCACACCCAGGCGAATCCGAGCCTCCTAGTTCCAAAGAGTGCTCCAACGAACATTCCATTCTGATTTTTGCTTCCTTAACTCCAGGAACTGAAATCTTCGTACTTTCAACTGGAGTTAAGTTTGCTAAGTCAATCTCACTCTCGTCAGGAGGAAGGTTTGTAGCTGTTTTATTAATTTTTTCAACATTTTGTTCATCCACGATATGAACAACAAATTCTTTTGACTCGAATATGTTTCTTGCTGTATCCTTTTTTCTCCCCGATGACCGCTGAATGGATAATGAAATCATCGGGGGATTGGATGATACGATATTAAAGTAACTAAAGGGTGCACCGTTTAGCACACCTTCTTTAGATTTAGTTGTAACAAAAGCAATCGGTCTAGGTATGATACTTCCAATAAGGAATTTATAATTATCTCGTTCGGACAATGAAGATGGATCGATTGAAAGCAAAGAAATCATTCCTTTTCGTAAAATCAGTCTAGTTCTCTTACTTCAAACGGTAATAAAACTCGTTCAATTTTTGTTCTGTGAGGCTCATACTGTGATGGCAACATCAATTTTTCTCCCATAGTCGCTAGAGATTCGTCATGAGCAAAACCTGGAGGATCTGTAGCAATTTCAAAGAGTATTTCTCCATGCTCTCTGAAGTAAATGGCATTAAAGTAGTTTCTATCCTGTACAGGAGTAACACCATATCCATTCGCTGAAACATACTTTTGCCAATCTAATTGATCTTCGTCATCAATAGCTCTCCATGCAATGTGATGGACTGTTCCAACACCCATTTGTCCACGTCCTATAGGAGTTAATTTGATGTCGATAATATTTCCAATATCACCAATTGAACGATAGCGAGCAAAATCTCCTTCTTTACCGACTAATTCCAATCCCATTACTTTTTCTAACAATTCGGCTGTTTTACTAGGTTGGGTTGATAAAAGAGTTGCTCCGCCAAAACCTTTGATTGCAACTTCA
>NZ_JBALSN010000569.1:0-8029 GCF_036966985.1 Neobacillus drentensis | reverse complement strand
GCGTTCCATTTTAGTAAAAGGAACTTTGAACTTTTCTAGTCTTTTTTCCCAGAATCCCATGGCACCTTTAGGAACAACATAAGAAGTGACACCAACTTGACCGTCTCCAATGATTCCTTGATGAGCTCCTGCCCATGGAAAGAATGTAATAATGGTACCTGGTTTTCCACCTTCATTACCGAAATAAAGGTGATAAGTACCTGGATCATCAAAATTGACAGTTTGCTTAACCAAACGTAATCCCAAAACTCCTGCATAGAAATCTACATTCTCTTGTGGATGACCGACGATTGCTGTGATATGGTGAATACCCATTGTTTTCTTACTCATTTTTAACACTCCTTTTTGATGTAAAATCTATTTATTGAAAGAAATTGATACCTTATTTTGTTTCTAATCCACTAATTAAAACTTATAAAATAACATATAATTTAAGATTCTCTAATTCGAGATACTTTAGAATAAAAATGCATCTAAAGCGTATTGACCAGGACCGATTAATGCTATACCAATAGCTACAGCTAACAAAGTTAAGTTATATTCATATCCATTAGATGTTGCCCATAATCCGTTAGAAGCATGAACCTTTATAATAGCCATTACCATAGTTCCTGCGATTAAAATGGCAGCAAGTGGTGTTAATAGTCCTAGTGCAAACAAGATGCCTCCTACTAGTTCTGACAATCCAGCGAATAGTGCCATTGTAATTCCTGGTTTCATTCCAATTGATTCAAACCATCCACCAGTTCCTTTTAATCCGTAGCCACCGAACCAACCAAACAATTTTTGAGCACCATGCCCGATAAACAATACTCCAATTACCAAACGAATTATTAATAAACCAATATTCATCACTTTAAAATCCTCCTAAATGTTTTTATCTCGAATTCGAGATATTTATTTTAAAAAAATGCAAGTCTAAATTTTATACCTTACTTTTTTCAATAGTTGTACCAATGCCTCTGCCTCATTAGAATCTAGTGAATCAAACATTTGATTAATGAACTCATGATATTTCGGCATGATTTCGTTCATCAATTCATTTCCATCTTCAGTTAACGTCACATGTATTACACGGCGGTCATCTGGACAGGCATGTCGGCTTAATAAGCGTCTTTGCTCTAGCTTATCTATAACATAGGTCATGGAACCACTGGAGATTAATATGCTTTTTCCAATTTGTTGAATGGTTTGTTTCCCTTTTTGATAAAGTACCTCTAAAACAGAAAATTCCGTAATACCAAGCTTGTTTTTTGCCATTTCTTCTTTTATTCGATCATGAATTGCTTTAGATGTTTGCATTAATATCAGAAAGGGCAGATTATTGCATTTCCTCTCCATTACTTTCACCCCCCTTAAAAATCTTGAATTAATTTATCTTGAATATGAGATAATAATAATACTTATTATTTTATTTGTCAATAACCATTTTAGGTTAAATTTAATCGGGTATCCAATTTGACTGAGTTGAAAAAGGAACCATACTTGGTCCTTTTACTTCGTTATTTAATGTCTTTAAACAAATAAAAAAGAGTCAATAAAAGACTCTAACTAGGAAATATATTCAACGAACGATGGGATCCGTAATAACCCCTGTTTTGTATAATTTCTAAATTTTACTCGACACTGTAATTTTGGCTTGATAAAAACAAACTTCTTATCTTCGCCGATTATTAAATCCTGGTATCTAGCAAAGAACTTCATTTTTTCCTTTTGGTTAATGAATTCCATTACACCTGAAGGTTTTAGACTATCCCCTTCATACGTGCTAAGTAGGTGGCCAAAATCATCTTTCCTTAACCCTGTTATATAGACATCTGCATATTTATAATTAATCACTTTTAACCAGTCGTGCGATCGCTTATTAACTTGATACGTAGAATTGGCTCTCTTAAGCACTATTCCCTCTAAATCATGCTGCTGAATAAGATGAAAGTACTCTTCCCCATGTCCGACCATCCACTGAACCATGACGATCTCATTTGATTGAGGTAAGAAAGATTCCAATAATTTTTTTCTTTCTACTAAAGGCAGGTTGGTAACTTTGTCCCCTGCATAATAAATGACATCAAAAACACAATATTGAATCCTGAGAGTTGATTTATTAGACTGAAATCTCTCCATTGCTGCCTCAATATTCAGCATATTCTATATGAATTAAAGTAGCCGCCACGTTGGATGTAATACTGGACTATTTGTTCAACCAATAACCAAGGCTTCCTTCATACAAATTTGCAGCTGTCCTAGAAGCCTCAATTGCGACTGTTTTGCCACTAAATGTATTAATAATAGTAATATCTCTTTCGAAACCTTTGTAAAGTACCCTAATTCCCCATACAAAATTATATTTCCACCTTTCACGGAACTATCATATCGGAACAATGAACCTTTAGATAATTTAACCTTTTTCTTTAATTCTGTTTTTGTAGGTAAATTTGTGTCGCAAAAAATGAATCTAAGCAGTAAAAAGCAGAATAGAGTTTTTATTTATTTTTGTCTATCATGTAGGTAAATTTGTGTCGTATGTTGATTATGTAGGTAAATTTGTGTCCTAATATAAAGGTACAAATCTCCCTACATAAATCAAAAGAACCTTGATGTATCAAGGTTTTTAATGTAGGTAAATTTGTGTCGCTGGACACTTAGTTTTGTTTTGTTACATACCTCATCCATAACCCAACATCGTCCAGTTTTTCTATGTCCTTTAAAAAGAAATTTACTGTAATTATGTCTGGTTTGAATACTTTGAGCGTCATTATTTATTCTTTTCGACGATGTTGTGAGTAAAGGTGCTCCTTATTTTCGTAGACGGTTTCTCAAATTTAGAATTTCTAATCACAATAACCATAAAAAAACGCCGACTGGTCTTTAAAACCAATCGGCGTCCCTGCAGCATCTAATGAGCTAAAACATTTGTATTCTCTCGCACCATTTCAATAAAATACTTCATAATTCTAAGATCTCCTGTTAATTCCGGATGAAAGGAACAACCTAAGAATTGACCTTCCCGCGCTAAAACAATGCGCTCTTCATGTTTTGCCAGAATTTCAACATTCTCACCTGCAGCCACGATATGCGGTGCCCGGATAAAAACAGCAGGAATATCCTCTCCTACTCCTCTGATGGGCATCTCGACTTCAAAACTATCAACTTGGCGACCAAATGAATTGCGTTCGACCACGATGTCCATCACGCCCAGATGTGGCGTATCATAGCCAACGATTTCTTTTGCCAGTAAAATCAGGCCTGCACATGTTCCAAACATCGGAACTCCCCCGCCGGCTAAAGCACGAATGGGTTCAAGCAACTCGTATCGGTCCAGCAGTTTCCGCATTGTTGTACTTTCTCCGCCAGGCAGTACAAGACCATTCAATTCTTTTAGATCTTCAGCCGATTTAACTGAAATCGCCCTACAGCCAAGTTCTTCAATTTGTCTTATATGCTCTCTGACTGCACCTTGTAATGCAAGTACCCCAATTTTCAGCATATTACCAACCACGTTCCTGCATACGGTCTTTTGCATCTAGCGAGGAAATTTCAATACCTTTCATCGGTGTCCCCAGCTCTTTTGAAATTTCGGCAATCAGTTTATAATCTCGGTAGTTTGTTGTTGCTTCTACAATGGCACGTGCGAATTTTTCTGGATTATCGGATTTGAAAATACCTGATCCGACAAATACACCATCAGCTCCAAGTTCCATCATTAAAGCGGCATCTGCAGGTGTCGCCACCCCGCCGGCAGCAAAATTGACAACAGGCAGCCTTCCCAATTTTTTAATTTCTAGCAATAATTCAAATGGTGCTCCTAAATTTTTTGCTTCCGTCATTAATTCGTCCGTATTCATACCGACAACGCGTCTTACTTGGGCATTCACTTTGCGAATATGACGAACCGCCTCGACTATATTTCCGGTTCCCGGTTCCCCTTTTGTCCGTAACATAGATGCTCCTTCGCCAATGCGACGTGCAGCTTCCCCTAAATCGCGGCACCCGCAAACAAAAGGTACGGTATAGTCGCTTTTTAATAAATGGTATTCCTCATCCGCAGGTGTCAATACTTCACTTTCATCTATGTAATCGACTCCCATTGCTTCTAATATACGTGCTTCGACAATGTGGCCAATCCGTGCTTTTGCCATTACTGGAATGCTTACAGCGTTCATTACTTCTTCCATAATCCGAGGATCTGCCATCCGGGCTACCCCACCAGCTGCGCGAATATCAGAAGGTACCCGCTCCAACGCCATAACCGCAACCGCACCGGCAGCCTCAGCTATTTTTGCCTGCTCGGCATTAATGACATCCATAATAACGCCGCCTTTTTGCATTTCAGCCATTCCACGTTTTACTCTTTCGGTTCCTACTAGTTTCATAAAAAAAACCTCCATTCATTTGATAATTACTAGTATAATAGAAATTGACTACATGAAAAGGTTCAGTTTTATGAAAAATAATGTGGTCAGTTGGAGGGAATTGCGAATGGATATGCTAATGTTTAAGTTGGATAATGGTACAGAAAAACCATTGTATGAACAGCTTTATAATGGGATCAAAGATGCCATTATTCAAAAACAAATTGAAGTGGGAACCAAATTGCCATCGAAGAAAAAGTTAGCAGGATTTTTAAATATCAGCCAAACTACCATTGAAATTGCCTATGCCCAGCTCATGGCAGAAGGCTATGTGGCATCCAAACCCCGCATTGGTTTTTTCGTGGAGGAGATCGACGAATTACCTTATATTGAAAAAGAACTCCTAAACATGCCTGTAGGAAAGGTCGAGGAAAAAAAAGTTCAATTTGACTTCCATCCCGGAAAAATTGATGCAGACTCCTTCCCTTTTTCACTTTGGCGAAAATATGCTAAAAATGTATATGATAGCAGTTCAAAAGAGTTGTTGGAAATTGGAGACCCGCAAGGAGAATTCGCATTAAGAGTGGAAATTGCCAAATATCTTTATCAATCGAGGGGGATTATCTGCAGCCCCGAACAGATTGTCATTGGTTCGGGAACGGAACAGCTGCTTCCAATGATTCTAAGGTTACTTGGAAATGATTTAAAATTTGCACTTGAAAATCCTGGCTATTCGGCCATACCTAAAATACAAATGCAAAATAGAGCCATCCCTATTCCGGTAGATGAAAATGGTTTAATCGTGGATGAACTGGAAAAAACAAAGGCCAATATTGTTTACATTACCCCTTCCCACCAGTTCCCTACGGGCGCCGTCCTATCCGCAACAAGAAGAACACAGCTATTAAACTGGGCAGCAAAGGATAAAAGCCGCTACATCATTGAAGACGATTATGATAGTGAGTTTCGTTATATCGGAAAACCTATTCCCGCCTTACAAGGGTTAGACCAAAACGGAAAAGTTATTTATTTGAGCACGTTTACCAAATCATTAATGCCTTCTTTACGTGTTGCATATTTTGTCTTACCTTCAACCCTACTGCAAAAATATAAAGAGACATTCAGTTTTTACTCATCAACCGTACCGAGATTCGATCAGCATATACTAGCTGACTTTATGAGAGATGGCTATTTTTCCAAACACTTAAACAGGATGCGGAAAATTTATCGCAAAAAACATGAAAAATTAACCCAGATATTAGAAACGTATTATCCGGATGTTATGATCACAGGAGACCTGGCAGGAATGCACATTTTAATTTCCGTTCCACTATCAAAAAGGGAAGATCAGTTAAAACAAATAGCCGCTAAGGCCCATATTGCCATCTATCCAGTAAGCGATTATCTGTTAAGTCCTATTGACTATCAATATCCAACTTTTTTATTGGGCTTCGGCGGCATTCCATTGGATCAAATTGAAAATGGCATACACCAATTAATGCAATGTTGGAACCACGAGATGCCGGGGGGAAGGTTCTAATGGCTTTTTGTGCCACTAGAACCTCCCCCCTCCTTTCTTTTTACTAAATACCCAAAGTTATAAAATTCCTATCCATGTCTTCACTGCAGTAGCCAAAATTAAACTCCCCAATATGATTTGCAACACTTTGGTATGAATTCTTTTTCCAGCGTTTGCTCCTATTGGTGAAGCTATTAAACTTGCAACAACCATAATTAGTGAAGGTAAAATTGGCACTTGTCCTGTTGCGATTTTACCGGAAACAGCCCCAATCGATGAAATAAGTGTAATGGCTAAGGAAGTGGCAATGGTCATCCTTGTTGGAATCTTTAACACAACAAGCATAATTGGCACTAACAAGAATGCTCCTCCGGCTCCTACAATACCAGCCCCAATCCCCACAATGAAAGATAGTAGTGCTGCTAGCCCTTTGTTAAACTTGACTTGTTCCAACGGAATATTATCAATTCCTTTCTTTGGGACAAACATCATGATAACAGCTGTCAACGCTAAGATGCCATATACAATGTTGATTCCAATTTCCGACATGTGAGTGGACCCAAATCCCCCAATAAAACTTCCAATTAAAATACTTATACCCATATATACAATAAGTGTTTTATTTATATAACCACCCTTACGGTAAGCCAAAACACCACCAATTGTTGCAAAAAATACTTGGATGGCTGTAATACCTGTAACTTCATGTGCTGTAAAATGACCCAAACCAAGCATGACTGGAATATATAACAACATCGGATAGTTGATGATAGCTCCACCTATCCCTAACATCCCCGAAATAAAAGAGCCTGCAAACCCAACTAGGAAGATCGTAATCATTAAGCTAAAATCCATGATGTCCTCCTCTTTAGAAAAGGGAACCTTGATTGGTTCCCCATTATTTTTAACCTTTTTTAATCCAGAATTTTAACACGTCATTTTCTTCTTCATGATTTAATAACTCGTGTCCACCCGATTTAGCCCAGGCTGTTAGGTCATTTTTTGCCCCTTTGTCAGTCGTGTGGACTTCTAAAACTTGACCTGGTTCTAGTTCCCCAATGGCTTTTTTTGTTTTTACAATCGGCATTGGACATGCTAATCCTTTTGCATCTAATACTTTTGTTGCTTCCATTTCAATATTCCCTCCTATTTTTAAGCTTAACGAACTGCACAGCGATTTGGTCCAATTTCCATTTCTCGCTGGTGATCAATGGATGGATTAATTTTCCCCATATTTGTTTGACGAATTTCTTGGTACGCATTTGGTTGTGCAGGTAAGTTTTCTGTCACCAATTTTCTAAAATCATTTTCATCTTCAATATTGAGCCCGTGATTTTTGGTAAAAAGTGTCCCCAATTTTTCTGATATACTTCCATCATCATTTAACTCATCAACAATCATAAAGTGTGCTGGCAGAACGATAAGTTCTTTTGATAATTCTCTGTAACGTTTATATAGAGATTCTCTTAAATCACTTACCCAATCCTCTGCTTTACCTGCGAGGTCTGGTCTTCCGATTGAATCAATGAATAAAATATCACCTGATAGCAAGAACTTTTCATCCAATACAAAGGAAGTGGAGCCAATCGTGTGACCAGGAGAATATAGTGCTTGAATATTAATTGTCGTATTTCCGATGGTAATGTCATTACCGTCTTCTAATGCTTGATAATCAAAGGTTACTTCTGTTGCATCCTTTGGTGGAAGCCAGTAAGTTGCTCCAGTTTTCTCAGCAATGGTTCGCCCGCCAGAAATATGGTCAGCATGAAGGTGCGTATCAAATACATGAGTAATTTTTGAACCGATACTTTCAGCAAAATCAAGATAAATATCAGTCATACGTGTTGCATCAATCAGGGCTGCTTCACCGTTTGAAACAACCATGTAAGATAAACAGCCTTTACCGATTCGAACAAATTGATAAATTTCGCCACCATCATTTAGGTCTCCCACTTTAACAGGTTCTAAATGTTCACTCCATGCTTTCATTCCATCCTTAAGGTATGACACGTTAAATCCTTCATCTGAAAGCATTTCTGCTACCATTACCGATGATCCTTCTTTTGCACAAACCACTAATACCTCTTTATCAGTAGGAATTTTATCAATGATTTCTTCAACACCATCTAGTAATTCGAAATAAGGAATATTTAAATAC
>NZ_JBALSN010000568.1:0-3623 GCF_036966985.1 Neobacillus drentensis | reverse complement strand
AAATGATCTATCCCTCCTGTTAATTCTTTTTATGAAGTAAAAAATTGATTTTTAATAATGAATACCCTTTCAAAAAAGATGTTATCAATAAAATTTTCTAGGTTATCCAACTAGTTATACGCATTTAATGTCGATATATAGACTTTTGTATAATATGTATAATACCAAAAAGCAATGTCGTAAAACATTGCTTTTTGAGAATTATTATAAGATTTTAACTTCATCTTTAATCTTTATTTAAGATGCGTTTATTGCTGCTCTTTGGATTGCTAGTCCCTTGGTATAACGTTTCATAAAATGCTCAAAGCCTGTTACATCCTTAGGATCTGGAGACATAGTCATACCAGCTTTTTCTGCAAATACTTTATGGCTTAAATACTCTTCCAACTTTTCATTATCCGCTTTGTTAATCATATAAGAGGCAAGCAGGGCGATCCCCCAAGCTCCGCCTTCTCCTGCCGTTTCCATAACGGAAACAGGAACATTGAGAGCAGCGGCCATGATACTCTGGCCAACACCTTTGGTCTTAAACAAGCCGCCATGACCTAGGATTTCATCCAGTTTTACTTCTTCTTGTTTGAGAAGAATATCCATACCAATTTTCAGCGCACCCAATGCTGTAAATAAATGAACACGCATGAAATTGGCCAGGTTGAAATTGCTATCTGCTGAACGAACAAACAATGGACGACCTTCTTCGAAGTGGGTAATGTGTTCACCGGAAAGATAGCCATAAGCCAGTAAGCCGCCGCAATCCGAATCTCCATGAAGAGCCAAATGATAGAGAGTTCCATACAACTTATTCATGTCAACTTCCATACCCATTGCTTTTGAAAATTCGTCAAACAATCCAATCCATGCGTTTAAGTCTGAAGAACAGTTGTTAGAATGAGCCATAGCTACCAAGTTACCAGTAGGTGTGGTAACAAGGTCGATCTCGGAATAGACTTTGGACAGTTCCTTTTCCAGTACAACCATTGCAAAAACAGAAGTTCCGGCAGAAACATTACCAGTACGCTTCGCTACGCTGTTTGTTGCGACCATACCTGTTCCTGCGTCACCTTCAGGCGGACAAAGTGGAATACCAGCCCTCAGCTCTCCAGTAACATCCAAAAGTTTTGCTCCTTCTTCTGTAAGGACACCGGCGTTTTCACCCGCGACCAAAACCTTAGGCAGAATATCTTCAAGTTTCCAAGGTAGATTATTAGGTGCAATCAATTCATTGAATTGATCGATCATTCTATGATTATAGTTCCTCGTATTCAAGTCAATTGGAAATACACCGGAAGCTTCACCAACTCCCAGAACCTTCTGTCCGGTCAGTTTCCAATGGATATAACCAGCGAGTGTTGTCTGGAAGCTAATGTCAGCAATATGTTCTTCCTGATTCAAAATAGCTTGATATAGATGAGCAATACTCCATCTTTGAGGAATTTGGTAGTTAAACAGTTCTGTGAGTACTTTTGAAGCCTTTTCGGTAATATTGTTACGCCAGGTGCGAAATGGTACCAGAAGCTTTCCCTCTTTGTTGAATGTCATATAGCCATGCATCATCGCACTAAAACCGATTGCTCCTACTGATTGTAAGGTGACGCCATATTGCAGTTTCACTTCGTTGGCCATCTTTTGATAGCTGTCTTGTACACCCTTCCAAATATCCTCTACATTATAGGTCCAGATATTATTCACATAGCTATTTTCCCAGTCATGGCTGCCTGATGCGATCGGTGTATGATCTTCTCCTATGAGAACGGCTTTAATTCGGGTTGAACCAAGTTCAATACCAAGAACTGTTTTTCCGCTTTGAATGACGTTTTTTATATCAAGCTTCATGTTATTTCCCTCCCAAACCTTAAAGCTGAAAATTAGGGCTACTATCTCTAATAGCCCCTTGTTTTGTTCATTATTTATGTTTAAATCATCTTAACTTTTTTACTATTTACGGTAGATGACTTCATTCCAACGTAATTCATTATTGAAAGATTCTGTTTTAGTATCGTTGTTAATTACGACCATCTCAATTCCAGTCAATTCAGCAAAGTCTCTCAACTGTTCAGTTGTTACTTTGTAAGAGTAGCCAGTATGGTGAGCCCCTCCAGCCTGAATCCAATTTTCAACGGCTTGACTTAAGGATGGTTGGGTTTTCCATAATACCCGGGCAACAGGGAGATTTGGCATGTCTTTTTCTGGCTGTACAGCATCCACTTCATTAACAAGAAGACGGAAACGATGTCCAAGGTCAACGATGGTTGCATTCAATGCAGAACCGCCTCTTCCATCAAATACAATTCGGGCAGGGTCTTCTTTGCCGCCAATTCCAAGTGGATGAACCTCGATTTTTGGACGAGTGGCAGAGATGGTTGGGCAAACTTCAAGCATGTGAGAACCAAGAACCATTTCATTCCCTGGCTCAAAATGATACGTATAATCTTCCATGAAGGAAGTTCCTTCGTTGCCTGCAATAATTTTCATCAATCTTACAAGAGCAGCCGTTTTCCAGTCCCCTTCACCAGCAAAACCATAGCCTTGTTCCATTAAACGCTGTACCGCTAAACCAGGAAGCTGACGGATGCCATGTAAATCCTCGAAAGTAGTAGTGAATGCTGTGTAGCCGCCTTCCGTTAAGAATGCCTTCATGCCTAGCTCAATTCTAGCTTGATAACGGATGGAATCGCGAACCGGACCATCAGTAAGTCCTTCAGGAGTAATATCATATTGCTGTTCATATTCAGCCATTAACTGATCCACTTCTTGTTCAGTCACATCATTTATGCGTTGAACCAGGTCACCAACACCGTAACCATTAACTGTCCAGCCAAACTTAATTTGTGCTTCTACTTTGTCACCTTCAGTTACAGCAACTTGGCGCATATTATCACCAAATCTCGCAATCTTAAGGTTTTTGCTTTCCTCAAACGCTACAGCTGTACTCATCCAGCTGCCCACACGTTCTCTTACTTCTGGGCTTTCCCAATGACCAACAACAACTTTACGTTTTACATTCATGCGTGCTGCAATGAAACCATGTTCACGGTCACCGTGTGCTGCTTGATTCAAGTTCATGAAATCCATATCGATTGAATCCCAAGGAATATCACGGTTAAATTGTGTAGCTAAATGCATATAAGGTTTTTGAAGCGAAGAAAGGCCTGCAATCCACATTTTTGAAGGCGAGAATGTGTGCATCCATGTAATGATTCCTGCACAATTTTGGTCAGCATTTGCTTCTAGGATCAATTTGCGAATTGAATCTGAATCCTTTACTACTGATTTAAAAATTAATTTATAGGTGACTCGGGAATCATCATCCAAACCATTAACAATGGTTCTTGAGTTTGCTTCCACTTGACGAAGTACATCTTCTCCGTATAATAATTGACTTCCTGTTACAAACCAGAATTCATAGGCTTTTGTTGTTAACAATGTAATTCCTCCTAAATAAAAGATATTTATCTATCAAATTATTAATTGGTAATCTTTAAGTATTCATACGTACAAGTTACCTTAGTTTAAGGCGAATATGTTCCTCATCGACTACTTTTGTCCATAATAGGCATTAACTCCATGCTTACGTAGATAATGTTTATCAAGAATGAATTGGTCAATTGCATTAATTTGTGGGT
>NZ_JBALSN010000567.1:0-4834 GCF_036966985.1 Neobacillus drentensis | reverse complement strand
GAAGGCTTATCTTGATTCGGTTTCAGTGGCCGGGAAAACATTCAAATATACTGAAAAAGGACCTATTGGACTACTAACAGATAAAAAAGCATTGCACATTCAAGCACGCGGTGGAGTTTATTCTGAAGGTCCTGCAGCTCAATTGGAAATGGGACATCGTTATTTAAGTATCATGATGAGTTTCTTTGGAATTCCGGCTTTCGAAGGGCTATTTGTAGAAGGACATAATGCAATGCCAGATAAAGCACAGGAAATAAAAGAAAATGCTATTGCCCGTGCTAAAGACCTTGCTCATACTTTCTAGTTTTATAAAGTCGAAGAGATAGACCCATGTCGGGTCTGTCTTTTTTAATAGTGTGATAGGGTATTAGTGAACAATATAAAGTATGAAACTAAAAAAACGGGAGCCATTTCGATAGAAACGGCTCCCGTTTTTTTTACTTCTCAACTTTTTGGGGGGAATGGCCACAAAGTACTGGCTTTTCATATTGAATATTGCGGCGAATTCATCCCTTCATCAATCATTCTAAATGGACATTATTTAATTAGGTTTAACGATAACAGGAATAATGATTTTAAATCCACCATATTCCGCAATGATAACAGCGGCTCCTTCAGACTTCGTTAGGATCTTATGATCAGCGGTCACTTCAGCTACTTCCGAATTAGAACTATTCCATTTGACATCAGCTGTAACGTCTTTTATCGTTCCATCGCTGGACATAGCATTTATGACTACTTCATTTGTTGAGCCTGCTGAATTTACGATATAACCCGGCGAAGAACTTATCCCCCTAATAAATGTAGGATACTTTGCTACAACTTCAACATCAATTGTCTTTGACATTCCAAAAACAGTAGCAGTTATTGTCGTTTTTCCTACAGAGTGAGCGATGATATGTCCATCAGCAGAAATCGTTGCAACCGATTCGTCCGCCACCGTCAATTTTGCTTTGCTAGTAAGATTATAACAATCACAATTTCCATCTCTGCCATGATGACCAAAGAAGCCATTAATTGAGATGTCAGTGGACTTATTAGGTTCTAACATTACATTTCTAGTTGTCCATTTATTGTTTTCAGCCCAATATAAATCTACAGGTTTAGTGTTTCTTACCCAAATAGCATCTCTCAAACCATAATAATTGAACCAGATGTATGCTTCACCAGGGCCGACCCATGTAATGACTCCGTTCTGGTCAACAGTTGCTACACTTTCGTCGGAAGATTCCCATTTCCCTTCTGTATCAACCTGAACGATATTATGATCTGTATATTCAGCAAACGCGTTCGCATCAATAGTTCCTTCTTCAGGGTGTAATATCATCCCATTGCTATTATTAGTTATCGCTTCTACTATATTTCCTGCTTCAGGCTGTATTATCATCCCCGCGCTAACAATTCCTACTAAATTTAATGGTCCAGCTTGATCTTGTACTTTTACTGGAATTTTAATAGAAGAGAAACCTGCAATTGTTGCACTAACCGTCGTTTTTCCAGTATTCATTCCAATAAATTTCCCGTCTTTAACACTTACAACTGTAGGTTCATCTGTTGTCCATTGAATTGAATTCGTTATTTCTCTTTGAGTTCCATCATTGTATTGAGCAAAAACATGTACTGGATAAAGCTTATCTTTTTGAACAACAACATCCAAGGAGGAAGCAAGCAAGGACTCAATTTTTAAATCTTTTATTAACGCATCATTCCCAGAAAGAATTGAAACATTCAAGATTTTTGTGCTTGTTCCGTAATCGATAAGTACCTGCGTTGTTCCTGCTGCTACTGCTGTAAGGACCCCATTCTTAACTGTAACTTTGTCCGGGTCTAATGTTGTGAATCTTGAGTCTGATGTAACGTCAGCAGTTGAACCATCCTTATATTTTGCTTTAACAGAGAACGAATGCGTGTGCTCAGATAAACTAAAGGTGATATCATTTTCACTAGGAATCAGATCAACAATTTTATTTGCAAAATCTTTAGAAGGTTCATTTGAAACGACAATTGAAATCTGCTTTGAGTATCCAGAGCTATCTACGGTAATAATTGTTGTACCAGTGCCTACAGATGTAAGTAGGCCATCTTTATTTACTTTAACAACATCAGGATTAGATGATTTATATACCGCATAAGAAGTCGAATTTGATCTGTCTGAATAGGTCGTTTTTACCTCTAATTGCTGCTGTTGATTTACTACCATATTTTTCATATCTGGTGTAACAGAAATTGATTCAGGGTTTGGAGCCTGCTTCTGACCGTCTTTATCCGTGACTGCCACCGGGATATCTACAAAGTAACGAAAATCATTATAGATAGCATGCAAGACAGTTGTGCCACTTAATTGACCAATAACTTTTGATTCACCACCATATTTTCGGGAAACTGAAGCTACGTGGAAATTGTCGAAGTACAATTCAACGGAACCTGTTACATCCTCAGTACTCCCATCACTATAAATCGCATTTATTTTAATAGGCGTTTCTTCACCTATTCCTAAAGAGAGGTTTGGTTGAGAAGCTGTCAAACCAATAACTCTAGGAGTTGTAAGCTTATTGGTGACAGTAACCTCAATTTTAACTGGAGGAAGAACATCTGAACGATAGGAAGCTGTCACAAACGTTTTACCTGTCTTACCTCCAATGATATATCCTGAATCAGTAACCGTTGCAATGCTGTTATCTTCGACTGTCCATTTGACATCATTAGGATTTACATTTTCAACTAAAGTCATACCACCATCTGATATTCCATTAGTGAATACTTCGGTTAAATTAACAGGCCAATTTTGTCCTGGCATTAGTTCAACTGTAGGTTCATCAGTTATAAGCTTTGTAGGCTTAACAACATTAACAAGTACAGCACCAACCAACTTATCATACTTAAAATAAATATATGCTTGGCCGATTCCAACTGGGGTTATTTGACCATCTTTACTTACCGTAGCTACATTTCGATCTGTCGTTGTCCAACTTCCTAAAGAAGTAACCTCTTTATTCCCCAACATGGGGTTCTTTGTAATGGCACTTACTTGAACCGACTTATCAGAGGTTTCTAACCTCAACATGTCAGCCGACAGGTACAGCCCCGTTACATTTTCAGGAATATCTTTTATCGAAGCAAAGAAATTTATTTGTGGAAAAGTTGAGTAGGTTACTTTCAATGAAACATCACCTGGTGATATCCCTTTTAATACGCCACCTTCAACCTTTACAATCGAAGGATCTCTTGATTCCCATGTAGCTAATTTAGTTACGTCTTCCATCGAGCCATCGCTATAAAGCGCTTTCAATGCGATAGGACGCTTTTCCCCTTCATTTATGTAGGTAATTTGATTCGCCGCTAAAACGAGCGATACAATTTTTTTCCCTTCTGAAGGATTTAGCTTTTGACTTGAAACACGCGCATCTTGAGTAACATTTACTTCAACGTTTAACACTGCATTACCAAGACTGAATTGTACATGTGTAGACCCTGCATTCACTGCTGTTAGCACTCCACTAGCAACTGTAACAACTTTCTCATCTAGTGAAGTCCATTCTCCTTCTGCTGTAACATCAGCTTTGGAACCATCCTTATACTCTGCTTCAGCCTTTAAATCGTGTTTGCCTTTAGAAAGAGAGAACGAGACTGTCGATTCACTTGGAGTAAGTTTTACGATCTCCTTTGAAGGCGGTTCCTTTGTTTCCTTTACTGACCTTACAGGTGAGGCAGAAGCCAAACTACTAAATAGAGACAGGATTACGGTAAAGATGAGAGTTAATGCTGTAATTTGTTTTGTTACCTTTTTTCTCATTTGTCAACCTCCTATTTTTTTTATATTAATCAACCTGTAAATACAGACTGGTAATATCAATCTACTAATACTAGATTTTTTCATGTGATTTCATCTTTCACACTGACCTTGTTTATTGACAAAGAGATTCTATGAAAAATTGACGTTATTTTCATTGGATATGTATTTTTCATCATTAAAAATTTATTAGATTTTTTCCAATTTTCACAATTCAAATACTAAATTATGACTAATAAATTGACAACTAAATATTTTTTTAAAAAAGTAACGTTGAACGCCTAATCTGCCCAATAAAGGGGGAATTCTTAATAAAATTCAAACCATTATTATTGCCGAAGCGCCTTTTTGTTCACTCTTTTCGACCGATTCATACACACATTTATTTAAAATTCGGTCTTTATCATTTCATTTTGATTCATAATAAAGGACAAAATGAGGTTCACCCCATACATAGTAAATATAACGGTCTCTTTTTTTGAACAATCACAACAAAAAAAGGGTATTAAAATACAAAGATTTCATAACCCTTTTTGCTATTGCAGTGTATAAATAACCAAATATCCTGTATTTTTGTAAAATTATTGTTGTTTTCATAATAAAGTTATTCAAATTACTCTTCTAATAACTTTTCCAAAATTTTTTTATCATTATTCTTCCTTTTTCTTCAGCAACAAGATTCTTTTCTTCAGTGGTTAAAACTCCTTTGATGAGAGTAATCACCATATCTTGAACAATATACGTTTTTGCTTCTTGAGGACCGCGCCCAAGTAATTCTCATTGTAATTTTATCAATGATGAACTAATTTATGATTCCACTGCTTAGTATCAAACGTAAAAATGTAAGGTGTTAGGATGTATAATAAAGGATTTAACCATACAAAACTAGCGAATGTTACTCTCCATTCGTTGGATGGCAACATTCGCTTTTATTGTTAAGTTTTTTGTATTCAGGTTTAAAAGGAATTGAAAATATTTTCTATTGTGCTGATTGCATTACCATGCTATGATTAAGATGTCAAATGTGAACAATTTGTGAAATTT
>NZ_JBALSN010000566.1:0-1162 GCF_036966985.1 Neobacillus drentensis | reverse complement strand
CTTTTACACATTTTTTCAATTTCTTCTTTCCTCCTTTTTTTAAGCATATAAAAAACCCTCTTTCTGCACGAAAGAAGACAGTCGTTGGACAAAATAAAAATCAAAAGACGGCGCCTTTTGATGAAGCTTTCTGAAATGAACCTTTCCATAATATATATCTCTTTTTAGAGGCTGTCAATGACTTGGTTTTCTATTATTTCAACTGTATGTTTATGCACTCAAACCCGCATGTTTTCAGGGTTTTTACGTCATATGATGCTTATTCCTCTCCTTGACAAAAACACTTTAGTCATTTAAACTACTGCCTCATATCATATCCATTATTTCCGATCGACAAAGGAGGCTGTTTGATTTATATGAATCCTATTCAAAGCCGATTACAGGCTCACGCACCTTTGATTTTAGATGGTGCACTTGCAACGGAGCTTGAACGAAAGGGCTGTGATTTAAACGACAGTTTATGGTCAGCCAAAATCCTCATTGAACAGCCAGAATTGATTCAGCAAGTACACTTGGACTACTTCCAAGCAGGTGCTGACTGTGCAACAACAGCCAGCTACCAAACGACAATTGATGGCTTTGCTGAAAAAGGCTATACAAAAGAAGAAGCCATCGAATTAATGAAACGATCTGTCACGTTAGCAAAAGAAGCATGCGAGCAGTTTTGGCAGGATGAGACACAACGTAAAGAGCGGGCAAAACCATTTGTCGCTGGATCTGTGGGGCCCTTCGGCGCTTATTTGTCTGATGGTTCAGAATATAAGGGAAATTACGGTCTCACGGAGCAGGAACTCATTGATTTTCACAGACCAAGAATTCAAGCTTTAGTAGAGGCTGGTGCAGATATTCTCGCTTGTGAAACCATCCCTTGTCTCATTGAAGCAATCGCCATCGCTAAACTGCTGCAGGATGAGTTCAGCGGTGTATATGGGTGGATTACATTTAGTGCAAAGGATGGTCAGCACATTAGTGAAGGAGATTTACTTAGAGACTGTGTACAAGCACTCGAGCCATATGAGCAGATCGCTGCTGTTGGCGTAAACTGTACACCGCCGCAATATATGTCTTCTCTCATTCAGGAGATGAAAAAAGGGACGAGCAAACCGATTGTCGTGTATCCGAACTCAGGGGAATTATATGATCCTGAAGAAAAGGTTTGGAG
>NZ_JBALSN010000565.1:0-2145 GCF_036966985.1 Neobacillus drentensis | reverse complement strand
GCTTTAATCTTGTTGAACTAACGGAGAAGGATAGTGAAAAAGGGATTTTTCTAAATATAACCAATTTTGGGCTTTTTAATGTTAGACTTATGGTTGAAACGAAATATATTTGCTAAACAAACCGGTTGTTTAATTCTGTTCTGATTGATTTCCATAAGTGAGTGTGGTCGTATTGATAAAAGTTAAGAAATATCTTTATATTGCACTAATTCCTTTTTTTGCGTCTATGGCATTAAATTTCCCTTTCCCTGATGTAAACCCATATGGAGAGACAATTGTTTCAGTATTTGATATACCTGTTCAATCGGAAAATGGAATAAATTATGTAGGAATTACGTCGTTATTATTACTAATATTTAGCCTGTATTTTCTGATGAAATCATTAAAAAAATATCATGTTCGATTAGTTATTACTGCTATTATGATAGCAATTTTTACTCCTACTTTCGTAGCCAGTTCATTTCAAAAAACTTTTGCTACTGGTATTTACGCAATTTCATATGAATTAGATGATAGTAAATGTAGTTTTGATAAGACTAATGAGACAACCTTACATGGGGTGTGTGAACTTCCTTTTAAAAATTACAGCAAAAATGATGTTCAGTTTACCATTGAATTTTATAAACGATATTCCTTTGAAGACGAAATACCTATGGTATCTCTCATGAATAACACTGCTCCATATAGGGTCAAGTTAAGAGGAAATGGGACAAAGCGTGTAATAATTGAGACAAATATTGATATCTCTAAGATGGAAAGCCAAATTGATGATGGCGAAGCTACGGATGTTAATATTATCATTAAGTCGGGGAGAAGAAGCAGAAAATTATGATGCTCGCTGGGAAACTTATTAAGTTAACGGGTACTTATGTTAAAAACGAGATTGCTGCTGCGATCCCTTTTGTTATTCAACTAAAGAAGCAGGTTGAGGAGTGGTGTTTAACTTGTGATCAACAATCGGGTGCGTTTATGGAGTAACAAAAAAGCCTCATTTCTCAGCATTAAATTGAGAAATTAGGCTTTTAATATTGAAAATTCCTTAACGTTGTCAAATCCGCATTTTCCTGACGCTCCCCCTAATTGCATTGGCATAAGCATGATGAATTTTTGAAGGTTAATTTCGTTAGGAAAGTAAGGTACAATAGAACGAAGGAAACATTATGTGAATATCGATCAGAAATGGATCGCACATTTATGAATTAAGAAAACTATAGGTGTATAGAAAAATGAACAATAAACTTAATGAACTCAATAAAACGAAAAAACCGTTATTCGTCACGGTGTATGATCAATTGTATAAACTGATCATGGATGGAACGTTTCCACCTGATAGCCGGCTGCCAACAGAACCTGAATTGTCCAAAGTATTTGGTGTCAGCAGAATGACCTTGAGACATGCTTTGGCACTTTTGCACGAAGATGGATTGGTTAAGAAGGTCCATGGTAAAGGGAATTTTATTACTAAATTTCATCAAAATGAAAGTATTGATGGCTTGGAGAAATTGGGGAACCCCTTGTATAAATGCTATACGGAAAAAATCGAGGAGGTTGAACTCGATTTCCGGATTGACTTAGTAACGGATTATGTAAGACAAGTATTAAGACAAGAAATGACTGCAGTGGTAGCATTGGAACGCTGGTATAAAAGCAGCGATAAGGTTGTCGCCTATGCTTTAACCATGATGCCAATAGAAGCCGTATCCGAGTTAAATCTAGATTTGCAGAATGAGGTGCAATTATTGGAGATGTTAGAAGAGAATGTATACAAACTCGCTAATTCCGCTTCTATTGAAATCAAACGTTCCAACTCCGTCAATACTCCATCGCTAAAATATCAAATTTTTGGCGGAGAAGAATGTGATTTGATTTTAGAAAGTGTTTTTATTAGTGATAAATATCCTGTTGTTTATAATAAATACTATATCCCAACAGAGTTTAGTCAAATTAGGATAAATGCGTCTAAATAAATTTATAACGTAAAAAAGCAGTGTGTTTCCTACGAAAACACACTGCTTTTTTGCTACAAAAAAAACAAATTTTCAAAAAAAGATGGGTTGTCGATATATAAAAGGTATGATATCCTTTTCATTGTTAAGATATATACAAATATTTATACAACTATACAACGTTGTATAGTTGTATACA
>NZ_JBALSN010000564.1:0-1360 GCF_036966985.1 Neobacillus drentensis | reverse complement strand
TCCTCTTGCCGCCACATCCGTAGCAATCAGCATGCTCATTTTTCCATCACGGAAAGACTTTAATGCAGTCTGCCGTTCGAGCTTTTTCATGTCGCTATGCAAGATTCCAATTGACAGCTCTTTAAAATGTAATTTTTCCTTAAATACTTCAATTTCGCCGATATCATTAATAAACGCTAGCGACTTACTATTTTCTAAGCGAGTGATTTTTTCAAGCAGCTTGATTTTATCTCTCGGCTCACAAGAAAAATAAATATGTTCGACTTCTCCGGAAGAAGCAAGTTCATCCTTTTCGATCCGAAGAACTTCGGGGTCCTTGGTCATATCCTTGGCTAATTTCTCTGTTGCCGGTTTCATTGTTGCAGAAAACAATACCACTTGGCGGTCGCTCATGGTTGATTTCACAATATTTTGGACGGTATTAAGATGTTCGTGAATAAGTAATTGATCTCCCTCATCGAGAACTACCAGTTTTACTTCATGCATTTTCACTTTTTTCTGTTTAATCAGTTCAAGTAAACGGCCGGGTGTAGCAAATATTACATGCGGGCGTTTCTTTAACTTCTCAAGCTGCCGTTTCATATTGGCTCCGCCAATAATGGAAGTGCCTCTGATTCCGCTGCCCTCAGACCACTTTTGAAATTCTTGATAGACCTGCATCACCAGCTCTTGCGAAGAAGCTAACACAATAGCTTGGAGTGATTGTAAACTAGGGTCCATTTTATCTAATAATGGAAGTAGATAAGCTAGCGTTTTACCAGTACCTGTCGGTGACTCGGCAATTAAATCCTTGCCTTCAAGAATCATCGGAATGGCGGCTGCTTGAATGGAAGTCGGCTGTTGAAACCCAGACTTTTCCCAGGCTGCCTGCAAGTATGGTTTTAAGGTATTTAACATAGTGTACTCCTTTATTTAAAAATCATTTTTCTTATTATTTGTCTTTCCATATCGTATTGATACTAACGTAATAAGCTCGGAGTGTCTAGTTAGCAATAGTGTAAAGTCATGCTGCAGAATTGAAATAGAGGGCAATCCAAACCATATGATAAATCAGGGCGGAGAAGTAAAGAACGCAAGTGGAAACCAAGAGCATCCGAATCCAGCCTTTTAATGGACGCAGGTAAAACAACCCAAGCAAGGTTAGGGGCAAAAAGATTTTGATAATATAAAAATAAGACCAGCTTTTCTCAATGACAAGTTTCATCATCGGATTCCCTTCAGAAACGATACCTGAAGCAATCCCAACATGCGTCAGAACAGCATCCAACAGTCCAGCAATTAGCAGGAATAAACAAAGTCTCATTACTACCACCTCAGGAAGAATTAGTTAATTAGTTTCCATTATTTCTAGTAATACTTA
>NZ_JBALSN010000563.1:0-2030 GCF_036966985.1 Neobacillus drentensis | reverse complement strand
GATATCAATGCCAATTGCATATCCGACCGCTTTGTTGAAATGAAGGATAACAGGTCGTCGGCCACCACTGGATTCCCCAGTGCCGGATTCGTAAATAAGTTCCTCTTCCAATAACTCATTTACTGAAGAAGACACTGTTGCCTTATTCAACCCTGTTATTTGGGCAATATCTGCCCTTGATATCGGCTCTTTTTCAATAATCATTTGTAATACAAGGGCTTTGTTATTTTTTTTTACCGTTTGATGATTCCATGTAATGGTTCCCACTTTATAAAAAACTCCTTATTTAATAGAGTAAATCAATTTTACCGCAAAACTTTGTTTATTTATTATACAAACATACTGATGCGTGCCTGAACTAGATTTTTTGGATTGAAGAAGCGAAAAGGCCTGCAAACTTACTCACATCTGTATAGTAGGCATAAGGCAGAGCAAAGGGTGTTTGTAAAAAACAGTCAGCCTTTTCAAAAAAAATTAAGTATATTAGTTTGTCGAATGGACAAACTAAGTGTACCGTGCTATGATTTGATTATCAAAGGTAAAGAGATTCAATACCTTATTGTACGCTCGTACACATATAGTGATTTTAACCATACACCAACTAGGAGGAATCATGGATGGCTTATTTTGAAACAGTTAATAAAATCCAATTTGAAGGGGCTTCATCAAAAAATCCCTTCGCATTTAAGTTTTATAATCCTGAGGAAAAAATCAATGGCAAAAGTATGGAGGAAATTCTTCGTTTTTCTATTGCATACTGGCACACATTCACAGCTGACGGAACAGATCCGTTTGGCGTAGGAACTGCCATTCGTCCTTGGGATCGTTTTCAAGGCTTAGATTTAGCGAAAGCACGTGTGGAAGCTGCATTTGAACTTTTTGAAAAATTAAATGTTCCTTTCTTTGCTTTCCATGACATTGATATCGCTCCAGAAGGAAGCACATTAAAGGAAACAAATGAAAACCAAGATGTTATAGTTGCCATGATCAAAGAATACATGAAAACAAGCAAGACGAAATTACTTTGGAACACGGCGAATATGTTCACGAATCCACGATATGTTCATGGTGCTGCAACTTCTCCAAATGCCGACGTATTTGCATACTCTGCAGCGAAAGTGAAAAAGGCGCTGGAAGTAGCTAAAGAACTTGGCTCTGAAAACTATGTTTTCTGGGGCGGCCGTGAAGGTTATGAAACACTTCTAAATACAGATATGAAGCTGGAACAAGACAACTTAGCACGTTTCTTCCATATGGCAGTAAATTATGCGAAAGAAATCGGCTTAGATGTTCCGTTCTTAATTGAGCCTAAACCAAAAGAGCCTACCAAACATCAATATGATTTCGATGTCGCTACTGGTCTAGCATTCTTGCAAAAATATGATTTAACAGACTACTTCAAGTTTAATATCGAAGCAAACCACGCTACTTTAGCCGGCCACACATTTGAACATGAATTAAGAACAGCTCGTATTAACGGAATGCTTGGATCTGTTGATGCTAACCAAGGGGATACACTACTTGGATGGGATACAGATGAGTTTCCAACTGACTTGTATACGAACACATTAGCCATGTACGAAATTCTAAAAAATGGCGGCTTAGGAAAAGGCGGTTTAAACTTCGATGCAAAAGTAAGAAGAGGTTCATTCGAAGCAGAAGACCTATTCCACGCACACATCGCTGGTATGGATGCATTTGCAATCGGATTAAAGGTTGCCAATAAATTAATTGAGGACAAAGTTTTAGATAGCTTCATCGAAGAACGTTACAGCAGCTATACTAATGGCATTGGCTTGGAAATCGTAGAAGGAAGATCCAACTTCCGCGAGCTTGAAGCATATGCCCTTCAATTAAATGAAATTAAGAATACATCAGGCAGAACGGAACGACTTAAAGCAATCGTCAATCAATACTTATTAGAAACACTTTCAACTGTAATAGCTTAATTAAAATTATTAAGAAAAGTGCTGGAGTAATAAGCCTCCAGCACTTTTCTTTCCTATGAGGGTCGATAAAAAATACAAACC
>NZ_JBALSN010000562.1:0-3320 GCF_036966985.1 Neobacillus drentensis | reverse complement strand
TCAGTATATTTAAACTAATATCAAAGGAGTGATGAAGGTAAAATGAATCAATCCTATTTTTATCTAAAACTAGAAACACATCAATTACATATGTCTTATAAGAATGAAGAACGTCGCGTGCGTGTGTTATTGCCGAAAAATTATGATAAAGATGAGGCTGAAAATTATCCAGTTGTCTATATGCATGATGGACAGAATGTTTTCTACAGTAGTGAATCCTATAGCGGGTATTCATGGAAAGTAATTCCTGCAATTAAACAAAACCCCGATTTACCAAAGATGATTGTTGTGGGGATAGATAACGCTGGACAAGATCGAATTAATGAATATACGCCTTGGAAAATTACTGAAAGCCCACTTCCTGAAGATATTGAACTAGGCGGAAGAGGGGCGGAGTTTGCTGAGTTTGTCATGACGGTCGTGAAGCCGTTTATCGATAAGCATTACCGAACAAAAGCGGATAAATATCACACAGCGGTGATTGGCAGTTCACTTGGAGGAAATATTTCGGCTTTTATGGGTATTGAATATAAAGATCAAATTGGTGGTTTAGGTATTTTTTCTTTAGCCAATTGGATTACAAGTAAAGCATTTGACAGTTATATTGCTAGAAAAGAGTTGGATCCTGAACAACGCGTGTACATTCAAGTTGGGACTCAGGAAGGCGATGATACCGATCGACAAATGATGTATGGTAATATGAAACAGGCATATATCGATTGCTCGCTTAAGTATTATCAACAACTGATAAAAGGCTCTATTCCAATTGATAGCATTCGTTTAAATATTTTTGCGGATGAAGAACATAATGAAAAAGCTTGGGCCAAACATTTGCCAGAATGTTTACGTTTCTTAAGCATGGAGTGGTCTTGAATGAACTGAATAATTATGTTTGACTGAATTTGAACATAATAGGAATCTATCAATTTTTTTGAATATTGTTAAAAGTTTATATTGATTATAATTTGAAATAATTGTACCTTAGTCGTGAAAATAATGAATTTTTTGATTCTGAGAAAGGGGCTTTTTTTATGAATTATATTTTGATATCACCATATTATCCAGGGAATTTTCAACCATTTGCTCATCGTTTAAAAGACGCAGGTGTCAATGTTTTAGGAATTGGTGAAGAGCCATATGACCAATTAGGTTCCGAACTACAAAACTCTTTAACAGAATATTATCGTGTGACTGATTTAGAAGATTTAGATGAAGTAAAACGTGCTGTTGCATTTTTATTTTATAAACATGGTCCCATTGACCGCATTGAATCCAATAACGAATATTGGTTAGAACTTGATGCGCAGTTGCGTGAGCAATTTAACGTGTACGGCAATAAAACGAATGACTTGAAAAAAGTTAAGTATAAATCTGAAATGAAGAAGCTGTTTAAAAAAGCAGGTGTGCCTGTCGTAGAAGGAAGAATCGTTAAAACTAAAAAGGATTTATCAAAAGCCATTGATGAATTAGGACTGCCAGTTATCGCTAAACCGGATAATGGAGTTGGATCAGCTGCTACCTTTAAATTAAGTTCAGAAGAGGATGTACGTCATTTTGAAGAAGAATGGGGAGAAGCACAAGTGTACTTCTTAGAACCATATGTCGAAGGAGGCGTGCTTTGTACATTTGATGGTTTAGTGGATCAGAATGGGAACATTGTTTTCCAAACTAGCTTTACATATAATGTGCCAACTCTGGAACTCGTTAACGGCCAGTTGGATTTAGCTTATGTGATTCAAAAAGAAATTGATCCAAAGCTAGAAACATATGGAAAGGAGATTGTGAAAGCTTTTGGCATGCAAGAACGCTTTTTCCATATTGAGTTCTTTAAAGTAGAAAATGGGGATTATGTTGCACTTGAATACAATAACCGCTTGGCTGGCGGCTACACGATTGATATGTACAATTTTGCGTACTCCATTGATTTATTTGCACAGTATGCTTCTCTTGTGACAGGAGGAGAATATAAGGAGCCCGATGTCGAAAACCAGTTTTGTGTCGGTATAACACAGCGTGATGCTAATGAGTATAAGCATGACACGAATGCTATCTATGAACGTTTTGGCGACCGTGTGAAGTTTGAACGGCGCATACCAGATGCATTTGCGGAACTCCAAGGAAATCAATTTTATGCGATTAATGCAGATTCGCAAGAAGAAGTGGATAGCATTATCCGTTTTGTTCATGAACGAAAAAATTACAGCATTGCAAACGTATAGGGATAGGAGATTTTTCGATGCATATAGAACAGTTAAACCATTGGAGTGGAGAATTAGGACGTGAAATGCTGTTAAACAGATATGGACACAGTGGCATGCCAATCGTAGTTTTTCCTTCATCTGGAGGGACCCATTCTGAATACCATGATTTTGGAATGATTGATGCGTGTCATGACTTTATTGAATCAGGAAAAGTTCAGTTTTTTACATTGGCTAGTATAGATAGCGAAAGTTGGCTGCACGACTCAAAACCGGCGCATGACCGTGCATTAGCTCATGAAGCATATGACCGTTATGTGATTTCAGAGGCTATTCCATTTATTAAGCATAAAACAGGTTGGTTTGATCCAATGATGTCAACGGGGTGTAGTATGGGGGCATATCATGCGTTGAACTTTTTCTTGAGACATCCGGATGTCTTCCAAACAACTGTTGCACTTAGCGGGGTTTACGATGTGCGTTTCTTTTTTGGGGATTACGGAAATGATCCGCTAGTATACGAAAATTCACCGAGTGATTACATATGGAATCAAAATGACGGCTGGTTTATTGATCGATATCGTTCAGCAGATATTATTATTTGTACCGGGCGGGGTGATTGGGAACAGGATGGGCTGCCTTCATACTATACATTAAAAAAAGCCTTTGAAGAAAAACAAATTCCAGCATCGTTTGATGAATGGGGCGAAGATGTTTCGCATGATTGGATTTGGTGGCGACGCCAAATGCCGTATTATTTAGGAAAATTACTGTAATAAAGTGATAATAAACACTTAAATGTGGTGTTAAAAAGGCATTAATAATAACAATATACCTGCGTCGTAAAAGAAACCTATAATAAGAGTAGAGATAAAATGTCGCTACTCTTTTTTATACATAACGTTATTCCTTTCTATGTACGAGAAAAGGTTTTCACCTTAGGATTTTTCGATAAGCCAAGTTTTACATTTAAAATTAATTGGATTGAACTGGTGAAGAGATGTACTTAAACTATCGGGTGCAAGAGTTGAAGATCCAGCTGCCATTTTGGCGGCTTTTTTGTTCTTGAACTATCGGTAGCAGGTTAGCTGAAGAAGGAAATAGAAAATAAAAGTAGAATTT
>NZ_JBALSN010000561.1:0-2447 GCF_036966985.1 Neobacillus drentensis | reverse complement strand
TCGCTGAAACTGTCTGCAGGGTGAAAATTGCTTCCGGCTCCATATGAATAAGGTAGATTCCCACATGATGATTTTTATCGTTTGCCCAAGAAGCAGAGTTTGGTTCTAAACTAGACTTGTCCATCACACTTCCGGCAATCAGTCTTACGGTCGTTTTCTGTCCATTATCAGTCGCCGATTGTACTTCCGGTATATCCTCAGCCCATAACATTTTATATTCAGGATCAGCAAATTTATCTTTTGCAGGTAGATTCAGCCATATCTGAAAGAATTCGAGTGGATTGCCTTTGTCCTGATGGACGAGGGGAAACATTTCAGTATGCTGGGCCCCCTTTCCTGCTGTCATCCATTGAACATCCCCATTCCCAAATCTTCCTACGGACCCATAGGAGTCAAAATGATCAATCAAACCTTCAAGAACTATAGTTACCGTTTCAAAACCTCTGTGGGGATGTACAGGAAATCCCGGAACCGTTTTGCCATGATACATTCTAAAACCGTCACGCAACGTAAAATCCTCGCCAAGATTTCTGCCTTCCAATGAAACGTTAGGACCCTGCTCGTCATTTCCTGCTGGATACGCATCTTTATGATGTACGGTCATTAGGAACGGGTCTTCTGTCTCCCAAGGAAATCCTAATTTTTGTATTTTCATGATTTTGCTATTCATTTCTATACCTCTCCTTTTAAAAGTCTTACTGTTGTGTATCAGCCTATTTCTATTTTCCTTTTTATTCTTTGATGAGTTCCTTTGTACTTCTCACGGTATCAATGGGGCGAACTAATTTTTCGATTTCCTCACGTTTAGGCTCTAAGAATGGAGGCAAAGATAATTTTTCCCCAAGTGTTTCATAAGGTTCGTCACCCATAAAACCAGGACCATCTGTAGCGAACTCAAATAAAATTTGCGGTGCAACTCTTGCGTATAATGACTCAAAAAAGTGACGATTTACATAACCGGATGTATGGAATCCAAAACTACTCATCCGTTCGATCCATTCTTCTAAAACAGAGCGATCCTCTACACGTAATGCCGCATGGTGAACCGTACCAAAACCTTGCTGGGCTTCAGGAAGAATGGCATTATATTCTACAATGACCGAGGCACCATTCCCGCCTTCCCCCACTTCAAATAAATGGAATGACCCTTCTTTATCTGTCTCTTTAAATAATAGAACTTTTTCCATCATTTCTTTAAAGTAATCAAAGTTCGCAATACGGACAAAAATTGGTCCCAAACCAGTAATTGCATATTCCAGTGGAATTGGACCTTTTTGCCATGGTGCGCCAGATTCAACCCCTTTGTTGAATTCATCTGAAATCAATTGATATTGTTGATCATCAAAATCAACGAAAGAAAGAGTTTTCTTGCCAAATTGTTCTTTGATTCCAGTATGTTTGACTTCTAGACGATCAAAACGTTTTACCCAATAGTCTAGAGCAGCATCACTTGGCACACGGAACGATGTCTTTGAAATTTCGTTTGTTCCATGTACGCCTTTCGGAATACCCGGGAAGTCAAAGAACGTCATGTCTGTGCCTGCGTTGCCTTTATCATCGGCAAAGAATAAATGATAGGTTTGAATATCATCTTGGTTAACTGTTTTCTTGACTAAGCGCATCCCTAAGATATTAGTAAAAAATTCATAGTTTTTTTCCGCGCTGCTTGTAATCGCGGTTACGTGATGTATACCTTTTAATCCATTCATTGTCGTTCCTCCAATTTCCCTTTGAAATTAACATATATTTTATTAGTATCTTCTATAATATAAGGAATATTATCTTGGATTAATTTATCTTTAATTCGAAATAAATATAACACGAAATAATTTTGCTGTCAAAAGTTCGTTCCTAAAGTTTTCACAATTTGCTTGTTACTAATGATGTTAATCACTAACAAGGATTTTCGGAAGTGGTAAGTTACTAATGAGAACAAATATCAAAAGTATTTTGCCACAGTGAAGGAGAATCCTATTATGAGTGAAATCATTAATAATCGTGAACAACAGACTAAATCAAATACAGAACGCTTAAATATATTAAAACAACTGTTTGTCGATCTTCATCAAGGCAGAAACTTGGACGAGGTTAAAGCCCACTTTGATGCCTTGATCGGAAAAGTAACCATTGATGAAATTACACAGCTCCAACACGATTTTGTCGAGGAGGGAAGTATTTCTGCGGAAGAACTTCAACATATCTATCATCGGCATTCGGCTATTTTTCAAGGAGCAATTGAGGAAGACACACCTCAAAACGGAAGACCAGAAGATCAGCCTGGGCATCCCGTTCATACTTTTAAGCTCGAGAATCAAGAAATTGATAAACTGCTAACTACGAAACTTCAAGTCCATTTTGAGGAATTTATGAAAGATGATTCTACAGATAATATTTATAATCTAATGGAAGATATCAATCTTTTGCTGGATAT
This sequence comes from Neobacillus drentensis, assembly GCF_036966985.1. GTDB lineage: Bacteria > Bacillota > Bacilli > Bacillales > Cytobacillaceae > Neobacillus > Neobacillus drentensis_E. Next base: position 16 of record NZ_JBALSN010000561.1, on the reverse strand, counting down.
TGAAAAGCACTATAGC
>NZ_JBALSN010000560.1:0-2145 GCF_036966985.1 Neobacillus drentensis | reverse complement strand
CAAGAAATAGGACCTGCCCACAACAAAGAATTTGTTTCAAAAGTTTCCTTGAATGGTAAGGAATTAGGTGTAGGAACCGGAAAATCAAAGAAGGAAGCCGAACAACATGCCGCCCAAATGGCTTTAGACATATTAAAGGCTAAAACAACTTAGAATGACAAAATGTTTGCAGGNNTGCATGCATAGGGAGGATTAAGAAATGTTTTTAAAACGGTTGGACATTATTGGCTTTAAGTCCTTCGCTGATCGTATAGGTGTTGATTTTGTTCCAGGTGTAACGGCGGTGGTAGGTCCCAATGGCAGTGGAAAAAGTAATATAACCGATGCCATCCGTTGGGTTTTGGGGGAACAATCAGCTAAATCGCTAAGAGGCAGCAAAATGGAGGATATTATTTTTGGCGGAAGCGACACAAGGAAGCCTCTGAATTTTGCTGAAGTGACACTGACCTTAGATAACCAAGACCAAGGCTTGTCCCTTGATTATAACGAGGTAAGTGTGACGAGAAGAGTAACCCGATCGGGTGAGAGTGAATTCTTAATAAATAAACAGCAATGCCGACTTAAAGATATTATTGATTTATTCATGGATTCTGGGCTAGGACGAGAAGCATTTTCGATTATCAGCCAAGGAAAAGTGGAGGAAATATTAAATAGTAAAGCAGAAGAAAGACGAACGATATTTGATGAAGCGGCTGGGGTTCTAAAGTATAAACATCGTAAGAAAAAGGCGGAAGTGAAATTGTTTGAGACACAGGACAATTTAAACCGTGTAAATGATATACTTCACGAACTCGAAAACCAGGTTGAGCCATTAAAAATACAGGCATCAATGGCCAAGGATTTTCTGGAGAAAAAAGAGGAACTTGAAAAGTTTGAAGTTTCCTTAACCGTTTATGAAATCGAGGATCTCCATCAAAAATGGGAAGACCTTTCAAAACAGTTAAAAGTACACCAGGAGGATGAACTCAAAATCTCATCTGAACTGCAAGTAAAGGAAGCTAAAATTGTTGAAAAAAGAGATCAGATAGCTGCATTCGATGAGTCAATTACCGACCTCCAAAACGTTCTTCTTCATGCCACAGAAGAACTGGAAAAACTTGAAGGTCGAAAAGAAGTCTTAAAAGAACGGAAGAAAAATGCCTCTCAAAATAAAGAACAGCTTCAAACGAACATCACCGAATTAACTGATAAAATTAGCCAGTTAAAAAGGAATCGCGACAGTTTTTCTAAAACGGTTGAGGACCTTGGTAAGCAAGTAAACCTATTACAAGTCCAATTAAAAGAAAAACAGGCAAAAATGCAGTTGTTTAATGAAAATATTGAAGAAAAAATTGAGAACTTAAAAAGTGAATATATTGAAATACTTAACGACCAAGCTGGTGCAAAAAATGAATTGAAATACATTGAACAGCAGCTTGAACAGCAGGAAAGAAAAAGTTCCCGTCTAGACGTTGAAAATGACAAGTTTATTGAAGAGCGGCTAATCGCGAATGGTAAGAAATCTGAAATCCAATCCTCATTAAACGAAATACAACAAAAAATAGAGGACCAAGTCGGTGCTTATAGAGAAAAGCAGCGAAAGCTTGAAACATCGAAAAACAATTATCAAAAACAGGAAAAGACTTTGTACCAGGCATATCAAATTCTTCAGCAGGCACAGTCAAGAAAAGTTATGCTCGAAGAAATGGAAGAAGATTACTCAGGCTTTTTTCAAGGTGTCAAAGAGGTTCTTAAAGCACGAGGGAAAAACCTTAAAGGAATTGAAGGGGCTGTAGCTGAACTTGTTACTGTTCCAAAAGAGTATGAAACTGCATTAGAAACTGCTTTTGGCGGGGCACTGCAGCATATTGTGGTAGATAATGAACCAAATGCACGATCAGCTATTCAATATTTGAAACAAAATTCTTTTGGCAGGGCTACATTTTTACCTTTAAGTGTCATTAAGGGGAGAGCATTGTCTTCAGTCCAATTAGCTTCGATTCAAAATCATCCATCCTTTATTGGAACAGCCGTCAGTCTTGTGAAATTTGATCCTAGGTTCGCGGAGGTTATGAGCAGTCTCCTTGGAAATGTGGTTATTACGAGAGACTTAAAAGGTGCCAATGAATTAGCAAAAATTCTTCAATACCGCTGCCGGATGGTTAC
>NZ_JBALSN010000559.1:0-2267 GCF_036966985.1 Neobacillus drentensis | reverse complement strand
CATTAGGGCTTATTATGACACCTATATTTGCACAAGCGCATGTGAAGTGGTTTACAAATGTCGTTCCACATAAGGAGTCGATTGAACATATACTATCACCAGTGTTCCTATTTTTTATCTACTTTCTCCAATAGATCGATAACTTCTTGGATTTTTGTCCCTACTTTTTTTAAATCATTCTTTTCATGTATCCAAGATTTTGATTAATTCTTTATTTCCAGAAGCCGAAATTTTCTCTAATAAATGAGGGATCAAGCCGCGATTCCGGTCTTTTTAGAAACTGAATTGTACTACTCTATTATTGGTATTTTTAAGTTGTGGGGAAAAATCCCAAGAACGGTGTCGTTCTTTATCGAGAAGTTATTATTTCTAAAAGGTGGTCGATATATTAAAATGGAGTTGTTAGACAAATATTAGGAGGTTTTTTTATTGAAAAAAAGAAAAAAAGGAATGGCTATCGTTGCCAGCAGTATCTTAGTACTCTCACTATCATCTTTTAATCTACACACATCTGCAACTTCACCAGCTAAAAGCTACCTCATTGCTTACAACCAGTCATCATTACCTAAAACCTATCAGACAGACATTAAAAATGCCGGTGGAGAAGTGATAAATGCCATTCCGGAAATCGGCGGATTAGAAGTCCGCTCATCCAATCCAAATTTTCTTAACAATTTAAAATCTAATTCTAGTATTATTGCGGCAAACGTAGAAAGACACTATAAGCTCGACGACGAGCAACCGTCCGCGGCTGACGGTAAGCCTGTAACACTTCAACCTGATCCAGATGGTACATATTGGGGCTTACAATGGGATATTCGTCATTTAACCAATGAAGGAAAATCCTTTAATATTGAGTCAGGAGGTACGGTAGCAAATGGAAATGTTACTCATAAGGCTGTAGTCGGTGTTATCGACACAGGTATTGATGCCAATCATCCTGACCTTAAAGCCAACTATGTGGGTGGTCAAAGTTTCGTTCCGACAGGAGGTTATTCTGGTAATGACAACACTGAAACAGGCAACCCTAATGATGTCCTAGATCGTGAAGGTCATGGTACACACGTAGCTGGTTCCATTGCGGGTAATGGAAAAATAAAAGGTGTCGGTCCAGATCTAGGAATCATGGCTTACCGTATATTTGACAGTTCTGGAAGTGCCCCAACTGCCCCAATTGTTAAAGCAATGATTCAAGCAGCTAAAGATAAAGTAGACGTTGTGAATATGTCCATTGGCGGCTATGACAATTTAAAATATGAATACAATGGCACTAAGTATAGTGACATTGCAGATGTTCTCCTTTGGAAACGAGCGGTAAAATATGCGGTGAATAATAATGTAACCATAGTGGCCTCTGCCGGAAATGAGTCGTTAAACTACGCTGATAAAAAATCATTAACAGATTATTTGAATGCCAATTATGGTGATACGAACCTTATTTTTAAAGGGGTCACCATAGAAACTCCAGGTGGAGTTCCGGGAGTCATTACAGTATCTTCCTCAAACAAATGGGCGAAAGATCAATTAGCATTCTATTCAAACTATGGAAATAGCTTTATTACTGTAGCAGCTCCTGGCGGGGACAACGGTCCTATATATGCTGCATCGGGGAATTTAAATGATCGTGACTTTACTTACCGTGCGTTGTCAACATGGCCAACTTATTTAGAGCCTTATTTCACTACCATTGATCCAGAGCATCCAGGATATGCATACCTCCACGGAACCTCCATGGCTTCGCCAAAGGTTGCCGGCATCGCTGGAGTCATCAAAGCTGCACATCCAGACTACAAACCAGCTCAAGTGGAGGCACTTATTGAAAAGACCGCATTAGATTATGGAAAACCAGGTTATGATTCATACTTTGGTAAAGGTGAAGCGAATGCTTACTCAGCTTTAACAGGTAAATAGGATAAAGTAAGGCCCATCTCATCGATGGGCCTTTGTCTTGTCCTACTCTATCGTTATATGCGGATTTAACCCCTTAAAATAGTGCAATCTACTCTCCATTTCACCATTATTATTTATAAAAATTTTACGTACTTTTCCCCTGAGAAATGGGTCAGTCTCCCTTTGAAGAAGCCTTTAGGACCATTCTACCCTATTTGTGGAGTGACACTATTACACATTAAATCTACATCTATTTAAATCAGGTATTTCTCTGATTCCTTAGTATAATGCACAACTTGATTAAGATGACCATTTTTGAGTTTTACTGCCCATTCTGGATCAGCTAGTATGGCACGGCCAATGGCTACATAGTCAAA
>NZ_JBALSN010000558.1:0-5090 GCF_036966985.1 Neobacillus drentensis | reverse complement strand
GACAATTGGATGGGGTGGAGGCGATTATAGGTCTTCATAATAAACCGGATTTGCCAGTTGGGACCATCGGATTAAAGGAAGGACCATTAATGGCTGCAGTGGATCGTTTTCATATCGTGCTTTATGGAAAGGGGAGTCATGCAGCGATACCGCAAAATGGAAAGGACCCGATTATAGCAGCTGGACACCTTATCACAGCTCTTCAGACGGTTATCAGCCGAAATGTGTCTCCGCTTCAAAGCGCTGTATTGAGTGTGACGAAAATAAGAGGTGGAAGCACATGGAACGTTATTCCAGAAGATGTCATCCTTGAAGGTACCATTCGAACCTTTGACAATAAAATTCGTGAAGACGTAAAAGAAAAATTTTATTCAATTGTTGAAGCAATTGCCACAGCTTTTTCGCAGAAAGTTGAAATTGGATGGTTTCCAGGTCCACCACCACTTGTTAATCATAAAGCTGTAACAGAGATTGCTAGGAATGCTGCAAAGCAACAATCTTTACATGTTATTGACCCTGAACTATCAATGGCTGGCGAAGATTTCTCCTACTATCTTTACAATGTCCCAGGGACATTTGCTTTTTTTGGTACAAACGGGAACGAAGAATGGCATCATCCTGCATTTACCCTAGATGAATCAGCTATTCTTAAAGCAGCTTATTTTTTATTTGAAAGTTCGAGAGAATTATTAGATCGACATTTTGCTATTTAACAAATCTAGAGTTTATGATCCCAAAAAAGGGTGGGTTCGATTCCACACAGTCCTGCTGATTATAAGTGATGTTGCAAACTCTAGAGCGTCTGTTTGACCCTATTTCTTTAATATTGCAAAGACGCCTTCAAAAATAATGTTTGAAGGCGTTTTTCTGCGTTTTATTCTAATAATGTCACACTTGAATATTTTCCGTAGATAAAAAGTTGTTCAATTAGTAAACCTTAGTAGTAACATGCTTACTTCGATTTTTAGCAGCATCGATTGAGACAATCTTAATGACTGTACCTTTTTTCATTTTCTTTATTTTTAATGAATAAGTTCCACCCCTTGTTGCTTTAACTCTTCCCAATAATTTATTTTTAACACGAATCTCTACTAGTGAATATTTTTCTTCCTTTCCAGTTATACTCTTGGATTTGGTTGTGACCTTTTTCACTGCTGGACGACTAGGTGGAATGACATCAGTTACTATTTTATTTACTGTTTTGCTTTCATTATTATTATGATTGATTGTTAAGATTTCAACTGTAGATCCCGCACCTATTGGCTTAATATTCATATTAAAGTCATTGTATTGATTTGCTATGGTGGTGCCAATTATTTTTTTGCTGACTTTTGCGATTACTTTTACATTTGGTTCGGCTCTTCCAGAAATTTTCGTTGTTTTATTTGTTATTTTAGTACTTATTGTAGGCTCTAAAGCTGGAATGGGAATACGAACTGTATCACTTTCTGCATAAACAGCACCTGCATCGATATCTGCCGGATCAAAATACATTGAATTAACTGCAGTAAAGGTCAAATAACCTCCGCTTTTAAGTGGTTCTAATAAATTCCATTTGAAATTTCCGGAAGCATCTACCTGGACTGATCCGATGCCATAACTTGATTGTTGGGCAGGATCAGATACGTAAATATTGACGTAACTTTTTGGTAGAGCTTTTCCAATTATTGTTTTGATGTCACGTGTAATCTTAGAAGTAATAGTAGGCTTTGGATACTTATTAACCTTTACATTATTCGGTTTAAAGTCAAAAGTGTTTAAGCAATTACCAGGGAGGTTTTTATTATAGTAAGTAATATTTTCTCCTTTTTCTAGACCAAAAAGAATAGATCCAATAATATAGTCTTTGACCAATGAAACTTGAATAGTTGATTCCCAAGTATTTTTATTTACTTTGTTTAGTTCTACATATTGATTATTTAGAAAATGTATAGACACTTCTTGAATTGGTTTGTCAGAACTAGTTTGAACACGAAGAGTAAAACTTTGCGTTGGATACAATGTTCTGCTGAAACCATATTCCATTTTTTATATTAAATAAAAATATATACCTGAACTTTAGTAAGGAATAATTTTAAAGAGCCATAATATGCAAGTTTTAATGAACTTGTATATTATGGCTCTTTTTTAATTCATACAGCCCAACTATATCAAATAGAAAAAAGTATATTTTTGAATAAAAAAATTATTTTAGAATTACTTTGTAATGAAATTAACATATTGCTGTGATGAGTCTGTTATACCTTTCTAGTATAGTGAAACTATCAAATCACACTAGGAGGAAACAATCATGCTAAAGAAATTCATCATAGCCTTTACCATCTTAGCTTCTTGTGGCTCTTTGTTCGCCGCCAAGGGTGAAAAAGCGGAAGCAGCAACTTACAATTATCATACAGCAGCGATTTCGATCGCAAAATCTAATCTTGGAGTTCCTTACCGATGGGGCGGGATGACGCCAAGCGGATTTGACTGTTCAGGTCTTGTGAAGTATTCTTACGGAAAAGCAGGAAGAACATTAAACCGTACAGCTGCCCAAATGTACTATGGAAACGGATATCGACCATCTAATTTGCAGATTGGTGATTTACTATTCTACGCACCAACCAAAGCAAGTGCCCCAACCCATGTTGCCATCTATATCGGATACGGAAAAATGATCATGGCATCCTCTTCAAAAGGGGTCATTATTACCTACACAAGCAACCCATATTGGCATGCTAGATATATTGGATCAAAGCGCGTATAAAGATCATCGTTAATGATGGTCTTTTTTATATGGCAGGAAAAGTTTATGTTCATGGGCAGTATAAGCGTAATCTCTCTTGTAAACCTTTTATGACTTCCTTTGGCATTTCCCTGACATTGATATCCTCACCTAAGAAAAGTAGCCAATTTGTTATTTCGGTCAATTCTTCGGGCAAATTAACATTGATAAAAGTCTTTAGAATGGCTGTGGATTGGTAAGGATTCGTATAGGAAATTGAAATTTTTAATGGATGGTATTTTTTGAACTGGGCAATCGCTTTTGGACCAAGTTCAAGGATAAGGTTGTTTTCTTCTTCCTGCTTACTTAATTTTTCTAAAATCTTTTTTTTACTTACTCTTTTTTTCGTCGGGTAGGGCTCGACATTGGTGAGATGGTCGACAGGAAAAATCTGTTTCTTTTCTTCCTTTAAGTCAAAGCCTTCAATCAGCCAAAGGCTTTTTTCTCGATAAAGGTGCAAGAGATAAATTGGATAAGACTTGATTACCTTCTCTTCTTGGATGGTAATCAATAAATAACGATCCAACTGAAGGGTTTGGATCAGTTTTTCTAACATCGGATGGGGGAGGTCTGATAGATCAAGTAGGTCGGGATTATAGGGGTTGGTCCCTTCAAAAAGCAAGATTTGATTTAAAAGAACAAGGTCGTCTTGCTGGTTTTCTGAGAGGAGGCCTAGTAATTTTTCAGCTAAGGACTGACGACTCTTTAGATAGGGGAGCTGTAGATTTCTTGTGGCCATAAAGGCAATAAAAAGGGCTTTGACTTCATTATCGGTAAAGCGGACAACAGGAAGGACAGAGTTGTGCATGACAAAATAACCCCCATCCCTTCCAACTTCAGCGACAAGTGGCATCCCCATGGACTCAATTTCATTAATATCTCTAATAGCTGTCGAACGAGAGATATTAAACTCTCGCATGATTTCAGAAATGGTAAAGTGATTACGGTTGTTGATATAACGCATGATGATATTAATCCGTTCAACTTTTTTCATCGGGACTCCTAAACAGTATCATTTTTTGACATGATTTAAGGTTATGATATATCCATCAAGTGAAGAAAACAAGACATTTGAAATTTTAAAAAGAGGATGGTTTTAAGAATGGGAGAATATACAATAGAAGAAAAAGCCGGCTTTACTGTTATAGGTATTGGAACTGAGCTTAAAAGTCATTACACAGACTTTGCAGGGATAAGCAAGGAAAAGGCAGACTTTTGGCAGGCAATCGAACAAGATGGAAGGCTTGACTGGTTAAAATCTATAGCAACAAATGACTACGTTTTTGCCGTGAACGAAGCGGTGAATAACAAGATGATGCATTATGCTGGCGTCATGACAGAGGTATCGGCACCAGAAGGAGACAGAGTGATCCAATTTCCTAAGGGGGAATACCTTGTTGTAAAAGGGGAAGGGAAGATGGCCGATGAAATGCATAATACGCTTGCCGGCGTTGCCTTTGGTCAAGTCTTGCCGGAAGCAAAGAATTTTGCTTATGTGGGTGGTCCCAATGCAACGGTTGAAATGGGTCAGCGAGACGGCTTAGTTTTTGGTGAAATGTGGATTCCTGTTGTTAGGAAATAAAGAGATAAAAGGAGAGATGGACTTGTCCTATATCGTTGATTTTAAAAATGTGTCTACGGTTGGCTTAGAGTCTTCACCGGTAGCAGAAACACTTGCTGGTTTACGTGCAAATGAAGCCCGTTACTTTATGAACAAATACAAGCATGAATTTACGGTTGTACCAGCTAGTGAGTCCTACGAAACCCTTGATTATGTGAACCGAATTTTGAAAGAAGAGCGTGATATTGAATTTGCAGCCAAACCATTAGAAACATCGCGTTTCCAAGTGGAAAATATCAATTGGGCTTACGTCTTCTATGAGGATGGTCTGGAGGTCAACGTCTTGTATACGATTGATGGCCCTAAGCCGAAGCGGGCCGTTGGTTTTAAGCTTTCAGAGGGGATGGAGGTACCAAAGGAGTTAGAAGGAAAGTTTAAATTTGCTAGGCAGAAATCTAAACTAGCAGGAACCATAAGGGGCTCGTTTTTTGTAATTAAAAGAGAATATTAAAGTAAGCAAAAGTGCGAGTAGAGGTACTTTTGCGAAAAATTAAAGCTGCCAATTATGGTGGCTTTTCTTATTGTCCGAAAGGTTAAAATTTTAACTCTATCCCATTTTCTATATAAATTGTGTTTTGTAATCCTGTTTGATTTTCCAGATATTCAAATACATTTTTCGCTGTGTTTCTGATTTTTACGCTCAGACCTGGGTTGTCAAATACGCGTGCATAACAGCGGATTATCAACGTATCATTTTCTGTGAAC
>NZ_JBALSN010000557.1:0-2333 GCF_036966985.1 Neobacillus drentensis | reverse complement strand
AGATAAAGGAAACACGAAGAGCGTTAGCGCATTCGTGCTTGACTTATCGCAGGGCGGAGAGCGAAGTCCACTAGCCGCTGGGCGCTGGAGCTAGACATTAAAAATCCCCCTCTGGTTTGAGGGGGATCCGATCTAAAATATCGCTCGTTTTACTTTCTTTGTCATTCTTTTCATATTGCGGGCGGACATCATATTATTTCTTTGGGCAACATTATAGGCCGCCATACCCGCACCAAACGCAATCATTGTTGTCATCATTTTATTCATACGTTTCACCTCTTTAATAGACGTTAAAAATAAGTTTCTGCTCACTTTGATAACGGTCTAGCTTAGCGTTTTGCTTTTCTCTCTTAAAGGGTGTAACGACGCTCTTCTTCTTCAAACAAATCGTCCAAGGAACTAAGTGACCCGTCTTCTTCGACTTGATGGGTATTGATTAGGCCTTTGTTTACTGAAAGTTCAATAAAGCAATTCCAACAATAATATTGGTTAATACCAATCTTACCGATATCCTTACTTTGACAATTGGGACACTTTAACATGAAAAGACACCTCACGTATTATTTACGTCAACGATAATGGCATCCTTTCCGATTGTTAAGGGCTTCTCGGATTGAATGACTTGTTTGCCTTCCGTAAGATCCGAAAAGAAGCCATCCGTGATTTCGTACCCTATGATTGTGCCCAATTCCTCCTGAAAATATACATCTTTTAACAAACCAAGGGATTCTCCGCTTTTTGAAAGCATCATCATTCCGTCTAATGGCTGTTGATGTGTAAGTGTATATTGAGGATCTTTCAGCTTTACTAAAGAGGCTCTATCCTTAATCATTACCCCATCTGCACCAAAGGAAGCCACTTTTTGGATATCCAAAAAAAAGGATTGTTTGAAAAAAACGCCTTTTTTTACCAATAAACCGTCTACCTTACCGGTGCTCGAGATACATAAATCACTTACCTCGCCAATTTTTTGACCGCTGTTTGTTTCAAAAACAGGCTGTCCTTTCAATAAAGAGAATGTCCGCAAAGAGTGTCCCACCTCCTGTGAACATTCATAGTGTTAGTCATTTACCATGAAATCATAAGGTGAAACGTTTTCCATACCCACCATTGGATTAGCCTGCATGAATTCCTCTTGGTAGGACAATACAGTGCCTATTTTTTCATCTAGGTCATTATTTTCTTTAGCTGAATTTGTTTCATTCTTTTTACCAACAAGTGAAGTAGCTGTAATTGACTCTTGCAGCTTTTGGCACAAGGTGGTTTGGCGGGAAAGTTCATCCGCTCTTTCTACGCCCATTTTAAGAGCATCGACTTCGCCGCAAAGAATCAAGGATTGTTTACTTCGGGTGATTGCTGTATAAATTAAATTTCTACGTAACATCCGATAATAACTTCTTGTCACTGGCAAAATGACAATCGGGAATTCACTACCCTGCGATTTATGGACGGAACAACAATAAGCGTGGGTAATTTGAGTTAAATCTTGTCTTGTATACTCGACTTCATTGCCTTCAAAGGAAATGTAAATCATATCCTGTTTTTCGGTGTTTTCCTTCGCATAGATAATCGAGATAATTTCCCCAATATCCCCGTTAAAGACATTGCTTTCTGGTTGATTCACCAGTTGGAGTACCTTATCACCAATCCGATATTTTACCTCACCAAAAGCAATTTCCTTTCTCTTTCCATCAGGATTAGGATTAAAAATTTCTTGCAATAAAACATTCAAGCGGTCGATCCCAGCCGGTCCCCGATACATGGGCGCTAACACTTGAATATCCTTCGCCGAATAGCCTTTATTTTTGGCATTAAAGGCGACTTTCTCAACCACTTGTGCAACCTGTGTTGTTGAGCATTTAATAAACGAACGATCCGCCTGCTTTATTGTAATATCTGCGGGCAAGTAGCCTTTTTTAATTTCATGGGCAAGTTCGATAATCGAAGAGCCCTCTGCCTGCCGGTAAATATCTGTTAAACGAACGGTAGGTATCCGTTCAGATGTCAGCAAATCCTTTAAGACCTGTCCCGGTCCGACTGATGGCAATTGATCTTCATCGCCGACCATGATGACTTGTATATTTTCCGGAAGAGCCTTAAATAATTGATTAGCAAGCCATATATCGAGCATCGATGTTTCATCTACGATGATAATTTTCCCTTCGAGCGGACTTGCATCGTCACGGTCAAATCCTTCTTGCCCATTAAATCCAAGAAGACGATGTATGGTTACAGCAGGCAGTCCGGTGGATTCACTCATCCTTTTCGCGGCTCTTCCTGTCGGGGCTGCCAATAAGAAAGGAAAGGGTTCGCCTTTTTTCTGGTAATCCTTA
>NZ_JBALSN010000556.1:0-2938 GCF_036966985.1 Neobacillus drentensis | reverse complement strand
GGATTGTACAATACACATTATATAATTCGTATTTTTAGAGACTATGTAGAAGATGTTAATAATATGTTAAATCAAGGCGTTAAATTGATAATTTTGGTTAGTGGAATAGAAATAAGTGAATTATAATGAACATGAATGAATTAGAATATGGAGGAAAAAACCAATGAAATTTCCAAATGATGCGGATGGAGAGGCTTTACGAAGTCTTTATAAAGATGGAGTGAATTTTAAAAAACCACAATCAGTCGAATTTTTTGTGGCTGTGCCTGATCAAGTAACAGGTGAAAAATTATCGCAGGTATTAAAAGAAGAAGGATTCAACTGTTTCCTTGAGCAAGACGACGAAACGGATGAGTGGGCATGTTCTTGCTCGAAAAGAATGCTATTAAATTATAGTGAATTAATTAAAATTCAGAATAAATTAAATGACTTAAGTAAACCACATGGCGGTTATTCTGATGGTTGGGGTGTTTTTGTAGATTAGAATTTAGCCTTGGTAAGATAGGTATTGATCCTTTTATGGAATTTCGAACGGGTTAATGTAGGCTATATTGAAATTCGGAAATAGATGGTGGAATCCTAGTCCTGCCATTTATGTAAGCCGAAGTGAAGCTAGATAAAAGGAAGTAGTTCATTGGTGTCAGGCACCATTAACTACTTCTTTTTATTTGGTCTGAGGTTGTTCAATTCAGGACACTATGCTTTTTTGTGTGTAAGATGGTTTTTTAGAGAAGTAAGGGGGAAGTTGAAAAAATCTAAATATAAACGACTAGCGGTACATTCTTATATCACTACTATTGTCTCTATTTTTCAGACTATTCTTTATATTAAAATGAAAATAAAAGATGAATGGAGAGAGAGAATGAATGCTGCACAGAAACCGAAGTTTCAATCTAGAAAATTATTATTAGTTTTATTCGTGTTTTTTGTATTATTTAGTTGTTTTGCAAATGTCACGAGCGTTGAGGCTGCAAAACCAGATCGAATAGCCCCAACCTCACCAACTAATCTCCATGCAACAAATATTACAGACACATCCATTTCGTTAGCTTGGAATCAATCCACTGATAATATTGGCGTTACTGGTTATGACATTTACCAAGATAATAGATACATAGGAAATGTTACTTCCACTCAATACGTGGCTAACAATTTAAGTCCGAATTCGTCCTATCGTTTTTTTATCAAAGCGAGGGATGCACGAGGAAATCTTTCGAATGCCAGTAATACTATTCAGGTTACAACGAATCCAAAGGCATCATTGGACCAACCTCCTCAAGTCAGTGAAATCCAAGTTTCTCCCATTGGGAGTGATGGTAAGACAGTAAGTGGAACCGTTAATTTGTCAGTAAATGCGAGTGATGATAAAGGAATTAGCAAAGTTGAGTTTTATAGTAATAATGGCAGCTATTTAATCCGCTCGCTAACTACTGCCCCTTATAATGTCAGTTGGGCTACGGATCCATGGGTGGCCGATGGAGAACAAATAATAAAAGTCGTCGTTTACGATTCAGCAAATCAAACAACTAAAGTTTCAAGGACGATTCTAGTAGATAATTCTGTTACTCAAGTTCCTACAGAATATAAAACAGTGGGTTATTTTGCAGGTTGGGCTACCTACTCGAATTATCAAGTGACAGACATTGATGCTAGTAAACTCACTCACCTGAATTATGCATTTGCTAATATTTCTGCTGATGGAAAAATAGAGGTGGGAGACCCTTGGGCAGATATTGATCAATCATTTCCTGGTGATACAGCAGATCAGCCCTATAAAGGGAATTTTTATCAATTAACAAAACTTAAACAACAATTTCCACATTTGAAAACCATAATCTCAGTGGGCGGCTGGTCATGGTCAGACAAATTTTCAGATGTTGCTTTAACAGAACAATCACGAACCATCTTTGCAGAAAGCTGTCTGCAATTTATCCTGAAATACGGATTTGATGGAATTGATTTGGATTGGGAATATCCAGTAGCGGGAGGAGAAGCAGGGAATAGTAACCGGCCTGAGGATAAGCAAAATTTTACACTTTTAATCAAGAAAATCAGAGAAACGTTAAATGCTCAAAGTATTAAGGATGGAAAAACGTATTTATTAACGATAGCCGGAGGGGCAAATAAAGGCTATGTTGCCAATACGGAATTAAACCTGCTTCAACAGTATCTTGATTACATCCAGCTCATGACATATGATTTTCATGGATCTTGGGATACCTTGACAGGAATGAATGCTCCTTTATATCGAGACCCGGAGTCTGGATTTTCAGAGTTCAGTGTCCAAGATGCAGTACAGAGTTATATCAATAGTGGGGTGCCTGCAAATAAACTTATTATGGGTATTCCCTTCTACGGAAGAGTCTACAACCAAGTAACTAATACGAACAATGGTTTATATCAGTCGTTTACGGGCGGAGGTTCTGCTCTTAGTTATGGAGAAATAGAGTCAAGTTATCTTAACAAAAACGCATTCACTCGTTTGTGGGAGCCTGATTCCAAAGTGCCTTGGTTGTTTAATGGTTCTCAATTTATTAGTTATGATGATACCGAATCGATTGGATATAAAACCTCTTATATTAAGTCGATGGGGCTGGGCGGAGCCATGATGTGGGAACTGAGCCAAGATCCTAATAGGGTGTTATTAAGCAAGATTAATAATGATTTAAGATAATAAATGTAAAGTAAAGCCCTAGGCCCAATCCTCTATTTAGATTGGTCCTAGGTTTTTTTGTACTATATACAAATTCTAAAAAACAAAAAAAGTGGATTCGAAGCATACTCCACTTTTTGCATAGGTTCCAATAATATACCTATAAGAAGCTCTATGTGGTCATCATTCTAAAAAATGTCAATTATTCCAACGATTGTAGAAAAAGTATATAATGAATTTGGACGATTCATGTGGTCGGGCATTTACGGAAAAGGGGATAAGAAC
>NZ_JBALSN010000555.1:0-1240 GCF_036966985.1 Neobacillus drentensis | reverse complement strand
TTACACGGCTGCAGCAGGGATTGATCCAAGCCGCGTGATTCCAGTTGTATTAGATGTTGGAACTAACAATGAAAAACTATTAAATGATCCATTGTACATCGGGAACCACCACAAACGTGTACAAGGTGAAAAATACGAAGAGTTCATTGATGCGTATGTCAAAGCAGCACTTAAATTCTTCCCGAAAGCATTGCTTCACTGGGAAGACCTTGGAAACAAAAATGCGCGTAACATCATGAAAAAATACAACGACAACATCTTAACATTTAATGATGATATCCAAGGTACTGGTGCCATTACTTTAGCGGGTGTTCTTGCAGCTGTCAAGAAAACTGGTACTCAATTGAAAGATCACCGTGTGATGATTTTCGGAGCTGGATCAGCTGGAATCGGAATCGCCGATCAAATGCGTGACACAATGGTTCTTGAAGGTCTAAGTGAAGAAGAAGCAAACAATGCATTCTGGACGTTAGACTACAGAGGATTGCTAACAGATCAGTTTGAAGATGAAGTGCTTGATTTCCAAAAACCATACCTTCGTTCTTCTGATGAAGTAGAAGGCTGGGCTCGTGATGAAAAAGGACAAATCTCATTTGCTGAAGCTGTTCGCAAGGTGAAGCCAACCATTCTTATTGGTACATCAGGTCAAGGCGGCGCATTCACTGAAGAAATTATTAAAGAAATCGCAGCTCATACAGAGCGTCCAGTGATCATGCCGATGTCTAACCCAACTCCACTTGCTGAAGCAGTACCGGAAGATCTATTCAAATGGACAGACGGTCGTGCGCTTGTTGCAACTGGAAGCCCATTCGAAAATGTCGAGTATAACGGAATTGAACATGAAATCGGACAATCAAACAATGCGTTCGTTTTCCCTGGACTTGGTCTTGGTTCAATCGTAACGGAATCAAAAATCATCACAAAAGGCATGTTCGTTGCTTCAGCGGATGCGATTGCTGAAATGGTTGATCATGATAAACCAGGTGCTGGTCTACTTCCAAGCATTGATAAGTTACAAGAAGTTTCTATCAAAGTAGCTATTGAAGTGGCAAAAGCAGCAATTAAAGATGGTGTCGCAAGAAAAACACCTGAAAACATTGAACAAGCTGTGAAAGATGCTATGTGGATTCCTGAATATAAAAAAATTGTAAGAGCATAATAAAATGTGTAACGCGGCATTGTTTCGGGTAATGTAAGCAATGCCGCTATAAAATAAGAAACATGTAAAGGATTCAAGGAG
>NZ_JBALSN010000554.1:0-1388 GCF_036966985.1 Neobacillus drentensis | reverse complement strand
TATTAAGGAATTAGCTTCCAAACTTCATCCGGCAGGAATGGAAGTTTTAATGGCTGTTCCACCAAAAGAAGGTGATCAAATACCCTCTTATTCAGCAGGATATGATTACCGAACTCTTGGGAAATATCTAGATAAAATGTTTTTGATGACTTATGATTGGCATTGGCCAGGAGGTCCATCAGGTCCGATTGCTCCGATAGACAGAGTAAAAGCAACACTTAATTATGCAGTTTCTGTTGTAGATAAATCGAAGTTAATGCTTGGAATTCCTCAATATGCTTATGATTGGGTTATAGGAACTAATAAGCGTTCAGGTTCTTCTTATTCCACTCAACATGCCATTGATTTATACACTGGATATCAAAGTTCGGTTCACTATAATGAGAGTGCTGCTGCACCTTGGTTCCGTTATGTAGACAATAAAGGAAACCTCCACGAAGTGTGGTTTGAGGACCCACGCAGCTTACTCGTTAAGTTCCGTCTAGTTCGACAATATGGACTAGCTGGCATGGGGTGCTGGCACTTAGGTCTAACCATGCCTCAAACAGAAAAAATGTTACTTGAGGAATTCAATGTACACTAAGCTGTTTGATGGAACACTAATTGATACACCTTAAGACAATCATTTGGTCCAGAGGGGTCTTAAAAAATGTTTTTGACTACTTTTCAAGAGTAGACCACATAATGGTATAAAGATTATATCTAGAGATGTCTATTTTTAAACATCTCTTAATAATTATTTTTTATAACCCTTTGGAGGCCAGATAAATGAATGTATATTTGGCTGGACCTTTTTTTAACTCAGAACAAATTGACCTGATTGAAAAATTAGAAATAATATTATTTAACAAAGGATTAAATGTATTTTCTCCACGAAAATACAAAAGCAAGTTTCCTTTTGGATCTTATCAATGGCAAAATCAAAACTTTGTTACTGATGTAAATGCAATACAGTTTAGTGATATTATTTTTGCAGTATATAACGATCAGGATCCTGGTACAATGTGGGAAGTTGGATTTGCATGGTCGCTTAAAAAGCCTATCATTATTTTTAATACTAAAGAAAAAGTGGTAAATCTTATGATTACACAATCTTTACATGCCTATTTAGATAGCTTTGATAAAGTTATTCAGTATGATTTTAATAAATTACCTCGAATACTTTATCATGGAGCTGTAACTTGAAATTTAAAATAACAACGGGTTTTATACGCCGTTGGTTTTCCCCTTATGTAAAATTGATAAAGGGATCTATTTATGAGTTTAGGTAATCATATACTTTAGCCATTTTTTGTTTATTTGAGATTTATTGATAAAAAATAGATTGTTGACAAATTGATAATATTATTTATAATTTAATTATCTCGAATTTGAGATTTATGAGTTTG
>NZ_JBALSN010000553.1:0-1361 GCF_036966985.1 Neobacillus drentensis | reverse complement strand
TTTTAATTGTTAATCGTCAGTTAGAAAAGGATTAACAATTTTCGGCAGCTTCACAAATTGCATCTGCAACAGCTTCCTTAGTAGCATCAGGTACTCCAAGTAAATTAGCAAGAAGCAAGGCAACAGCACCTAGAATAATGATAAGAACTGCTCCTAAGCATTCTAACAGACCCGGTTCCATAGTCATTTATTTTCCCCCCTTTTTATATAAACTGTTCTATAAGAGGCCTCTTACAGTAAATATAGTATGTAAGAATAACGGACAAGCATAAACGAATATCTAGAAAATTAAAAAAAGGGCTACTCAAATTTGTAAATTAAAGACCCTCCTAGGCTTGCTAAGAAGATCCTTAATAAAATGGTTTTTAAATTATTTACCGTTAATCTGGATAGGGGTTGCTTCTTGAGGTAAATAGTCTTCCAGAAACCGACGACTTGCCACTAAAAATAAATTTTGTTTGGTTTTTTTCTTAGAATTTGTAGCAAACACTTTTAGATAAGGAAAGATTCCTGAAATCCTCGCGTGTAACGTATGCAAAAATTTATCATTTTTTATCATCCCAATATAATTTATGATTAGAATTCCTGGGTCTGACAGCTTTTCATTGGTAAGATTAAAAAACTCTTTTGATGTTAGGTGAGATGGAATTTCACTGCTGCTGTACGCGTCCAAAAAAATCATATCCTGAGATTGTGACCCCAGATTTTTTAAGAGCGCTTGTCCATCACCGACTAACACGTTCTTTCCTGTATGTCCAAAATACTTTTTTGATACTTCGACAACGATCGGGTCAATCTCTGCTGTTACGATATGTTTATGGGAATAAAATGAGCTGACGGTTCCAATCCCGTGACCAATTATAAATCCTTTGTTAAAATCAGATGCATAGTGATTAATTAGGTCCACTGTGATCCGACTATATGACGCGGCTAAGGCGTGTGGCTGTTCCAAATTTATTACACCCTGGATACCATCGAAAGAAAATTGAAGCATTCGAAATTTTCCTTGTGATCCTTCGTATTTCGTCCGCTCGGTAACGTAAATATTTTGATAAGAGCTTAAAGTCTTATAAACTATTGTCGAACCGTTCAGGGAAATATATCTTTCAAAAAAATCTTCATTGCTATTAATTGTATTCAAAACTTCACCTCCTATAATTGTTTACTTCAGAGTATTCATTTGGACTGGTAGTTGAGTGAATAAAAAGCATAGGACTGCAATTTATTGTGAGGTAATGAAATGGGAGATTTGAAATATTTCCTGTGGGAAAAGGATAAAAAGTCGAAAAAAGAAATTTAAATTTCCCAAACTCTGCATTATTTTAAAAGTCTAAAAAACCTTAATAAATTAGGCATTGGCG
>NZ_JBALSN010000552.1:0-2143 GCF_036966985.1 Neobacillus drentensis | reverse complement strand
ATTTTATTTAATAACATCATAATTGGATTCAATTATAATAAGTTTTTTTCCTATTTTTATAGTAAGATGAAAAGATATTGTGAAGAAAGGACTCAGATAATAATGAAATATAAAATGATTGTATTAGATCTCGATGATACGTTACTACAGGACGACCATACAATTTCCCCGCGTACAAAGAAGGCGTTAATGGATGCCCAGGAAGTTGGAGTTAAGGTCGTATTAGCATCAGGACGACCAACCTACGCAATGTATGATATTGCTGAAGAACTGCGTTTAGAAGAGTATGGTAGTTTTATTCTTTCTTTTAATGGTGCAAAAATAACAAACTGCCAAACCGGTGAAGAGCTTTTTAGCAGCACTTTATCCCCAGAAACAGTTCATCACCTATACGAATTAAGTCGTCGTGAGAATGTTTGGATGCATACCTATGTCGGGGATTCCATTGTAACCGAAGCAGGAAATCAATTTACCAATATTGAAGGTGAAATTACTGGATTAGAAATCTTTGAGGTTGACAGCTTAATAGATTCTGTCAAGGAACCAGTTGTGAAAGTTTTAATGCTTGAAGAAGAATCGAAACTTGCCATAGTGGAACAAAAGCTTCAAGAGGAGTTAGCTGGACAATTAAGTGTAATGCGCTCGAAGCCTTTCTTTTTGGAGTTTACCGAAGCTGGTGTAACCAAGGGTACAAGCCTTAATCATTTAATTGAACAACTCGGTATTGAACGGGAAGAAGTTATTGCCATGGGAGACAGTTACAATGATTTAGCAATGATTGAATTTGCAGGACTTGGTGTAGCCATGGGCAATGCACCAGAGGATATTAAGGAACAAGCTGATTATGTGACTGACACGAATATGAACGAAGGTGTGGCAAAGGTCGTTGAAAAGTTTGTGTTGAAAACCGTACAGTTAGTATAATTAGAATTTCTACTTAAAACGTGTGGATTTGGTCTTCTTCGCCTATATGATGACCTCTTCTTCTGACTTTTCAAAGGGAATTGGTCTTCATCACCTGTATGATAACCACTTCCTCTGTTTTTTTAAAGGGAATTGGTCTTCATTGCCTATATGAAGACCACTTCTTCTATTTTTTCCAAAGAGATTTGGTCTTCATGGCCTGTATGAAAGAATATATCCTAGCCCAATCATGTCCCCTCTTATGAATATCAAGCATAAAATATCACAATCAAAAATATAAAAGGCGGAGAGAGGTATGGGATTATTCATAAATAACAATCATCATCCGGAAGTCTACAAAAATAAACAACAGCTACAAACAACAAATCAGATGATTTCAAGACAGGATTTTCTGTCCGAACTCGTACAAGAACAGCAAAAGGCAAATACAACTCTAAAAAAAGCTCTATCTGAAATAGGGTTGCAAACACAGATACAAGAAGAAACACATTCAACACAATGGAATAATGTAGGCCAACAACTGAATGATTTACGCAAACGGATGGAGCACTACGAGGCTGCAAATCATCAACTTGTCCTTCAAATGAATGAACAGTTGGAACTACAAAAAGTGGTCGCCGAAAAAATGTCTAAACAAGAAGAATTTCAAGGAGGAGTTTTACAACGTTTGGACAATCAAGAAGCACTGATGGACAAAATATCCCGTCAAATCAATCATATCCGTTCAATTCTGTTTGAACGGACAAATTATTTAGCCGCGAAAATAGACGATGGCTATAAAATTACCTCTTCTTATGTGTTCAAATTGATGACAGGAACAGACCAGCCATTAACATTTTTGTTGATGAATCATAAGAAAGAAGAAAATCAAACACATACAGACTAAATCCACTTAACTTTCCAATTAACCTTTTTCAAAAATAAAACACCTCCAGAAATCGAAGTACATCGACGTTGGAGGTGTTTTTATTGGTTTTAATTAAGCCACACGCTCATTCGTATTATTAGCCGTTGCAGATTTTGTTACGAAACTAACAGCGAATGTCACCACTAAATTGATAATTAATGCGATAACACCCACATTTAGATCCTTAACAAATTGCGGCAGTGCAGGGAAAAGTGTTCCCACAGTAGAAGCGCTGATTGTAATGTAGGCAACCGTAAATACTCCAACTGCGATACCTGCGAAAGCACCTGCTTTTGTAACTACGTTCTTTTT
>NZ_JBALSN010000551.1:0-2423 GCF_036966985.1 Neobacillus drentensis | reverse complement strand
TCACTTTTTGATGTTATTTTTTAAATGCTTCATCAAGGTACTCTTTATGGATCTGTTCTTTGTAATTAAATGCTTTCTGAATGTACCCTGCATCAGCTAATGTGTCAATGGAATCTTGCTGTGCGTTAATAGACTCTTCAGTAAAAAGGATATTAGGTTTTTCCGCTGTGATGATTTTCTTAATGAGTTCAGCTGGAAGTTTTGTTGCTCTTGAATATATTTCAGATGCTTCATCTGGATTTTCTATTTGCCAATCGGCTGCTTTTTTGTATACTCTTAAATAGGCCTGAACAATCTCAGGATGTTCTTTGGCAAAGCCTTTTCTGGCAATAATAGCTCCAGGGGCAAATATTTTTTTGTTTACATTTAGAGTTACCGCATTCCCTTTTTCAACATTATTTAGATAATAAGGATTCCACGCGGACCATGCGTCTAATTTTTTGGATTCGAAAGCCGCTTGTGCATCATCGGGTTGAAGATTGATGAGTTTCACATCATCAGTCGTTAATCCATTCGCTTTCAATGCTTTAATTAGATACACATGAGCCGTTGTCCCAAGAGGAACACCAACGGTCCTGCCCTTTAAATCTTTAATGTTCTTAATATCTCCATTTTTTTGTACTAAAATCCGAACATTCGATTCTCCTGTACCGGTTTGGGCAATCACTTCAAAGGGCAGTTTTTTATCTAAACCTGCGATTAACGCACCATCTCCTAAAAACGATAAATCAACACGATTGGAAGCAAGTGATTCTAATAGCGGGGGTCCGCTTGTGAATTCACTCCATTTTACATCGGCATTCAGCGCCTTAAACTCTTCTTCGAACCAGCCCTTTTCCCGAGCAATGACTAGAGGGCCCATTTTTCCATTTAATGCAATATTCACTTTAACTGGAGCACCTTTGGCATCCGTTTTTTCTGCGGATGAATTGCATCCTGCTAATAAAAAGGTCATGGAAATGACCAAGAATAATCCAAATAAGTGCTTACGATATTTCTCCATGTTTAAACCTCCTCGTATCACATGGCTTCACCCGCCTGCATGTGTGTATCCTGACTATGAAAAAAAGAGGTTCGCAATGAGCGTGATCTCCTTATTGGAACCTCTATTTATTCAATGGGTTAGAATTTATTTCTTCACTATTAATCGGCTTACTTCATTTTCTTGATTAACGGGTACGTCTTTTCCGACTGTTACACGTCGTACAACACGATGACGATCTCCGTAGTCTGCTACGGCATAATGTTGCGTGGCCAAGTTATCCCAAATAGCCACATCCCCTTCCGTCCATTTCCAGCGTACGGTATTTTCTAAACGAGTCACGTAAGAATCAAAGATACTCAACAATCGTTCAGATTCACTTGTTGTATAGCCTTCTAACCTTCCCGCAAATCCTCCTAATAACAAATGCTTTTTGCCGGTTTCGGCGTGAACATGTACAACTGGATGTCTCGTTTTAAAAACCGTTGATTCAAATACATCTCGATATTTTTTTGTAACCTCATTAACATCAATATCACTTCGTTTATACTGTGCATAATCAAATTCATTTGAATGAATTCCCCATAACTTATCAGCTAATTTTTTTAAGCCATCCGGAAGGTCTTCATACGCTGTATTCGTATTTGCCCAAACTGTATCACCACCAACTTCTGGAATCGTTACCCCTCTTAATATGGAGTATTTAGGAACCTCAGGAACAAACGTAACATCCGTATGCCAATGATTCGCTTTTGCACCTACCTCCGAGTCCAGCTCAAAAATATAGTTCGTATTATCTTTTACCGGTACGGTCGGATGAGCATATGGTTCGCCTAATAATGTTGCAAACGCTTCTTGGGATGCATCCGTTAAATGATTTTGGCCCTTAAAAAACACTACCTTGTACTCGTTTAGCGCTTGTTTAATTTCATTTAAAATACTTGGTTCTAAATCCCCGCTTAATTGAACACCTTGAATTTCTGCACCAATTCTTCCTGCTCGCGGAACCACTTTTAATTGTTTTGTTTGAAAAGCTGTCATTTTCAAATTCCTCCTCATCATCCTGTTTAAATTTTTTTAAACTGCAACGTAAATCTCTCTTGAACTGCCCTCCTAACTTGTTATTCCCCACTTAACCTAGTGATATAGTCGGTTTAATATCAGAAAAACAAAAAGAGATCCAACAAAGTGAGCCTGGAGGCTTCTCTTTGTTAAATCTCTAGTCGACTAGTTGATTCTTATCACTATTTTTAATTGGTCTATATTGGAAAGTGGTTTGCTTATGAATGCATCTTAACAGGGTTCTAAATAGTCTGTCAAATATTTTTTAAGTAATCCTATAAATTTAGTTGGATTTAAAGTATTGAAAGTTAATAATATCCATGGTAAGTTATTATCAATTAATTCATTCGAATGAATCGACTAGTCTACTAGAGATTCG
>NZ_JBALSN010000550.1:0-3158 GCF_036966985.1 Neobacillus drentensis | reverse complement strand
AAGAAAGAAATTGAATTCTTAAAACAACTAGAAAAATAGTTAGGATTTAAATTGGGCCTGTGTAGAATTTGCAGGCCTTTTGCATAGAACCTTAGTGGTGTCAGGAGGAAATACGATGAACAAGCGGGTCATTAAATTACTCGTATTGATTCTTATTGTAGGTATGTTCGGTTTCTTTGGTTATAGTTTAGTAACAAAAGGAAAACATACAGATGTAGGGGATAAAGCTTATAATTTTTCACTGCCAAATTTAGATGGAAGTACAACCAAACTCAGTGATTTTAAGGGAGAAGTTGTAATCTTGAATTATTTTGCCTCATGGTGTGCTCCGTGTAAGGAAGAGTTACCGGAATTAGAATCGTTTCAAAAAGAATATGGGGAAAAGTATAATTTTCTTATGATTAATCGCGGCGAGACCATGGATAAGATTAATAAAGTAACAGAGAAAAATAAAGCGGGAATGAATTACTTATTCGATTATAATGCCAAGGTCTCAAAAATGTATAATGTGACAGGGCAGCCTGAAACCTTTGTGATTGATAAGCAAGGAGTCATTAGAGAGCATTTTAATGGTCCAGTGACAGAAATGCAATTGTATAATTGGGCAAAGAAATACGACAATTAAACCACAAAAAAGGATTGAACCATAAAAATTGGTTCAATCCTTTTTTAATGTGAAGGGGTAAATTTAAATTCTGCGATTACATCTGCTCTGACTTTTATTTGTCCTGGTTCTAATGGTGTGGAAGCCATTCCTTTCACGAAAGTTGCAGACTGATTAAATACAGGCTGGACCGAACTTCCTCCTTCAACGATTAGAATTGGGGTAGGTATTAACGATACATTTATAGTGCTTGCAATGGTTTTAGCTTTTTCAGTGGCATTATTTACTGCAAGAACTAAGGCCTGCTGATAAAATAAATCTTTGTTTTTTGCAGTAAATTGAACATTAGAGACGTAGTTTACCCCGTTTTGAACAGCAGTGTCTACAACGTTTCCGATAATTGATAAATCATCTATGATTACCTTCAAAATATGACTTATTTTATAGCCGCGAAAAATTTGTTTTCCTTGATCAAAATCATATTCCGATTCAATTCGATAATCGAAGGTTTGAATATGATTTTTTGGTATGCCCAGTGTAATAAGCGAGTCGATTACCTTAGTTGCTTCAGCGGAGTTTTGTTGTTGGGCCATAATTAATTGCTTACCTTCAGTAATAATCCCTAAGTTTACTGAAGCCGAGTCGGGCTGGACGGCTAGTTCTCCCTCACCTGATACTTTAATTAAGTGACCCTTGTGAGAGCGTCCATTGCGGTCAAGGGGAGGGGGATTGTTATTGTACACTTTTAATTCCTCCTTCATGGTTATACTCTCCTATAGAATACGATTTCCCTTATGATACGTTCCGAATATTAATGAATCACTGTTAACTTTTCAAATCTTCTTCTAGCAATAATCTACGAAATTGATAAGAATTGACAGATTTGAAAGTCATAATGTGACCAAGCAGGCATACATTTTAAATAATGAGAAATGCAAATTTGAGGAGGTTGCACACGTGGAAAAAATCCTAAACTTTTTACCCAAAAAAATAGCAGACCTAATCAGCAAAATCCCTCCCAACCAAAAAGAAGAATTAGAAGAAATTCGTATTCGCATCAATCGCCCAATTGAAATAACAATGAAAGGGAAACCCAGATTTTTATCCTATATTATTCAACCAGAAGATGCTATTCATCTAATGAATAAAATCAGTCATTTCTCCATCTATACACTTGAAGAGGAGCTTAAGCAGGGGTTTATAACTGTTTCTGGAGGACATCGGATTGGGCTCGCTGGCAAAGTAATCCTTGAGGGTGGCAAGGTGAAGGCGATTAGGGATATTTCCTCTTTTAATATACGGATTGCCAGGGAGAAGGTAGGGATAGCAGAACCGCTTATACCATACATCTTTCAAGGCAGTTGGAAGCATACCATGGTGATTGGACCGCCTCAAACAGGTAAAACGACATTACTGCGTGATATTGCAAGAATTGCCTCCTCAGGATTCGATGTAAGGGGTGTAGAGTCAAGTAAGGTCGGAATTGTAGATGAACGAAGTGAAATTGCCGGTTGTGTTAATGGGATCCCGCAATTAACCTTTGGGGACCGCTTGGATGTATTAGATGCCTGTCCGAAAGCCGAAGGAATGATGATGATGATTCGTTCTATGAGTCCAGATATATTGGTAGTGGATGAAATCGGCCGGAAAGAAGATAGTGAGGCGATCCAAGAGGCTGTTCATGCAGGGATTACTTTGATGATGACCACACATGGGACGAGCATTGAAGAAGTAAAGAACAGACCATCTCTACGATATATTCTCGAACAAAAAATCTTTCAACGCTTTATTGTCTTAAATAGATCATCGGGTCCAGGAACAATTGCACATATCTTAGATGCAAATGGTAATGAAATGAATCAAAAAGTGAGAGTGACATAAATGATTAAGCTAATAGGAGCTGTTTTCATCATTGTCGCGACAACCTGGATTGGGTTTGAGATTTCCAGACGCTTTAGTGAACGGCCAAGACAACTCAGAGCGTTAAGGTCTGCACTTCAATCACTTGAAGCAGAAATCATGTACGGTCATACACCGTTACATGAAGCTGCCCGAAGGTTAGCCGACCAATTATCCAAACCACTTTCGACCTTTTTTGAAGCCTTTTCCAAGAAATTAACGGACACTGAGACAACGGTTAAAGAAGCCTGGGAAACAAGTTTAAGAGATATATGGAGTTCTACAGCATTAAAACAAGGAGAATTTGAGATTATGAAGCAATTTGGGGAAACCCTTGGCCGGCATGATCGTATCTCCCAGCAAAAACACATTATGCTGACACTGACACATCTTGAAAGAGAAGAGGCAGAAGCGATTCAAGCACAAGCAACATACGAAAAAATGGTAAAGAGCCTGGGATTCTTGTCAGGATTATTACTGATTATTTTATTATTTTAGGGGGAAAAGCAATGGGGTTAGAAGTGGATATCATATTTAAAATTGCAGGTGTAGGAATCGTGGTAGCCTTTTTGCATACTGTTTTGGACCAAGTGGGAAAAAAAGAATACGCTCAGTGGGTCACGTTGTTTGGGTTCATTTATATATTATTTCAGGT
>NZ_JBALSN010000549.1:0-9749 GCF_036966985.1 Neobacillus drentensis | reverse complement strand
TAAAATATTACCATTGCAACCATATTATGGTGTAATACTAAAAAGTATTTGCCGATAGGTAGATTCTTTTTTATATAATTCATTTCAGGAGGTTATCTATGTATAAAATCAAGAATAAGGAAAAGCTCTTCATTTACACAGGTCCAGATGGTTCAGGCAGAAAAACGGTTGCCAAAATGGTAGCCACCGCTTTTGATATGGAGACAGTCATCTCCTACACAACTCGCTCCCCTCGTCACTATGAAAAGAATGGGGAAGACTACCATTTTATAAACGAAGAAACATTCAAAAAGATGGAAGATAGACAGGAATTTCTTGAATGCGTCGAAATCGATGGTATCCATTATGGCATTCGCGAAGAGGACATTGTAAAAGCATTCGAATCCCACAACCTCGTATACCTCACATTAAATCCCGAAGGAACCGAAAAATTAAAACAAATGTACGGTGATCGTGTCATGCGCTTCTTCATCTATGCCGACCGTGATACGGTGATTGAGCGACAAAAGGAACGACAAGATAATGATCAAGACATTGCCCGCCACATGGCTCATTATGATGAAACCATGAACTATAAAAATAGCTGTGAACATGCCTTTGACAATTATGATTCGCCGCAGATCTCCTTTCAAGTCAGTGAAGTCATTGAAGATTTTCTCGAAAGAGGTTTTATAGTTACTGACTAATAGAATAAAAAAAAGGTGTCAGGCACTCGATTGGTGCCTGACACCATTATTTTTATCGTAGATTATTTGCTTGTTAACTTTTCAAGTTCATTAAATACGGCTTCATAATCTTCTTTTTTGTCCGCTTTAAATGAGGTGTTTATGTAGGTAATTACGCCTGTTTTATCTACCACAAAGACTGAACGAATCGCTGTTCCGCCTTTTTCGTTTAACACATAGTAACTTTTTACCGTTTCTTTAAACCAATCGGATAATAATGGGTACGGCAGGGTTCCCATACTTGCTGCGAAGACTCTATGGGAGTGGATATGGTCCACACTAATCCCAAGTACTTCCGCATCTAATTGCTCAAATCTCTTATAATCCTCTTTCCAAGAGGAAATTTCCTTAATTCAGCCGGGCGTAAAGTCCATCCCATAAAAGGCAACGACGATGTTTTTCTGCCCGCGGTAATCAGACAAGGATATCTTTTCCTTTGTTGTAGCCGTTAAAGTAAAGTCTGGAGCTGTGTCACCGACGTTTAATGAATCTATCATGAAATCAACCTCCTCTTTTAGAAATTTCTGATCCCATCTATTTCCTTTGTTCGCTAGATGGATCCTGAATCGGTACATGCTGTGGCCGCTCGGGATAAGTAGCTTTACCTTCATCGGGACCAGTAAGATTATTTCTTTGGTCTAGAACTTTTCCCGAATATTCAATTGGGTTATTTTTCGGCATTGTCTCACCTCCGATTGAAGACCGTAATTATCTTTGTTAGCTTTTCTTATTTGGAAATTTCAGCTTCTGCTCAGCTTCACTCATATTAGGATTACTTCTAGGCTGGCTTTTGTTCAATGCTTTCTTTAATTCAATGGCAGCATCATCGCCTGTATTGTATTTTTGGTCCATACTGTTCCCTCCTTTTGGTTTTATTATGAACCTAATCAGAAGGTTCATTCTCTGTTCTAACGATAAGCCAAATAAAAAAAACTCTGAAAAACAAATTACCTTTGTTTATCAAAGTTTTTGGTTAGTTAATATATAAAACTACTCCTGCAATTTAACTTTTACCTTCCTTTGTCGCTTAGCCTCGCCCTCTGTCTGATGATCATTTTTTATAAAAAAGGAAAGAATGAGGGCTAATAGTGACAGGATGGATATGACCATAAAGGCGACATTGGCCCCATACATATCCGGATAGGAAATCTCTGGGCGCGTCTCGGCATTTTCCGCGGTGGTCGTCATAACCGTGACAAGGATGGCGGTTCCAACAGAGGCTGCAATCATTTTCATTGTATTATCCACTGCCGCACCATGAGGGATTAATTGTTTCGGTAACTGGTTTAAGGCAGATGTTGCGACTGGCATCATTACCATCGAAAAACCAAACATCCTGATCCCATATAAGACTGTTATATAGGTCATCGTCGTCGAAGGACCTAAATTCGTAAAAGCAAACGAAGATGCTGTCATAATCGTTAAACCAATCATTACTAACCATCTCGCGCCAATTTTATCAAACACTCTCCCAATAATTGGTGCCATCAATCCACTGATTAGCGCCCCAGGTAAAAGTGCGATCCCTGCCTCCACTGCCGTAAAGTCGCGCATCCGCTGCATAAATAAAGGGATAATCGTCTCTGCTCCAATTAGTCCCATAAAGCCAATCATACCAATGATAATGGCAAACGGGAAAACAGAATACTTAAATACACCAAATTCAAGCATAGGATGTTTCAGTCTTAACTGTCTTGTAATAAACAGAACCAGTGACAATCCTCCGATTCCTAGCGTTAAAAGCGTGGTCGTGTTTGCCCATCCATAATTTCCTGCACAAGTAAATCCATACAATAAGCCGCCGAAACCTAGTGTAGATAACACGATCGAAATAACATCCATTTTCGGCTTTGATACTTCAGTTACATTTTTTAAAGCAAAGAAAGCAACAAGAATATCAATAAGAGCAATCGGCAAAATGATAAAAAACAGGACCCTCCATGAAAATTGTGATGTCACCCAACCTGACAGTGCTGGACCAATTGCCGGGGCAAAGGAAATGACTAAACCGACCAATCCCATTGCGGCACCACGTTTATTGACTGGAAAAATCATTAGAAATACCGTCGTCATTAATGGAAGCATAATTCCTGCCCCGCCAGATTGAATAATCCTTCCTAATAAAAGTAGTTCAAAGTTAGGAGCTATTCCGCCTACAAGGGTTCCCACTGCAAAAATGCTCATCGCCGAGATAAACAGCTGCCTCGTTGTAAACCGTTCTAATAGAAATGCACTAATCGGTATCATAATCCCATTGACTAGCATAAATACCGTTGTCAGCCACTGAGCGCTGTTAGCGGTTATATGCATTTCTTCCATAATTGGAGGTATTGCTGTGATCATCAAAGTTTGATTTAAAATAGCAATAAAAGCTCCTGCAAGCAAAAGCGCAACGATCGTCGACTGTTTATTTCTTGATATCGCCATCTATCCATCCCCCATTCCTATTTTCGTTCTTTATGATGGTGAGTTTTGCTATTAACCTTAGCAAAAAACGTACTTTTACAGATTAACTGATTTATCCATAAAGTTCCAATTAAATGCTCTTTGTTTTGGCCACTATCCATTTGTAGCCCAGACACAAAAAAGAGCCCTTTCCCCACTATGAGAAAGAACTCCAAATTTAAATATGTTAATTGACTCGCTTCGGACCTGCCCAGAACATTTCTCTTAATCGATATTTTTGTAGTTTACCGGTTGCTGTTTTTGGTAAAGCGTCGACAAATTCCACTGATTTTGGCGCTTTAAAGTGTGCTAATTGCGAACGGCAGAACTGAATGATCTCATCTTCGGTTACTTTTGCCTCCGGCTGTAAGACGATTATCGCCTTGGGAACCTCGCCCCATTTCTCATCAGGAATCGCAATTACCGCAGTCTCTAAGACAGCTGGGTGCATATAAAGAATCCCCTCCACTTCTGTCGAAGAAATATTTTCACCACCTGAAATAATTAAATCTTTGGCACGGTCTCGTATTTCAATGAAACCATCTGGATGAGTAACGGCTAAATCTCCCGTATGGAACCACCCATCCTTGATCGCTGCCGCAGTTGTTATTGGATCCTTGTAATAACCTGCCATGACGACGTTGCCGCGCGTAATGATTTCTCCTAATTCCTCACCGTTCCAGGCTACTTCTTCTCCGTCTTGATGAACAACCTTTGTTTCACCATTGAAAGCAAGTTCAATCCCTTGTCTCGCCTTGATGGACGCTTGTACATCAGCCGGCATTGTATCGAATTCTTTCTTCCACTCACAATAAAGAATGAATGGAGAGGTTTCCGTTAGACCATAGACATGGATCATATTTAAGCCAAGGATTTCTTGTGCTTTATGAATTAAAGCAGCCGCTGGAGGTGCCCCAGCTGTCGCCATCCGAGGGTTTGTAGTAATGTTAATTTCTTTCGCCTTTGGCTCATTAATAAGCATATTTACGACCGTCGGCGCCCCGCATAAGAGGCTGACATTCTTTTTATCAAATAATTCAAGAATAAGTGACGGGTCCACCTTTCTTAAACAAACATGGGTCCCGCCTGCTGCGGTAATTGCCCAGACACCGCCCCAGCCATTGGCATGAAACATTGGTAATGTATGAAGATACACATCATCATAGTTGACTCCTAAATGATACATGAAATTAGCTGCATTCAGATAATTCCCACGATGGGTAAGCATGACTCCCTTTGGTTTAGAAGTAGTGCCACTGGTGTAGTTTAATGTTAGCAGTTGATTTTCTTCAATTTCTACCTCCGGAAGTGTAACCGCTTCCAAAGCATGTTGCAGAAAAGCCTCATAATCGGTGCCTTTTAACGAAGTTTCCTGTCCAGGTACCGAAACAATTAAGATTTGCTCAAGGGAAAGATGATGGACTATTTTTTCAATCGGTCCGCAAAATTCCTCATCGATAATTAACATTTTGGCATCACTGTGGCGAATGATATACTCCAAATCACTCGCTGATAGCCTGTAATTAAGGGGTACCATGACCGCACCAAGCTGGCAAATGCCATAAAAGCACTCCAGCATGTAATGAGTGTTGGGCAGCATCACTGCTACATGGTCGCCTTGGCTGATTCCTGCTTGGTGTAAGGCAATGGATAGCTGATCGACGCGCTTACCGAATTCTTGGTATGTAAATTCCTTGTCTCCATCGATGATGGCTGTTTTATTCGGATAATACTTGACCGCCCTTCGTTTCCAGTCTAATGGGGTTAATGGGGAAAACATTTTACCAACTCCTCTATTATTAATGAGAGTGATGGGTAATTTTTTTCGCGTATAGATCCCTTTGATGTTTACATCACAAGTCTATTCTCGTCCCCCAAATAGCCATTTGTCAATTAACAAATTGATTTTTCTGAATATAATTTCCTGAATTTTGAACAAAAAAGTCGAGTGGAGATATTCATCCCGCACTCGATGTTTTTACTTCTTAAGTTTGTAATTTTTATGGTTGACTATGGTTGTCAGTGGCTCATCTTTCTCCTTTGAGAAACCATATTGGACCATAACAGAATTTTCCCTTATCCCAGAAACGACACCTTCAAGGTTCTTTCCATCCCGTTGAAAGGAAATTGTATCGCCTAACTTTGCCGTTGCCATTCCATCACCTCGACAATATAGTATCCATAATTTCTCGAAAACATACTTTTCAAATGATGGATCAATACAAAAAAACAAGCCTTTTTATGCTCAAAGGCTTCGTGGGTTATTATAGAAACCACTAATGTGCCATCGTGCCTTCTAGGAACATTTCGTTAATGGTCTTTCTAAATCCCCATATAATCTCTGATAACATATCCAGGTCAATATCAACTTCTTTAATGTCCCAATAATTTTCATTTTTTCGGTGGTAGGTAAAATTTCCTTCTGGATACTTCATAATCGTAAGTGTCCCTTTTGGACTATCCGTATTTAATGTAAGAAAATACTTCGTACCATCCTGGTGAGCATATCTCTCAAAGTCATGAAGAAATTCAGTTATTTCACTAATTCTCAAAATCATCACTATTCACTCCCAATCTCGTATTCTTAAAAACAATATATGAAAAAGCAACGTGAGGAATGGGGACAGAACACTTCACCAATAAGGTTATTGTATTGATTATAGAAGGAAAAAAATGTTATTTCAACTTAAATGTTATATATCCAAGCATTTTTTCCTGATAATTGGTGTCAGGCACCACTATTTCTCAATTAACTATAAAATTTGGAATCCCATTTTTGTGTGAAAATCTGATATAGTTGTCTTTATGATGGAATGGAAAGGAATTTTGACATTATGAAGTGTATTTCAATTGATCTAGACGGTACATTATTAAACTCACAGCATGAAATTTCTGTGGAGAATGAGAAAGTTTTAAACGAATTAAAGGCCCAAGGTCACTGCCTTATTTTGAATACAGGCCGGGCTTACGCAGATGTCATTAAATTAAAAGCTGTTCAAAATATGGAGATTCCGATCTTTTGTATCAATGGGTCCGTTTTATATTCAGAAACTAGAGAACTAATGTATGAGGCTACCTTACCTATTTCAACCTATAAAAATATTATGGAGAAACTAAAAGGATTAGACGTTGGTATACTTGTTTATACAAATTATGGAGGTTTTCCCTCAACATTACCGCCATTACACGGCAAAAGTAAACAGGAGTTGGATCGGCTTTTTCAAACATTTAATTATGATGAAATTCTTGAAAAAGACAATCTTAAAATCTATAAACTTATTGCATTGGTCCACCCAGATCAAGTAGAAAAAATCGAAGAAGTTAAAACAGCTTTGGCCGGCAAATTCGATATTTCTATGGCTTCTTCTTTTCCAAATAATGTGGAAATGACCTCAAGTGAAGCCCATAAGGGAAAAGCATTATTACGCTACCAGCAAATGATGAATCTTTCTTTTGAAGAAATTATTGCTTTTGGTGACGGAGGCAATGACCTTGCCCAGTTTGAAGTCGCAACCACGTCTGTTGCAATGGGAAATGCGCCTGCCCATGTTCAACAAAAAGCCGATATCATTACAAAAACAAATGATGAAGATGGATTTTCCTATGCTGTTCGTGAGCTTCTACAGTTATTGGATGCTGAAGAAAAAATACTATAATGAAAGATTTTACTTTTTCCTTTGATTTTGCACAATTTGTCGGTTAATTTTCTTACAGTCTGTTAGACTTGTTCAGTCATTTAACATAGTGGAAAGCATACCCTTCTTACTAAAGGAGGGATTTTTTTATGAACAGAGAATTCGCAAATAAAACGTCATCCAGATCTTCTGGTATTTTTGGACTTATTTTTTGTTTTATTGGAATTGGATTCATGTTTATCAACGTATTGATTGGATCGATTATCGTTATTCTTGCCCTCGTCATTTTTCTAATTATGTATTTCTTTGGCAATGACACCACGGTTATTTGTCATGAAAAAGGGTTTACTGTCACTATCACGAGCCAAAGAAAAGGTACATTTGTTAATGAGTATACCTGGGAGGATGTAACGGATACCCTGTATTATGAGAAAGAATCACCAGGTGAAAATAATACCACCACATGTTATTTCCAGGTAAAAACAGAAAAAGGAATCGCCTTTAATGTATATCAGATGAAGAACTTCCATGAACTTATTGAACTCTTTAACCAAAATACAACTCACCTTGCATACTTTTGGGAAAAACCAACAGGCATACTTAAAACTGGTTATCATAAACAAACGCGTGTCCCGAATAATTAGTAAAAGGTGTCAGGCACCATGTGAAGAATTCACATGGTGCCTGGCACCTTTATGTTTTTAGACACTAAAGTGCATTAGGGGTGGTATGAGGAGTGCTCCCCAAATTAAGGTGATTAATGCTGCGAAGATCATGGCTAGGGATGAGAAGGTTGCTTCTTGGTTCCCGTATTCAAACGCTTTGTTTGTACCTGCACCATGTGCACCCATACCTAATGCAAGGCCTTTAGCAATAGGTGTTTTAATGGATAGGCCTTTAATCACCGATGGACCGACAATGCTGCCAATAATACCTGTTATAATCACGAAAACAGTTGTCAAGGTTGGCAGACCGCCAATCTCCTTTGAAACCTCAATTGCAATCGGGGTTGTAATCGACCTTGGCAGCATCGATGTGATAAAGTCATATTTCAAGTGAAACAACTTCGACAAACCATAGGTAGAAAATATCGCCACTAGTGATCCGGAGGTAATACTGATGATAATCGTACCCACATATTTTTTAATAATCTTTAAGTGTTTATAAATCGGTACAGCAAACGCAACGGTTGCAGGTCCGAGTAAATGTGTTAGCCATTTTGTATCCGCTAGGTATTGATCGGCTGTGACATGAGTAACGGAAATCAGGATGATCAATAAAATAGGTGCCAGCAATAAGGGATGGAAAAAGAACAGGTTCCATTTTGTATGGACCTTTTTCGACACTCTGTAGATAATAAACGTTACGATCGTAAATAAAAACATCATCAATGCTGCTCACTCCTTTTTCCGCCCGTTATTCTTTCAGCAATTAGTGCGGTAATTCCCATAACAATAATCGTACTAATCCCAATCAAACCGACGATTTCTGCTCCTTCGACACTTAGTATTTCATCATAATTGACAATCCCCACCGCTGATGGGACAAAGAAAAGCAGCAGCTCAGCTAACAGCCAATTTGCTCCCTTTTCCACCCATTCCATTTTGATAATTTTGAAATAAAGTGCGAGAAAAAGAAGGCACAATCCGAACATGGAAGCAGGGATTGGGAGCGGAATTACCTCTTTCAGTTCAGCGCCTAGAAATAAGAATACATGTAGAAATAATACCTGTAAGATGATAACTCCAAGTTTCATCGAAATAATCCCTCCATAATACAAAAAAAGGAGCTAAAAAACTCCTTTTCTTTCCAAAATGAACTATAGAGTATATAGTACGCTGATTTTCGTCATTCGTAAAATACATATATCGAATGATTTACATAACCGAAAGTTATAATGGATCTTTTAAAATAAAATCAATAAATGTTCGACCAGCATTAGAAATATAGCGGTCTTTCTTCGTGATGACAGCCAGTCTCCAGAGAATATCTTCCTTCAGCTCTATGACCCTTAAATCTGGGTTAAAAGCACGGTTACAGATTGATCGAGGCAGAATCGTGATTCCGAGATTAGCAGCCACCATTTCCGTCATTAGGTCCCACTGCGAACTCTGAAACAAAATTTTCGGCTCAAACCCCACTTCAATAAACTGATTTCTCATGATTTGATTTAGTGCAAATTCCTCATGATAAAAGATAAACTCCTCTTCTTTTAGTTCCTTAATGTCTACGACTTTACGCGATGCTAGACGATGGTCTTTAAAGACCAACAATTTCATTTCTTCTTCAACAATGGGATAAACATCAAATTGCTTTTCATCAATTGGCAGTACCGCCACACCAAGCTCGAATTCCCCTTCCTCGACACTCTTTACCACTCTTGCGCCACCATACTCGGTAATATTTAATTCTATATTGGGAAAGGCATGATGAAACTTAGCGATTACCCTAGGAAAAAACAAACTGCCTATAATAGGGGGAAGCCCAATTGTGATCTGCCCCCTAGACAGGTTCGTGATGTCATTTAAGGTGGTTTTCATTTCAGATAAGATTCCTACCATTTTCTGCGCATATTCTAAGACTATTTTTCCTGCATCAGTCAGGTCACTTGTCTTATTGGTGCGAATAACCAACGTCATTCCTAACTCTTCCTCTAACACTCGGATTGACTTACTCAGGGCTGGCTGCGAAAGATGCATGCTCTCCGCCGCTTTTGTTATACTTTTATGCTTAGCCACTTCTATGAATAATTGTAATTGCCTTAATTCCAAAACTTCCACCTCTGAAAATTTAATAATTAAACGCAAAAAAGACCCTCATAAGAGAGTCTTTTATTATTTAGGTTCAATTATGCTTTACGAACGTTAGTAGCTTGGGGTCCACGTTGACCTTGTTCTACTTCAAATGTAACTGCTTGACCTTCGTCTAAAGTTTTGAAACCTTC
>NZ_JBALSN010000548.1:0-1732 GCF_036966985.1 Neobacillus drentensis | reverse complement strand
TGCCTGACACCAAAAACATCGGGGCTGAAATGGCCGGTAATTTCATTTGATTCCACCAGGAATCTGGAATAGATTTCTTCATAGTGCTCACCTATCCTTTATATTAGAATTTTCAGAATGAATTTTCTCTTTTATAGTAACTGAAAATGAATGGTTATTCAATATTTGTGTAGATCTTTTATTTAAACCTATTAAAACGCTTTCCGAGCACGAACGATTTTAATTTTAAAAACCTTAATGTTCGTTTTTTGTAAAAAAATGATTGATTTCCTCTTTTTATGTGCTTTATAATGTGAATAAATTCATATGCGTTTCACTCATATAATCGCGGGGATATGGCCCGCAAGTTTCTACCAGATTGCCGATAACAATCTGACTATGAGTGAGTAGTGGGAAGATCTCTTCTTTTTAAGATGTGGATTACTTCCATTCCTTTTGGACATAAACATAAAGCCCAAAGGTCATTACTTCACTCAATTATTTTATGGTGAAGCTGTGACTTTTGGGCTTTTATTTTTTTATAAGGAGTTATCAATCATGAGATTACTAGAAGAGAAAATTAGTGCGGATGGAAAGGTTTTATCGGATCATGTGTTAAAAGTCGATTCGTTTTTAAACCATCAAATCGACCCGCAATTAATGCTAGAAATTGGAAAAGAGTTTGCTAGAATATTTGCAGATGATGGTATTACCAAGATTGTAACAATTGAATCTTCAGGCATAGCCCCTGCCGTTATGGCCGGTTTATATTTAAACGTTCCAGTCATATTCGCACGGAAAAGAAAATCGTTGACGCTAGTCGATGATTTACTAACAGCGTCAGTCCATTCATTTACAAAAAATGAAACAAACGAAATTTCTGTTTCCAACAAATACTTGAATGAAAGTGATCGAGTCCTCATCATTGATGATTTCTTAGCTAATGGAGAAGCTGCACTTGGTTTAGTAAAGATCGTTCAACAAAGCGGTGCCAGTGTTGCTGGAATTGGCATTGTCATCGAAAAATCATTTCAGCATGGTGCCCAAAAATTAAAAGACTTAGGTTTAAGAGTTGAATCCTTAGCGAGGGTTGCCTCACTTTCAAACGGAGAAGTGACATTTATCAATGAAAATGTGGAGGAATTAATCTAATGAAACAACATCCTTTAAAAATTACCTCACTTGGTATTCAACATGTATTAGCCATGTATGCGGGAGCGGTCATCGTTCCACTTATTGTTGGAGGAGCACTTAAATTTTCAGGAGAACAATTAACCTACTTAGTATCGATTGATATCTTAATGTGCGGGATTGCAACCATTTTACAAGTTTGGCAGAATCGCTTTTTTGGAATTGGCTTACCGATTGTCCTTGGTTGTACCTTTACAGCAGTGGGACCAATGATTGCCATTGGCGGACAGTTTGGGATTTCTGCTATCTACGGTTCGATTCTCATTTCTGGACTCATAGTCATTGCAATTTCCCAATTCTTCGGAAAGTTAATTAAGTTCTTTCCACCTGTTGTTACGGGCTCAGTAGTAACCATTATTGGGATTACATTGATTCCAGTCGCTATGAATAACATCGCCGGCGGTCAAGGCAGCCCTGATTTTGGCAGCCTTTCAAATATCAGCTTAGCTTTCGGAACGTTGCTTTTTATCATTTTACTCTATCGATTTACAAAAGGGTTCATTCGCTCAATCTCTATTCTAATAGGATTAATTGGTGGTACACTAGCTGCTACTATTATGGG
>NZ_JBALSN010000547.1:0-5500 GCF_036966985.1 Neobacillus drentensis | reverse complement strand
CGCAAGATCTAAAGTATCGCCAGGATGGATATCGCCACGAGAATCAACGCGAGCTACAAAATCTTGACCGCCAATGCTTGAATAAATCATTAATTCTGCACCAGTTAACTCGGCAACATCCACTTGAGCCTTAATTTTTGATCCAGCAGATGCATCAATGAAAACTGGTTCATCATGAATATCTTCTGGACGAGTACCTAGGATGATTGATTTTCCAACATATCCTTGTTCGCGTAAATATTTCATTTTTCCTTCTGGAACAGAAAGAGCAGTATTTCCAATTACGAATTTTCCATCCTCTAATTTTCCGTTAAAGAAGTTCATCGCAGGTGATCCGATAAAGCCGCCGACAAAGACGTTCTCAGGCTTTTCATAAACTTCTTTAGGCGAACCAACTTGCTGAATAATCCCATCTTTCATAACGACTAGACGTGTTGCCATTGTCATCGCTTCTGTTTGGTCATGTGTAACATAGATTGTAGTAGTATCTAAGCGGCGGTGAAGTTTAGCAATTTCCGCACGCATTTGAACACGAAGCTTTGCATCAAGGTTTGATAATGGTTCATCCATTAAGAATACTTTTGCATCACGTACAATCGCACGGCCTAATGCTACACGCTGGCGTTGCCCGCCTGAAAGAGCCTTAGGTTTACGAGTTAAGTAAGATTCTAAACCAAGTATTTTTGCTGCGTCTTTTACGCGGCGGTCAATTTCATCTTTTGGGAATTTACGAAGTTTTAAGCCGAACGCCATGTTATCATATACAGTCATATGTGGATATAGGGCATAGTTTTGGAAAACCATCGCAATATCGCGATCTTTTGGAGCTACATCGTTTACTCTTTTACCATCAATGTAGAAATCTCCTTTTGAAATATCTTCAAGACCAGCAATCATTCGAAGTGTCGTAGATTTTCCGCACCCTGATGGTCCTACAAACACGATAAATTCTTTATCTTCAATATGTAAATTGAAGTCTTGTACAGCTGTTACTTTATTATCATAAATTTTATAAATATGATCTAATTTTAACTCTGCCATGGTAATTCCTCCCTTTATCTTGTTAGTAATAGTTTACAAGCAGCAGAAGAAAATAGGTATGGACAGACTGCACAAATAATGAAAACGCTTTTTTGGGCACTTTGTTACCTTTTTTGACTAAGTTCAAAAAGGAGACAAGCTAAGAAGACTGTAAAGGCTCCATAAAAATCCTTTAGTTGGATTCCAGACTTATCGATAAACTTATCGATTCGATATTGGAGTGTATTTCGATGGATGTATAACTTTTTTGCTGTCAAACTGGCATTTAAATTATTCTCAAGAAAAACTTTAATGGTCGAATACATCTCAGGATCATCATTAAAAACTTCGAATATTCCTTGATGGATCTTTGGTTTTAAATCCATCGGCAAATGATATGCCACATATGCTGGAAGAACCCGTTCAAATGTAAAAATATTCATAAGGGAGACAAGATGGGTCAGACCAAAAGAAAAATATTCTTTCTCAAGCAGGAACTTTGAACGAAGTTGGTCGTTAAAGGAATTAAACTTTCCAATAAAAAAAGAGATTTTGACATAAAAGTCACTTTCTAAGGTTTCTGACATGGAAATCAATTCTTCTTCCGTAAGTAAGGCTATGGTGTCCTCTTCAATTATTATTCCTCGTCTTTTGTTCTCCCAGATGATGATGACTCCTTCAGTAAAGAATCCCTTTAATGCTGACTCAATCTCAAGTTGATTTGTATCATCACCGTTTATTTGAAATTGAATGAACCGAAGATTTGACTTAGCATGATAAGAGGGGGGAGGACCATCCTCTAATAAATAGGCATCCCATCCCTGTGTTACAGAGCTTCGGACAGTTGGTGGATGTTCAACTAATTGATAGATCGTTTGTAGGAGGGTGAATTCCTTTTCAGAAACTTTAGATTTAGGAATGCCAATCCATTCGTTTTCCATCTCGCTGAAAAATATGTAAAACTGTTCTGAAAGCGTAATTGGTTGATCGGGAAACAAAATGGAATTTTCATAAATAGACAATAATTTTCTTAGCATCATTAATTTCCCCGTTTATTAAAATTTTTTAGTGACTTATAACATTATATCAGTAGTTCTGAACCTAAAAAATAATAAAGGCTAGCCAAGGTTCAATTCGGCTAGCCTGATATTTTGGTAGTTCTCATCAATCGCATTCATAAGGCGGTTGTTCTTCTTGAAGGTCACGGGCTTCTTCGATATTAGTTGACTCCTGACGGGAATGCACTGAACCACCGGACATGCCCTCGTTAATCATTCGGTCAACATCCATAAACACCTTATCTCTGCCTTCATATGCAGAACCTGCATCCGTTCCCATGCCTTTTCCTTTGTCCATCATTATCATTCCTTTCCCAAACTATTTTTAGTTTTGCGGAAAAGGTAAGTTTTCATGCACGATGGTCATCCGAATTTTAGATTATTCATATACATGGTAAAGCATTAGTTCATGAATTTGGCTTGATAATGCCTCAATCTCATCCTGTTCAGGCACATTTGTTGTCCATTCAATTTTCCCTGTTTGGTGGTAAATTCCCGTCACCCGTTGCTTTTTATGATAAAAGGAAAAATTCCAGCCAGGTATATTTTTATTTTCAAATAATGGTTTAAATTGAAAGTGCATGATCATTGTGAAATCCTCCTTTTAATATTCTTACTTATAGCTTAACTGGTTTGGGAGAATATTTAAATATGAATTTTCTGTCAGTTTTCATAATCGGAAAGTTGGAGGAAAATGCGGCAAAGTTGCTCAATTTTCCTTTCTTCAATTTCCACTTCATCAAATCTCATTGGTTTGGAATTCACCTCGTAAATATAGTACTGGCCAGTCATACTTACCCCGGCATCAATAGAAAACTCTCCGAAATAGCCAAATCGATCAGACAGTGCCATCCCGATTTCAGGAACAATCGCTTCAATAAAACGATCATGCTCCTTGGTTTGTAAAATTTCATAGGGCAGGAGTCTGCCGCCAGAAGGAAGATGGGTTGTAATATCTTGTGTCTGAGATTGCCGAATTCCAACTCCTGTTACAGTGTAACCACCGTCTCCTCCGTGGGCAAGGATACGAAAATCAAAGCGATTCCCCATATACTTCGCTGATATTATTTCCGCTTGTGCTAAGTAGTTTTTTGCCAACAATTCCACACCGTGTTTTTCCCAAAAATGATCAAAGGATTTAAAAAGTTCATGCTGGTGTATCCCTTCTAATTGAAGGCTGGCAGCACCATTTAACTTTAAGCGAAGAATTCCTTCTCCTTTGGAAGATTGGGCAGGTTTTAAATAAATGCCCTTATGCTTCTTTTGAAAAATGAATAGGTCCTTCTTCCCGTGGATACGGATGGTTTCTGGCAGGAACGTTTTCAGAAACGGTTGTTTTTTAAACACCTCATAGAGCTCAAATTTATCAATAAAACATGGATTGAAATAAGGGATATTCTTCTCCTTTAAAATGGTAAAGAATTGTTGGCATTGTTCGCTTTGTTCTGACTTTCGGAAGGGGATCCGGTTGTATACAATGTCTGGGTAACGAAATTTTTCCTTTTTCCAGTGATTTTGTTCAGGTAAAAAAGTATAGCCCATAATATGGTCTTTACCTGCATCCTCTGGTATAAAAACAAAGCTTATTCCATCAAGTGAAATAAGCTTTTTTTGTAATGCTATAAAAAGCGGGCCATTTCCAGCAATAGAACCATCTGCTTTTCTTGCTGACAGTATTCCAACCAGAGGCCCTGGATGATTGGTTTTCATTTGCTTAACTCCTCTGGGTGTAATAAGGATTGTTCGGTAAGAAAGACGGCAAATGCGATTGATAATTTTCGGGTTAGCAAATCAAATTCTTTTAATTCAGGATGAGTAAAGATGGTTCTTCCAGGTTTGGAATTTGCTTCGAAGAGCCAAACTTCTCCATTTCGGTCGATACCTAAATCAAATCCAATCTCACCAATTATTCCTTCTACATGCTGATCTATTGCGCTGCTTAAAAGCAATGCGGCATCGGAAAGTCTCTGTGAATAAAGTGAACATTCCTCAATGGGGAATATTTCCTCGATTGTCTTAATATCTCCACCGCTTCTTGAATGGGTAGTCACGCTGCCAGGCCCTGCAATCTTCGCTGCAATCGCAGATACATGCCAATTTCCCATATCATCCTTGTTGGTGTGGACTCTAAAATCCATAGAGCGGGATTCGGTTCGGAGTAGATTAATCCCTTGCTGTACCAGCATTTTTTCAAGGGATTGGTTGGCAAATACATTTCCCATCAAGCTTTCTAAACTAGAAAATTTCCTCAGACGGTTTACATTACTTGTATCTTGGTATCGGCAGTAATAATCATCGCTGTGTTTGTCGTAAATAATTTGGTGAACACCTATGCCGAGGCTGCCATTTTTAGGTTTGATAAAAACATGGCCATAGGTGGACAGCATCGTTTCAATTGAGGAAAAGGATATAAATGGTAATGTAGCTGGAAGGAATTTAGACACGGTTTCATCTTGAATAAGCCTTTCATGGATTTCAAGTTTGTTAAAAAATCCAGGATTGTACCAAGGGATAAGATATTCTTTTTGCAATCGCTCTCTCACTTTTATTAATCTCGGGTTACTTTCACTTCTTCGATTTGGAAGTCGATCATAAATAACATTCGGAAAGGGAATTTCAACCGTTTCCCAACTGTTATTATGATAAAAATACCCTTCAATGGTTCCTAGATCCCA
Source organism: Neobacillus drentensis (assembly GCF_036966985.1). GTDB lineage: Bacteria > Bacillota > Bacilli > Bacillales > Cytobacillaceae > Neobacillus > Neobacillus drentensis_E. The sequence continues at coordinate 747 of NZ_JBALSN010000547.1, read as the reverse complement.
ATCAATATGTTGTTCTCCAAACACAAATGGTAAGGCACCAACCATTTTATTAACAGAAAGGAGTTTCGAGAAAAATTGTGTTCGGTCGCCAATCGGTTCCAATGGCAAGGAGGTAAATCCTGCTGTAAAAATACCTACAAGTGGACCGATTATTAGACTTTGGTTAGCGCAGAAAACATGAAGTGGAATGTTGAAACTAGGATATTGAAGTGCTTGTTGAATTTCCCGGCTGATTGAAATCCGATCATCTTGATCAGGATGTGGGATAAAATCGACTTCTATCGATCTTGAACCAAAGGCAATTCGTTTTAACTCTTTTTCTTTTAGTATTGCAGGAGGACAGAATACTACTAATTGATCATTTTGAGCAACTTCAATGAGATAATGTTTTCTCATAATAGCTCTTCCTTTCATTTTGAGCCATTTGACTTAGGTGCTTCCCATAAAGCAAAGGGGCAAGGGTTAAAGTCTCCTTTATGTCTGGCTGAGTATGAAGGAGGACTTTTCGACCAGGCTTTGAATTGATATCTAGAATCCATATGGAGCCGTTTTTCGCTATTCCAATATCGATGCCAATTTCGAATAATGGTAAAAATGCATTTTCAAGAATAGGGGGAAGATTAGAGAGAATATAGGCTAATTCCTGATTAATGTAATCCTTTTTAGCGGGCAGGAAAGACGAGGACCAATCATCATAATTAGTAATGAAACCACCTGCACTTAAATTGGAAAGGATTCCCCCCGTAC
>NZ_JBALSN010000546.1:1603-3169 GCF_036966985.1 Neobacillus drentensis | reverse complement strand
CTTTGAAATAATTCTACAAAAATGAAATAAGCTCTCTATGAATCGAAAATTTCAAAATTGATATAAACAGCTATGAATGGCCAAGGTACCTTAGTCTTTTAATTCGTCAGGCAGTGACATTTTAAACTGCAGTTACATAGGATGGCAACAAGTAGGAGGTGTCATGAATGAAGAGATGGTTAAAAGCAGTTATTTTGACATATCTTTCCCTTCTGTTTTTTGGCAGTTTCCTTGCGGTCGGCATGTTGGGGACCGGTGCACTGGAAAATTTACTTCCATTCATTTCTGATATCAAAATCTTTTTGTACTATTTTTTCGCTGGAGCTATTGGCGGTTCCCTTAGGCATCTATACATGTTCTGTACTCACTATATGGAAGATGAATTACACGATTATCGAAAATGGATTATGTATATTTTTTATCCGATATTTGCAACGGGTACGGCAGTCGTAGCCGTTACTATTATCCAAAGTGGTATACTTTTAATTCAATTTACCGATTATCAAGATACTCCTTATGCACCGATTAGCATTGCTTTCTTTGTAGGATTTGGGTTTAATCGCTTTGTTAATAAGCTTAACACCGTATCTAAAGATATTTTTCAGACGAATAACAAAAAAATGGACACAGTCGAAGAAGCAAGTAATGAAATTGAAGAATCCTCTGGTGAACAAACGGAAAGCCTCAACAGTTCACCCCAAAATAAATAAAAAAAGTCCGTCATGTGAAAAGTCACATGACGGCTATTGATTTAATCCATTATCTTTGCTCCAAATTTAAAATTGTATAAAGCTCATTCAGATCTTGAATTTCATAGGTAGGAAGAATACCAGTGTTGTTTGGTTTGGCATTCGGGTTGTACCAACAAGTATCAAGCCCAGCAAGCTGTCCACCTTTTATATCAGAACTTAGAGAATCACCGATGATTAAAGCGTGTTCTGGTGAAAAATTAGGAATTCGATCAAACACATAATCAAAAAATTCCTTCATTGGTTTTTGGAAACCTGTATCTTCCGAGACAAAAATCTCCTTAAATAACGGGTGAAGACCGGAGTCACGCAATCTTCTATCCTGTGTTTTTGAAACACCATTTGTGACAATAAATAATTCATAATGGTTCTGTAATGCTGAAACCAATTCAAACGCACCATTGATTAATTGGTGGCCTTCCTCTAAATAGCCCCGATAATTCTTTTCTAATAAAACACCGTCTGCCATTTGTCCTAATTCCTTAAATAAAAGGGAAAAACGGGTATTGACCACTTCATCTTGGGTAATTTTTCCTTCTTCAAACAAACTCCACAGTCTTTGATTTATTTTTCTATAATTGTCTTCAATTTCCCTTGTTGGCGGGACATTCTGGCTTTCAAACAACAGATTCAAGGCTAGCGCTTCAGCCGCAGCAAAGTCTAGTAACGTATCGTCTACATCGAAAAGTAAGGTTTGATATTTTTTCAAGATCATTTCCCCTTTGACCATTAGTACCGTTATATTTTAACGCAGAAAAATGCTAGGGACCATAATTTTGACCCCATAGAACCTCCCTGTTGGAGTACCCGTGGAGTT
>NZ_JBALSN010000546.1:0-1582 GCF_036966985.1 Neobacillus drentensis | reverse complement strand
AGTGTCAGTCACTTGGAAAATTGGATCTTCTCCTCTTGAAATAAACCCACGTATTCACTCTCAAACTCCCATGATACTACAACAAAAAGATATTCCTGAAATTAAGAAAGCTTAGTAAAGTTTTATAATATCACTTCCAACCATTGAAATACTTAGTACGAGTCTCTCTTTAGAAGAAGGTTCGATTTTTATAATTTTTTCGTTAAACAAATAATTCGGTTGGCTTCCTGAAATCCACTCTTCAGATGAAATCTTAAACTATCTAGGTTATCTATTTCTAGGTCACTTGCAAATTCCTTACAGCCCCGTTCCTTTGCCCAAATTTCACAGGCTGCCAAAAGCTGTTTTCCCATCCCTTTTCTTCGATAACCCTCCTGTACAAAAATTCCTTCGAGATATCCCACTGGACTACTTTCCGTTCCTTCCACATAGTCCTTTCGAAGCTGACATTGAGCAAATCCAACAAATTCCGTTCCTTCTTTTGCTAAAAAAATAGCAGCATCTTGATCATGTAATAATTCGTTAAATTCTTCCTTCAACTCATTTGAATCACATGCCGGCCAAAGCATCAATGCAAACTTTACAATTACCTCCAATTCCTTTTGTGTGGCTTTTACCATATATCTATTCCTCCTAACGAACTACTTTTCTTATTTGATTTCTCTTATACAATTTATTAATTATAGCTGAACCTAAGCACCAAAGGTGTCAGGCACTTTGAACATTGGATCATCTGCCCTTCATCTTTTGTTTTACGTTTATTCCAGCCCTAACATCCTCAACCGTTCCTTTATATACATTGTAGGTTTCACCATGCTCTTTTACTTCCCCCGCCTTTTTAAATCCCAAACGTTGACAGATTCGATTCCCAGCTTCTGTAATCGCGATCATACCGAATTCCTTTATCACGACTCCAGTTTCCTGAATATCTTCGATCCAATACAGCAATTCCATAATTAATGCCTTACTGTATTTCTTCCTGTCTTCATGAAAGATATCAACTATAATCGAAGATAAATAAATATATACCTCTCTCCCTTTCTTATAAGCTAACGCTTGATGACAAATTCTAGATTCATCTATTTGGCCCAATAGTAATCGATCATACGTTCTTTTATCTAGTGGAATTAAACTGCTATATCCCCTTAACTCTCCATTATCCTCTACAATTTTATACACTCTATTGTTTCGTTCAAGTAATCGTTTTACAAATGCACGCTCAACTTGCCAATCTTGAGGATACAGCTTTCGGTCCAATTGAATCATTCCATTTAAATCCGATAATTGACCATAACGAACATTGAGTTCCGACACCGTAAAACCCTCCCTTTTGATAGACAATCACACGAAAAGTCTGGCATAACATAGGATATTTTATTTATGCTCAACATCATTCAAAAAAAATTCTTCATTCAATTACTGCCTTAAGCATGACTAAATAACATTCCTATTGTTAGGACAAAAGAGTCTGAATATACTAAATACTGTGTTAGCCATTTTAATTAAGTAAGGAGACATTGCCATGAATGGACAGCTGACAACTCCCACAGCTAAAGCAGTGGGGTTCTAGGGTATAGTGGCA
>NZ_JBALSN010000545.1:1238-4449 GCF_036966985.1 Neobacillus drentensis | reverse complement strand
TTTTTTTACCTGGTAATTTAGTCCTTTTTGTTCAAAACTAATAATTGTCTATTTTTGCAAAAAAGTGGGATAATACGAAGGAATACATAGCTAGAGGAGAGCAAAAAATGAAGGTAAAAGTGAATCGTAATGCAGCAAAAGCTTTGAAAAAAATGTTAGAACAAGAAGAAGCAAAAGGAAAACTATTCCGTGTTTATGTCACAAGTATTCATGGGGACCATGCCCATTATGATTTAAGGCTTGATACCCCAACCGAAAACGATGTGGTAGTCACAAGTGATAAAGAAATTGATTTCATTCTTGATAAAAATGATCCAACTTTAAATAGTATCTGGATCCAATATTTCCAATTACCGAAAGAAGAATGGCTAATTACTAACCCAACCATGGGTGTTCATCACCATCATTAATATGACCACATGAAAAGCGCTTGTTATTGACAGGCGTTTTTTTATAATTGTTATTTTCTTGAAAATCGAAATAATTCGTATTTATGTCCAATACCAACGATAATAAAAAAACAGGTTTACCCTTCTACAATTATAGAAGGGAAATCTTTCTGTATTTAGCATATTTGAGAAGAGATTGATTCCAAAGTGCTTATATCTATAAAAATCCAAATCAACACTTATTTCGAGGGTATGATAAATGAAGTAGTCCATTATTAATTTGTAAATGTATTAAATGAGCCTGTGTTGGTTCTGGAAGGTCAATCACTCGTTCAAAATCACCATATACGCGCTCTCTCTTCATTTCCATTTCGAATGGTAACACAGGTTTTATACTGCCATTAATTTTTAAGTGTGTATTTGAAATTAGGCTAAGCGAAATATCTTCTTGATTTACTCCAGGTATTTCAAAAATAATAAAGTTATAATAATCATTTTGATATAGATCAAATTTTGGATTAAACGATACTTCTCTAAAAAATTCCTCGGGTTGTTTTTGCTTGAGTACACTAGACCAAAAATTGCTCTCTCTATACTCGTTTGTAATCTCTAGCCATTTTCTCATTTTTTCTATATCCATTTTACTGCTCCTTTAAAGTTGGTTGGCAATAGGCATTGAAGGGTTAGCTATTTGATCCTGATCACTAACATCTGTATCTATATTGCCCGAGTTCATAAGAGAAGAAGCTGGTGAAAAATCACCTAATGAGAAATTGGCTCCAATAAATTTACTATTGGCAGTATGGCTGTTATGCACGGTAGGACCTATATCAACATTTCCGTTTTGCGCAGCTCCATTAATCTTAAAATTTAAAATATTGATTTGAAATGGCATATTAAATAACTCCTATAATTTAAATTGGTGGTACAGGTGGAATGGCTCTATTTACATTCGCAACATCAGTAGTTCCAATGGAAGTTTGATCATTCACATCAGGATCATTTAATAGGTTTTCCATCATTGCCTCAGTCGGTGATGTATCTCCATATGAGGCATTAATGCCTTGTGATTTAGTATTGGAAGTGGGACTATTATGAGATGCCTCCCCTATAGTTATGGAGCCATTGCCCGAAATACTGTTGATTTTTAAATAATATAAATTGATAACAACCGATGGCATCTTTAAACACCTTTCTATTCTTGGCTTATGGGTACTATATGCAATAGAGTGCCTATATGTTACTTAATAAAGGACCCTACGGATATCGCAGAGTCCTTGTGTTTTTTTTTGTTTATCATAACGATATTATGTAAACTTGAGAGTTTGATTAGTTTTTAGAAATGATGTTAATCTAATAATAGAAAAGTCGAAGGGAGCATGTGTTTACATATGGATAAATTTAAAAATGACATTGAAGTCAAACTAGTTGCACTTGATATGGACGGTACGCTATTAAATAATAAAGGACAAGTTTCAGATGCAAATCGCCAAGCTATCAAAGCAGCTAAGGACAAAGGAATATATGTGGTTCTAAGTACAGGCCGTTCGCTTTTGACAAGCCGTGAGCATGCTGACTCCTTAGAGCTTGATTCTTATTTGGTCACCGTTAATGGAAGCGAAATATGGGATGATCAACGTGAATTAGTAGAGAGGAACTTGGTAAAGTCCGAGCTTGTTGAGTGGATGTGGAGGTTATCGCAGCAGCATAACACGAAGTTTTGGGCGATTAGCACGGAACGTAATTGGCATAATGAAATGCCAGAGGACTTGCATACATTGGAATGGATGAAATTTGGTTTTAATATCGATGATGACGAAACAAGAGAGATAATCATGAAAGAATTACAGGCAAAAGGTGAATTTGAACTTAGTAATTCCACGTTGAAAAATATTGAAGTGAATTCGGCCGGTATTAATAAAGCGAAGGGTCTGGAGATTGTTTGTAACAGGCTCGGATTGGATATGAAAAATGTAATGGCGGTTGGTGATAGTCTAAATGATTTGGCGATGATCAAGACAGCCGGCCTGGGAGTTGCGATGGGAAATGCTCAAGATCTTGTAAAAGAGTCTGCAGATTGGGTAACTGCCACAAACGAGGAAGACGGAGTCGCTAAGGCAATCTACAAATGGGTTTTATAAAGAGTGTTCATTTCCAATTAAAATTTTAAAATTGTTATGGTATAGGTAAAAAGGAAATGGGTAAAAATAATTATGCAATCAATTTGCAATTTACATGTAATTGTTACATGCTAGGAGGCTACAAAGAATGGAATCAGGTAAAGTAAAATGGTTTAACAGTGAAAAAGGTTTTGGATTCATTGAGCGTGAAGGTGGAGAAGATGTATTTGTTCACTTTTCTGCTATTCAAGGCGAAGGATACAAAACATTAGACGAAGGTCAAGAGGTTACGTTTGAAATTGAAAGTGGCCAACGTGGACCACAAGCAGTAAACGTCCGTAAATCATAATGACCCGCCGATAAACAGACCCAGTCTTTTGGGTCTGTTTTTTTATGAATAGAGATTCTTACGATGTTCTTCATTTACCGTGGAGAGAAAAATAATATTTGAGTGGTAAATGAAAAGGTGCTACATTTCCTGATAAGAGGAAAAAATCGTCAAAGCGGTAAATGCAAGTGTGCTCCATTTCCCGATAGGTGGAAAATATGGTTGGATTGGTAAATGAAAGGATGCTCCATTTACCGATAAGAGGAAAAAAAGGTATAATTCCCTTAATAATGAGGAATTATACCTTTTTTTAATTTAAGCCTAATATAAGAACGTGTTGATTGGAGTGGAAGGCGGCGAAGACTCCTGCGGGA
>NZ_JBALSN010000545.1:0-1207 GCF_036966985.1 Neobacillus drentensis | reverse complement strand
CTCCCCGGCACGCCCGCGGAAAGCGAAGCCCTCAGGAGCGGAAATCAACAGCCAATTTAAACACAGAACCTAATTTTAAGAGACTTTTTCAATGCCCTCATACCTAGGGAGGGAATTATTGCTATCAACTAATTATTTATTTCCTTAACTCTGCCAACTTGTCCATCCGTAAGCCTGACTTTTATGCCATGAGGATGAAAGCTGGACTTGGTTAATATATCCTTGACGGTCCCCTCGGTTAGTTTCCCACTTCGTTGATCCGCTTTTAGCACAATTTTGACGAGTGCACCTGGGGAAATATCTCCCCGATTTTGCCCACTAGACACCCATTTTTCTCCGTGAATTACTTACTTTTTTCGTCTGCTGGCTTTGCAGCTTTTTAGTTGCCATCGAGTTGTTTGAACTTGAAGTTCCTCCGGCAGACTTGTTCTTCTTATTTTGCAGTTGTTGTTTCATCGCTTCTTGCAGACTTATTTTTTTCTTCGGTTCTTCCTGTGGATTGGTTTGATTTTCATTACTCATAAGAAATCCTCCTATAATGTGTTAAGTCCATTATAAGCTATTTTCATCCAAATAATAAAATTTACCTCATAATTTAAAAAGATAGTTAATTTCGCGATTCCAAAAAAGGGCGTCCAATTACATGAGCGGCTTTTTTGAATGATTTAGTCGAATTATTTTTGCAGGATTTTAACAGTGATGGTGAGAATTATATTAATATGATAATTCAAAAAGGGGGATTAGCATGAGTATCCAAGTAATAGAAAAAGAAGAAATGAAGGTTGTTGGGATTTCATGGAACGGAACTTACTCACAAATTAGTACACTCCCAACTCTTTTTAAAAAGATGGTAAATCGACTAGAAGAAGTATCTTATCAAACGAATGAACCTGTTTTAATCGCACCTTTTCATAGCAGGGAAACCGAAATTACTTATTATGTGACAACACCTGTAGAAAAAATCGAGGAAATCCCAGAAGGTATGGTTGGCTTTACAATTCCAAGTAAAAATTATGTTTTTGCTACACATCGAGGAAGCCATGAAGAAGTGGAAAATACATATAAACAAATTTATTCTTGGATGGAAGAATATGGGTATGAACAAGATCACAATGCATTAAGTATGGAAGTATTTAAAGAAGAGTATAAACATCAAAATGAGAATGGTGAACTTTATTTTGATATTTATTTACCTGTAAAGACTTAT
>NZ_JBALSN010000544.1:600-990 GCF_036966985.1 Neobacillus drentensis | reverse complement strand
TTGTAGCCCTGCATTCTTTTGCCGCGAAGACCAAGAATCATCGTCGGCAAAAGAAGAATACCAATTAGAATGAAGAAAAAGAATGAACTAAACGGAATCATAGAAGAACCTCTTTCGCGATTCTTTTACGGTCAACCTTCCCGTTTGGCGTCATGTACAGCTGCTCAAGATAAACAAACTTTCTTGGAATCATGTACGCAGGCAGTGAATCCGCCATTTCTTTCTTAATCGCACTTGTCAGCTGATATTCTTTTTCAAAGGAATGCTCAGTTGGGACAATTGCTGCAATTAAGTACTCCACATGCCCGTTTGGCTGAAACGGCACAATCACACAAGCATTGACATAGGTTGTCTCGCTTACATGATATTCAATTTCTTCAAGCTCCATGC
>NZ_JBALSN010000544.1:0-540 GCF_036966985.1 Neobacillus drentensis | reverse complement strand
TTGTTCACCTAAGTAGCCTCTCGTGACGCTTGGCCCCACGATGACAATTTCCCCTTTTTCCCCATCAGGGAGTGTCTTGCCTTCTTCATCTAAAATGACGATATCTGTATCCGGTTTGGCATAACCCACTGGTAAAGAATCGTGCTGATCAAGAATCTCCTGCGTGACTTCAATCGATGTAATCGCAACAGTTGCTTCAGTTGGACCATACGTATTAAAGACCTGCGCCTTAGGAAAACGCTCAAGAAGCGCACTTGCTACAGAGACAGGAAGTGCCTCACCGCAGAAAAGGAAAACGTTTAGCTTTGGTAAAAGCTCCCCTGTAAAGGAAGGATCCATTAAGCACATTTGCACAAAGGAAGGTGTGGATGTCCACACTTCAACGTCAGATTGACCAAGCGCTGCAAACATATCCTTCGGCTTATTCACAAGATCTTTCACTAAACAGTAAAGCGTGCCGCCTGATTGAAGCGTTGGATAGAGATCCATCACTGATAAGTCAAAAGAAAACGGCGCTTGATTTAAGAACGTGCGCCCCTC
>NZ_JBALSN010000543.1:7631-10184 GCF_036966985.1 Neobacillus drentensis | reverse complement strand
TTTTTTTGTTTCCAATTAATAATACGATTAAATCCCTTAGATGCCGCCCATAAATAGGAGCACATGTTCGGCAAGATGACTAACATCCAAAATGAGACGGCAATAAATTCAAACCGTTCTAAGTTTGGTAACCTAACAATTTTAAACATCGATAAGACGGGCCAAATGGTCCGTGCTAACCCATTTTCAGCGAAGAAGGTAATGCACACCATTGTCACAGCCGTGAAAAGAAACGTTGTATATAAATTCCCAAGTTGTGAGTACATGAAAAGCTTTTTTTTATCTTTTACATATGGATATAGGAACATAAGCAATTCAAAGCCCATAAGTGAAAGAGAGGTTTTATAGACCCCATTGATAATGTGCTTCAAATCTGTGTTTAATAATGGCAACAAATTCTTAGGGTCTGAATATTCCATCGGAACAAGTAAGATAAAAATCATCCAGAGAGTCCCTAAGACTGACATAAAAGCTACTCCGACGATGATACGAATGCCGCCATTAACGGCATAAATAGTTAAAAGAATCAGAGCAAGCGAGATTTGCCATGTGGGTAATTCAGGGAAAATCCATACTTGAACAATTTCAATATAATTCATCAGGATAACAAAAAAACTTATGCTCATATACATCATATAAAAAACATTCAAAGCATTCCCAAGCCATTTTCCAAACACATCTACCTGAATTCCATATAAATCCGCACTATCATATTTATTAAGCATGAGAATTATCATTGCTAAGACAAAACCCGATAATAATCCTCCGAGAAAAACAGAGATCCACGCATCGTGTTTTGCTGCTAAAAAGACTATTCTAGGTAATCCAACAATTCCTACGCCTGTTTGTGCAGCGTGTATAAAAAACATGACCAGGAATGCATTAACCAATAATCCTTCTTTTGGCTGCACATTTACTTTCATCCTGACCGCTCCTATTCATCTACATCCTTTTTTTCAACACCTTTATGTTTAGGAAAAAGCTGTTTGTCCACAGGACGATTTGTTTCTGGCCTGTAGGATAAATATTGAGCCGGAAATTTAATAATACTGTACCCTAAGTCCTTCCACCTAAAGGGATAGATAGGCATGAGATAGGGCCTCCCAATGGTGGTTAATCTTAATAGGTGAACCAGAATAAAACAAAACGAAAACATAATCCCAATCCCCCCCCAAATACCAGCTAAAATTATAATTGGAAAGCGAACCATCCGAACGGCAGTACCCATTATATAGCTAGGTGATGTAAAAGACCCAAGGGCACTTAGTGCAATAATGATAATTAAGATATTACTTGTAAATCCTGCTTGTACCGCTGCCTGTCCGATGACAATACCGCCAACGATACCCATTGTTTGACCTACTTTAGTAGGCAGCCTTGCTCCAGCCTCCCTTAAAAGTTCGATAACAAATTCTAAGAGAAAGGCTTCGAGGACTGGTGGAAACGGGACATTTGCCCGTGATTGACCAAGTGAAATGAGCAGTGCTGATGGAATAACCTCATAATGATAGGTCAAAACGGCTACATAAGCCGGAGTCAATAATACCGATAGAAAAATCGAAATAATCCGCAGCATCCGTAAGAAAAAGCCCATATTCCAGCGCATATAGACATCTTCGGTTGATTCAAAGAAACTCAGGAAGGGTGTTGGACCATAAATAGCTGACGGGGATCGGTCCATTAATACTGCTACTCGCCCCCTCATCAAGGAAAGAGTGACCCGGTCTGGCAGTTCGGTTGACATGATTTGAGGGAAGATCGTCCAACTATTATCTTCGATTAACTGCCCCAAGACTGTCGTATCCGGTATGTAATCATATTCTAAATCCGTAATCCTCTGGCGAAAGGTACTCACATTATCCTCATCTGCGATGTCCTTTACATAAACAAGTTTTCCTGGGGTCTTCACCCTTTTTCCAATCGTGATATCTTCCATACACAATTGTGGATCTTTTAAATTACTCCTAATAATATTTAAATTGCCTATAAGAGATTCGGTAAAAGAAATCTTTGGCCCATATACAAGCGACTCGGTTTCTGCCTTTTCAAGCGATCGTTCCACGGTTGAACCGACATTGGCAAGTATCCCATAAGGTTCACCATCGATATAAATGTACGATTTTCCTTCTATTAAAGAGGAAACAACTTCTTTTAATTGATTGGCAACAGAAAGTTCTGCAATCGGCAAGATCTGTGCAAGACTTTCCGTTGTCCATTCATTTTGTGTACTTTGCTGGACAGGTGACAAGAGAAATTCATCAAAGCTAGTTTTATCAATGAGGCTGCTTAAAAAGCAAAAGACAATTTTCTTCCCATTCTTTTTAAGGGTGCGAAAATTCAGATCTGAACAATCGCCTATCTCTGCTTCCAATTCTGACTTAAGATCATCCACATTTAAACTATGCGGCTTCTTATCCTCTGACCGTTTATTTTCTGATTTCCTCTTAAACATAAGCAACACCTTAACCATTCAATTTTTTTTATCTTTACCAGAACATCTAATATTATCCAAAAGAAACTGAATGGGTGTCAGGCACCATCAATGTTTCCATA
>NZ_JBALSN010000543.1:5613-7618 GCF_036966985.1 Neobacillus drentensis | reverse complement strand
GAATAATCATTCATAAATTTAATTTACGTAACTTTTATGATAAAAAATGCTTTGAGGTGATAGGAATGGAGCGAATTGGACCAATTATGATTTTGGAAGGCACTAACTACAGTAAAGTCCCTTATTCCCGCAGTCTTTTCATTGATTGTTCGGAAAAGGTGTTGATCGATAGTGGCGCGGATGCCAAAGCTTTGTTGGATGTGGACCGCGAATACGGGATTGAGCTCATTATTAATACCCACTACCATCCCGACCATACACTTCACAATCATTTGTTTCCCGATGCAACCAAAATAATTAATCCGATTGAATTTGAAACGTCACTGACGATTGAAGGGGTTGCACGAGCAAATGGCGTCTATCAGGAATGGGGGCATCAAGGTGTGGAACGGTGGAAAAAGTCGCTTCCTCAGGAATGGGTGAAAAATCTTGGGGAAATTTCAGGCACATACGAGTATGAAACGAACTACGCCTTTGGGGATGTAAAGGTAATATTTTTACATACTCCTGGACATACAAGCGGCTTTTCCAGCCCCTACTTTCCTGAATTAGGTATAGCCTTTGTTGGGGATTATGATATGACAGCCTTTGGGCCTTGGTATAATGGGACAGATGGAAATATCGAAGATTTCATTTCTTCAGGCAAACGCCTGCTTTCACTTGATGCAGATACCTATATTACAGGGCATCAGAAAGGGATATTTTCGAAGCAGGAGTTTAAACTGGCGATGGAGAAATTCCTTTCGATTATTGATCGGCGCGATGAAACAATTGAGAAATATGTCCAACAAGGATTAACTTTTGAAGAACTGACGAAGGTCGGCATTTTTTATCCGAAAAGAAGTTTAGAAAATAACATTCTCTTAACCTGGGAACGAAGTGGGATTCGCAAGCATTTAGACAGGCTGGGACTTTCGATTCCCTTATCAAACACGGAGTTGGTAAACGGTAAATAAAAAGGATGGTGGCCTTAATGTGGCACCATCCTTTTTGGCTATTCTGTATAATACATTAATGCGATTGTACCAGGTCCCGTGTGAGTACTAATAGTAGGACCTGTATAATCAATGGAGATATTTTGATATCCTGTTAATTCCATGATTGCTTCTTTAAGTTTTGATGAAAGTTGAATTGCTTCGGCATGAACAATGCCTGCGCCAAGTATGGTTTTCCCTTTAACATCTTCTGCAAATTGTTTAGCCAAATATTTAACCACTTGGGTATGACTTCGAACCTTTGCAACGGGGTTGTATTCAGCCCCTTCAAGTGAGGCAATTGGCTTAATATTAAGTAACGAACCTATAAAGGCCTTTCCTTTACCGATTCGGCCACCCTTCACCATATTTTCAAGCGTATCGACCATAATATAAAGTTTGGTATTTTCACGTATCTTGTCAAGACGTGTTAAGATTTCCTCGATACTGTTCCCCTGTTTCGCCATTTCCGCTGCTTCCTTGACCTGGAACTGAAGCGCCAACGAAATAAACATCGAGTCAATTACAGTCACCTTTGTTTTCGTCATCTGGGCAGCGCTTTCAGCTGAACGAACGGTACCACTCATTTTGCCTGTCATGTGGATCGATAATACCTCATACCCTTCTTCGCCGAGCCGGTCGTACACTTCAAGGAAGGTTCCAGCAGAAGGTTGCGAACTTTTCGGTAATTCTTCTGACTTTATCATCATTTCTATATATTCAGCAGGATCTAATTCTACTCTATCTAAGTAGGATTCCCCATTTATTGTTACAGATAATGGTACTACTACAATACCAAGTTTTTCGGCCATGTCTAATGGCATGTCCATTGTTGAATCGGTTACAATTTTAATTTTGCTCAAAACAGTCACTTCCCTACCAGTACTGCTTTGTATTATACAGTTAAGTGCAGTGGAAAGGAATAACATACATCACTTTTGATGATTTTTTAAAATTAGGCTGTGTTTAACTTGTCTGTTGATTTCCGTTCCAGCGCTTCGCTTTCCGCGGGCGTGCCGGGGAGCCTCCTC
>NZ_JBALSN010000543.1:793-5601 GCF_036966985.1 Neobacillus drentensis | reverse complement strand
CAGGAGTCTTCGCGCCTTACACTCCAATTAAAAGGTTGCCAAAATAACAATAAGCATTAACACTGCCTAAAATTAAAAAGCACCGCCGGGGGATCCCTGCGATGCTCTGGATGCATTAAGCGTTATTCTTTAATTCTCCTATTTTAAACAAGCGTTCATAATCAGGCCATTTCATGATCTTTTTCAGATAATCTTTAAAGGAATAGCATTTTTTCAAGCTTTTTTCCTCATAGAGCGACGTAACATACGTCTGTAAACGGACTTGGATCATAAATTTATAAGTGCTATCTTCCTCCAATACAGGAATTTCAATAATTTTAACCTTCTGTCCAATAACATTTTTGAACTCTAGGCTTTTGAATAACAAAATATCAATCCTCTTTTTCACCCGTTTGTGTATATTATACACCTAATGCAGTTCGAATTGTGTCTTATTCTGCTTAGTTTAAGAAATATTTATGAATTATTTCCTAGTCGCTAGTTATTCTTCAACAAAAAAAATAGGTCAATTTGATTGGCCTGTTTTTCTAATCGAAGGATGGGAATTCATATGGTTTTATTGCTTCAATTTTTAGTTAAGGTTGCTGAACCTTTAGACACTAGCGTTCAATACCTGCTAGAGGAGTCTAAACCAAAGATCCATGGGGAAATCGAACTGGATGAGGAATGGAAGATTTTGATCCGCCAGGCGATTTAGGATGGTTTAAAGAAAGAAGACTTTCATGAGTATCGCAACTACATAAAATTTCAGTCATGGATGAAAGAACAGAACAAAAGCTAAAAAATATGCCCCCATTCCTAATGGAATGAGGGCTCATTTTTTTGCTATTACAGCTTATTTACGCTTCAACCATCTCTTCTGTATCCTCTTCCTGCTGCTTTTTCAACCGTTTACGATAGACAAATTTCGATAAATTAATGCTGATTTCATACAGCAATAAAAGTGGTACGGTTACGACAAAATCTGACATAAAATCCGGTGGTGTAATAACAATTGCAATAATAATAAGTACGAAGTAGGCATACTTACGAATTTTTGAAAGAACAAACGGATTGATGATTCCCAGCGAAGTTAAAAACATGACAACAACTGGAAGTTCAAACAATACTCCGAATGGCAGAGTCATGTTTAAGATAAAGCTAAAATATCTTTCGGCTGTGAAGTTTGTGACAAACATATCTTTCCCTATGTTCACTAAAAAGTCTAACACCATTGGGAAAATGACAAAATAGCCAAAGGCTAGACCGATAATAAATAAGAAAAATAATGCTGGAACATAGGAAAGGGTTATTCTTCTTTCAATCGGTTTCAAGGCCGGTCTCACAAACAGCCAAATTTGTAAGGCCAGGACTGGAATGGTTCCTGCCACGGCAATAACGGTTGCCAGCATGAAATAGATCCACATAATATCACTAGGGCCGAGAACAAGTAGTTTTTCATTTCCAACAAACCATTTATAGATATCATCAACATAAATAAAACCAACAATAAAAAAAACTACAAAGGCAAGTGCAGAAATAATAATCCGTTTGCGCAGTTCCTCTAAATGATCCACTAAATTTAATTCTCTATCATCCATGTACTTCCCCTGCCATTATCAAAAGATTAAAAAAGAGCACGTGCTTGTACTCTAAGTAAAACAACTTTAGTTATGATTATATATACAAAATGTACCATAATATTTTTACAAAAGGTAAATTTAAAGAAGAAAAGGTGTAAGACGGAAATCTCACACCTTATTTGGTCAAATTTTTCTTTTCATCATCAATGTCTTTCATGACATCATCTGTAAGTTCACGAGTAGACTTTTTAAATTCCTTCAATGTTTGTCCGAACGCACGACCGATTTCTGGAAGTTTCTTAGGTCCGAATATGATTAATGCAAGTGTTAAAATCAAAATCAATCCGGGTACTCCGATATTTGAAAACATGGATGTACATCCCCTTTAATTGTTTATTATTGCTACTATGATTATAGTACCAAAAATCCTTTTTAGGTAAATTATCATCAATAATTCATAGTAATTTCACAATATCTACTTAAAGCAATACCTTTATGATATTTAGTATTTCATAAAACATTATAAATTACTACTGACAATTTAACAATTACAACTTCATGTAGTCAATGATAAATTATTAATTACACTTTAGACTTTCTATCATAAATTCTAAACTCATAATCATACGGATTTTTATCATCTCTAGGTCCTTTTTCATTAGACACTAGTTCCCAAACGCTTGAATCAAATTCAGGAAAGAACGTGTCGCCTGCAAATTCATCATGAATAAGTGTAATGTAAAGACGATCCACGAATGCAAATGTCTCTTTGAATATTTCTGCTCCGCCAATCACAAAGATTTCATCGTTTTGCTTCTGGCAATACTTGACAAAATTTTCAACCGAGGTAAAAACAGTACAATCTTCACTACGATAATCAGCTTGGCGAGTGATGACAATATTCTCTCTGCCTGGAAGAACACGGCCAATGGATTCATGCGTTTTTCTTCCCATCGCAATAGGATGGCCCATGGTAACCCGCTTAAAGAACTTTAAATCCTCGGGTAAATGCCAAGGCAGTTGATTATTCTTCCCAATTACTCTATTTTCGTCCATCGCGACAATAAAGGAAATCATACACTGACCACTCCTTTTATATGGGGATGCGGGTCATAACCTTCAAGTGTAAAGTCTTCATACTCAAAGGAGTAGATATCTTTAACGGACGGATTTATTTTGAGGATAGGCAAAGCACGAGGTTCTCTCCCCATTTGTAACTTTACTTGTTCAAGATGATTCTGATAAATATGAACATCACCGAATGTATGGATAAATTCGCCTGGTTCAAGGTCACATACCTGAGCGATCATCATCGTCAGAAGAGCATAGGACGCAATGTTAAATGGGACGCCTAGAAAGACATCTGCTGAGCGTTGGTAAAGCTGACAGGATAATTTACCGTCTGCCACGTAAAATTGGAACATGCAGTGGCACGGTGGCAGCGCCATGTTGTCAATTTCCGCCACATTCCATGCATTTACCAACAGTCTTCTCGAATTAGGATTTGTTTTGATTTGGTCGATGAGTTCGCTAATTTGATCAACAGTTTTACCGTCGGCCCCTGTCCATGAACGCCACTGGTGACCATAAACAGGACCCAATTCTCCGTTTTCATCGGCCCACTCATTCCAAATCCGGACACCATTCTCCTGTAAATATCGAACGTTGGTATCTCCGTTTAAAAACCAGAGTAGTTCATAGATAATTGATTTTAAATGCAACTTTTTCGTAGTCATAAGCGGAAACCCTTCCGCTAAATTAAATCTCATTTGATACCCGAAGGTACTAATCGTTCCTGTCCCTGTTCGGTCGCCCTTTACGTTTCCATTTTCAAGGACATGTTTACATAAATCTAAATATTGCTTCAACCCGGACAACTCCCTTTTCTGCACATATTCATCTATTTTAACAATCAAAGACAAATTAGTGAAGCGATAGCTGTTTCATAAAATCAAATGTTTTCGGTGCCTTCGCCCGTAATAGGTCTTTCGTATCAGTATTTAAATAATACATTGCGAAAGTCTCTGCAAAATATTCTTCCGGATATTGAAAATAACTGTTCCCTGGAAACAATTGTTCATGTTCCATTTCCAACACGTTCAGAAATTCCTTCGAACTACTAATCCCATTAAATACATAATGATCGATGGAATGCGCCAGTTCATGTAATTCCAAATTTACAGAGCCGTGGCCATGCCCTTTATCACTCGCACCGATTTTAACCAATACCACCTTCGAACCGCCAATCCCAGGGACATCATCCCAGGTTACCTTATTGGTGTATCCTCTCGGAATTTTCCCTTTTAGGTGACTGGCTGTCGGATTATCTGTAAGTTTTCCAGTAAATAATTTCAAGCTGATTCCGTTGTTTATTATTTTTTCTAATATAGAGTCAGGGATCGAGTCAATTCGGTTAATCATTTCGGCCGCTTCTTTTTGATCAAAACTCTGCTTAGGTAAGACAATGATTTGATCGAGCAGTGGTAACGATTGATCGACTTTAAGCGAATGGTAGAGGACAGAATTCGTAGAATAATCCTCAAGCATAACACCAGCATTAGATGCTTGCGAAGTAGTGATTGATGATAGAAACAAACCAGCGATTAATACTGAAACGATTGTTTTTCGCACCCCATCATCCCCTTGTTATTCATAGATTACTAGAATTATAACATGGGAACGTGAATGCGGTTTCGGAAAATTATAAGGAATTACTGGATAAAAAAAGGGAAGAAGCTGCCAAAATGGCAGCTTCTTAAAGTTATACTTCTAAACCATAATTTCGGCAAAGGGCTGCTAATCCACCTGCAAAACCGCTCCCAATTGCGTTAAATTTCCAATCGCCATTATGACGATAAAGTTCACAAAAAACGACGGCTGTCTCTACGGAAAAGTCCTCGCCAAGATCAAAGCGCAATATCTCATTACCCGTATCTTCATCAACTAGACGAATAAAAGCGTTGGATACTTGGCCGAAATTTTGATATCTTGCCTCTGCATCATGAATGGTTACTGTAATGGCGATCCGGTGCACATGTGATGGGACTTTACTGAAGTCAATCTTGATCTGTTCATCATCTCCGTCACCTTCACCCGTTCGATTATCTCCTGTATGTTCAACCGAACCTGAGGGGTGGATGAGTTGATTGTAAAAAATAAAGTCCGAATCGTTAACGACTCTGCCATTCGCATCAGCTAAAAACGCCGATGCATCTAAATCAAAGTCATTTCCGCCATGATAACGAT
>NZ_JBALSN010000543.1:0-755 GCF_036966985.1 Neobacillus drentensis | reverse complement strand
TTGTTTTTGTTAAATCAATTCTTTGCCCCTTTGACAAGTTAATACCCACAAGGAATCACCTCAATTCGAACTTTTTAACCTTACTTAACTAAAGGAACGAACGACTTCACTAAGGCTTGCTGCATTTGTACCACTGCCAATGGCTGCAAACTTCCATTCATTGCCGTGACGATAAATTTCTCCTGTCACAAGGCATGTTAGACCGCTGTAATTGTCTGTTAGGTTGTAGTGAAGTAACTCTTGATTATTTCCAGGATTTACGACCCTGATAAATGCATTTTTAATCATTCCAAAATGCTGCTTTCTCTTAACACAGTCGTAAATATTTACAACGAAAACAAGTTTCTGAATATTGGCTGGAACACGGCTTAAATCGATCATTACTTGTTCGTCATCGCCGTCACCATCGCCTGTTAGATTATCTCCTGAGTGTTGTACACTGCCATCATTGCTTCGCAAGTTTCCGAAGTAAATGACATCCTTGTTGTTTTGAAGCTTATCGTTTGCACCCAGCATAATAACTGAGGCATCACAGTCTACATTAGCCGCACTGCCACCGCCAAACAAACCTCCGAATAAGCCGCCGCCACCGCCGCTTTGAACTGGGTCCCAGCCTAAACCGACCATGATTTTAGATAATCCTGGATTACTCTTTGTTAAATCCACTCGTTGACCTTTTTGTAAGTTAATAGCCAATTCAATCACTCCTATTAGAAATTTTTATATTTTTAAGCACTTTAAACTTGGCTGTTGAT
>NZ_JBALSN010000542.1:0-1724 GCF_036966985.1 Neobacillus drentensis | reverse complement strand
ACTTATACTTTCTTATCAGATAAAAAAAGAAGGGTTTCCCCTTCTTTTTTTACAAACAGTTTATAGGACGCTAGCATGACCGTTGTAAATAACTCCTTGTTTTGCATCAACGGTTATTTCTTGACCTTCTTTTAACAAACCAAAAGCATTATCTACCCCTACAACCACAGGGATGCCTAGGTTTAGACCAACTACAGCAGCATGGCTAGTTAATCCACCTTCTTGGGTAATCACAGCAGCACATTTTTCAAGCGCCGGGATCATGTCACGATCCGTACCGATCGTTACCAAAATGGAACCTGGTTTTACCTTATCTAAAGCTTCTTTGGCATCATGTGCGATAACCACTTTACCAAACGCAGACCTACGGCCAATTCCTTGTGCTTTTGTAATGATATCTCCAACCACATGAATTTTCATTAAGTTCGTGGTACCAGCTTCACCGACAGGCACGCCTGCTGTAATGACTACTAAATCACCACGGTTTACTATACCGCTAGTTAAGCTCGCTTCAACCGCATTATCCAGCATTTCGTCAGTTGCGGTCGCAATATTGCCAAACTGCGGGTAAACACCCCATACAAGGGATAGACGACGACAAACTTGCTCAATTGAAGTTACCGCAACAATCGCTGCTTTCGGGCGATATTTAGAAATCATTCTTGCCGTGTGTCCACTTTCTGTTGGGGTAATAATGGATTTCACTTCAAGGTTTAATGCAGTGTGTGCAACAGATTGTCCGATTGCATCGGTCAGATTATGCTCTGTATCTTTACTGCGGCTTGAGAGAATTTCTTTGTGATCTAATGCTGATTCTGCTCTGGAAGCAATATTGTGCATAGTTTGGACAGCTTCGACTGGATATTGGCCAGCAGCTGTTTCACCGGAAAGCATAATCGCATCAGTACCGTCGAATATCGCATTCGCTACATCACTTGCCTCAGCGCGAGTAGGTCGTGGATTTCTTTGCATGGAATCAAGCATTTGTGTTGCTGTAATGACAGGCTTCCCATTCGCATTACATTTCTTAATTAACATTTTTTGAACTAGTGGAACTTCTTCAGCTGGAATTTCTACACCTAAATCACCACGTGCTACCATTAGACCATCTGAGAATTCTAGGATTTCGTCAATATTATCGACACCTTCCTGATTCTCAATTTTAGGGATAATATGGATATGCGTTGCGTTATTCTGTTCTAAAAGCTGGCGAATTTCTAATACGTCCTTAGCACGTCGCACGAACGAGGCAGCAATGAAATCAATTCCTTGTTCAATTCCAAAAAGTATATCTTGTGTATCCTTTTCTGTAATACCTGGCAGGTTAACCGATACACCTGGTACGTTTACACCTTTTTTATTTTTCAATGTACCACTATTTAAAATTTTCGTATGGATCTCTTTATTTGATTTATCTACGTTCGTAACTTCAAGACCAATTAAGCCGTCATCTAAAAGAATTTTAGATCCAACATGAACATCATCAATTAATCCCTCATATGTAACAGAAAACTTATCAACGGTCCCTTCAACTTCTGTCATTGAGACAATAATATTTTTTCCAGCCTGAAGCTCAATTGCACCGTTAACCATATTATTCGTTCGGATCTCAGGACCTTTCGTATCAAGCAGGATTGCCACTGTTTTACCAGTTAGTTTTGCTGCTTCACGGATATTTTTAATTCGTGCTCCGTGTTCTTCAAAATCACCATGTGAAAAATTCA
>NZ_JBALSN010000541.1:0-7191 GCF_036966985.1 Neobacillus drentensis | reverse complement strand
ATCTATGAAAATAGTAAAAGGGGGATGATAACATGACAAAAGCTCATATTAAGCAAATGGCTAAAAAGGTACTAACATATGGTTCGGCCACGGCCCTTACCCTTAGTCTGCTCGCACCTGCAGCAGCACCTAAGGTATCAGCTGCTGAAGTTACTCCATCAAGCACAATCACAGAAATGGTGAAATTAGACCCAAGCTATCAACAAGCACCTTTTGATGGGTGGGGAACTGCGCTTGTTTGGTTTGCCAATATTACAGGCGGCTGGCCGGATGAAATTAAAAACCAGTTAGCTGATGCCCTTTATGGCGAGGATGGACTTAATTTTAATATAGCTCGTTATAATATCGGCGGTGGTGATTCTCCAGAAACGACTCCGTATATGCGTCTAGGAGGAGCAGTTCCAGGTTATTGGAATCGGCCGGCCGAATTTGGACCGCCGAATGGAAACACAGAAGGCTGGACAGAGCAGACGAACTGGTGGAACCCGAAGAATCCTGAACATTGGAATTGGGATGCTGATGCCAACCAGCGCTGGTGGCTGACGGCAGCTAAGTCTAGAGGGGCAGATACGTTCGAAGCCTTTTCGAACTCAGCACCATACTTTATGACGCAAAGCGGATACGTATCCGGAAACTGGAATTCAAATAATGATAACCTTAAGTCCGATCAATACAAGAATTTTGCCAGCTATTTAACAGGAGTTGTCGACCATTTACAGCAAGAAACTGGCATTCAATTTAAAACGCTTTCACCGGTAAATGAACCGAATACGAACTACTGGGGTGCCAAGGGAAGACAGGAAGGATCACACTGGTCACCGGCATCACAAGCGAAAATGATTAATGAGGTCAAAAAGCAATTGACTGATAAAGGATTGGGAACCGTTGTATCGGCAATGGACGAAACCAATCCATCAACATTCCGAAAAAACTGGGATGCGTACAATACCGATACCCGCAATAATATTGGGCAATTGAATGTACATACGTACGGAACAGGAGAAAGAATTG
Organism: Neobacillus drentensis; assembly: GCF_036966985.1. Taxonomy (GTDB): domain Bacteria; phylum Bacillota; class Bacilli; order Bacillales; family Cytobacillaceae; genus Neobacillus; species Neobacillus drentensis_E. Next base: position 6,180 of record NZ_JBALSN010000541.1, on the reverse strand, counting down.
GTGCCAGAGATATTGCCAAAGGTGCGGATAAAAAACTGTGGATGTCAGAGGTTGACCTAAGTGTCGGCGGCCAAAATCACGAGGACATCAAGACAGGCCTTGCCATCTCGGAAAGAATTCAAGCGGATATCCAGCAGCTTGAGCCGGAAGCATGGGTGCTTTGGCAAGCAGTTGAAGATGAAGTAAACATGAGACCAGAGTATGAAAATGGCAACTGGGGTCTGCTACAGGTGGACTTTGCTGTAAAGGATTTCAGCAATTTTAAAATTTACAAAAATAAAAAATACTACGCCGTGGGTAACTACAGTAAATTTATCCGCCCGGGCGATCAGTTTATCAACTCAAACAACAAAAATACCTTAGCTGCGATTGATTCGAATGATGACTCCGTTGTCGTCGTTTATACCAATTCATCTACAGAACAAAAAGCAATCGATTTCGATTTATCTGGTTTTGAAACAGTGAATGAGACAGCTTCAGCAACGCCTTATGTAACATCTGCTACCGAGAATTTGCAGCAAAAAGCAGCCATCAAGGTAAAGGATGATCAATTAGAAGCGGTGGTTCCAGCACAATCAATTACGACATTTGTTGTATCCGGTGTATCTGGAGTTAACGACGAGGCTGGATTCTTAAATAATCAAGATCATTACAAAATAAGCAATCAAAATAGTGGCAAGGTCCTGGATGTGAAAGAGGATGGCAAGGTTGTACAAAAAACCTATGACCGCGATAAAGCGAGCCAGCAGTGGAGCATTCAAAAAGTGACTGATGGACACAGTTCAAAGGAAGAGTATAAAATTAAAGACACTAACAGCGGCAAGGTAATTGGTGTTGAAAATGGGGCCGCTGTGGTACAAACCGATCAAGACACAACTAGCCAAAAATGGAAGTTATCCACCTCCGGCAACCAACAATACACGTTCATTAACGTAGGCAACGGTCAGTTACTCGAAGTTGGCGGTGAGTCAACAAAAGAGGATGCAGGTGTCGATGTCTGGACAGCAAACGCTGGAAAGAATCAAACATGGATCATCAATAAGGCTGGAATTGTGGACATTGAGCCAGCCAATGTGGTTGTAACAAAGAAAAAAATCGCACCGGAAATGCCGCAGGAAGTAACCACGATTTATGGTGATGGGGAAAAAGTACAAAAAGCTGTCCAATGGGATCCGATTGACCCTGAACAATATGACAGGGAAACCACCTTCACTGTAAGGGGTACAGTAGAGGGAACGAACATCCCGGCTGTCGCAAATGTAACCGTCAGCAAGGTGGAAAGAGTGGAACCGATTAAGGTGAAAACTGTTCCAGGCAAAGCGCCATTACTACCTGATTTTGTACCTGCTAAACTTGAAAACGGTACGGAAGGAAACGTACGTGTGAAGTGGGAATCAATTGATCCAAGTAAGTTTGAAAGTCTTGGCAAGTTTGCAGTAAAAGGCTCGATTCCGTATAGTCCGGTGAAAGTAACAGCGAATGTCCAAGTCACCAAACCAGCATTACAGAACATTGCGCTAAACCTTCCTAATTCTGGGCAGGAGTTTCCAAAGGTATCAGCTTCCTTTACTGGACAATATGATAAAACAACCAATGTCAACAATGGGGAAATCTCTTCAGAGCGCTGGACGAATTGGGATCCCAACAGCTGGAGACCAGAAGATTGGGTAGCAATCGATTTTGGCCGTGAAGATACGATATCTAAAATTGATTTCCATTTTTATGATGATGGCGGCGGTACGAGACCACCAGCATCACTAAACCTTGAATATTGGGATGGAACTGAGTGGAAGGCTATCGAGGGAACCCAATTAGATGTGAATGCAACAAAGGACTTAACGGTGAAGTTTGCACCAGTTACCACCTCGAAAATCCGAGTGGTGATGAAGGCGATGCCGAATACATGCATGGCGATTTCGGAAATTGAGGTATTTGGAAATGGAGATGTCACGAAGGCTGACCCAAGCATTGGGGAGGATGCAACGCTTGAGAGCATCTTAATCGATGGCAAGCCGTTAAAGGATTTCCAAGCTGACCAATTGACGTATGAGGTAAAGGAAAAAGCAGTGAAAGATCCTGTAGTAACAGCGGTCACTAATGACTTATTTGCCTCCTATCAGGTTTCTGAAGAAGGTGACACTGCGGTAATCACCGTAAAATCAGAGGATGGTCTCCAGTCGGAAACTTATATCGTGAAATTTAGATAATCCACTTGCTCATAGTTGAGGATGCTAAACTTCCTCAACTATGATTTTTTTTATCACCTTTATTCCTCCGTAGTCACTTTCACCTGAACATCTACCATTTTTCTAATAAAATAGATTACAATTGAAAGAAAGATACTTTTCAAAAAGGGAGGCTTTCCGGTGGATAAAAAAACGTTCACTATCTACGATATTGCCGAAGCAACAAACGTATCACCTGCGACGGTTTCCCGTGTCCTAAATGGCAATTATCCCGTCAGCAAAAAAACAAAAGAAAAAGTACTAGCGAAAATACAGGAATATAATTTCCAACCAAACAGTATTGCGAGAAGTTTGTCCAAAAAAGAAACGAAGATGATTGGATTGATCTTGCCAGATATCACGAATCCATTCTTCTCAAGCTTCTGTATCGAGTTGGAAAAATACGCGCAAAAAAAGGGTTATACGATTTTCCTATGTAATTCTATGAATGATAGTGCAATGGAGTCTGTTTATCTAAGGGTTCTCTCAGAACGCCAGGTCGAAGGAATCATCATGATGGGCGGCCGTATTAACAAATCGGTAACGGAAGCAGAAGAGGCGGCAGAAGTTCTTGACGTGATGAAAAAGATCCCTGTGTTGATGGTCAATGGAGAGATGTCAGGTGTCGATTGTTATCAGGTGAGATCCGATGAGCGGTTAGGGATGAGGATGATTGTGGAGCATTTAGTAGAAATGGGCCACAAAAACATTGGCTTACTTGGAGGAAAACAGGGAATAACATCTACCGATATAAAAGTAGAGGGATTCAAGCAGAACCTAGTGGAGAATGGTCTGGTTTACCATCCTGAATGGCATATTTACAGCGGTTTCTCGGTAGAAAGCGGACAAAAAGCGATGGAAATGCTGCTGGAAAACAAGGAATTGCCATCCGCCATCATTTGTATGAATGATATGATTGCCTCCGGAGCTCTAGTTGCCTGCAATCAGCAACAAATCGATCCTAAGAAATTTGCCTTTGTAGGTTATGATGATTCGTTTGTCGCCGATATTTTGACACCGAGCCTAACTTCGATTAACCATGATTACGAAAAACTTGGACAAGCGGCACTCGATTTAATAATCAAAGCAAAAAATGAGCAAGTACCTGAAAAATCAAAAGAAGTAACAATTATACCTTATCTCACAAAAAGGAACTCAACTGCACTAAACTAGGACCTAAAGGGGTCCTTTTTCTTTTACAAAACCAATAAAAATAAACGCAGGCGGTTGATCCTGCGGTCATCATTGATTAGAGTTAAAAAAGTTTAGAAACCGATGATAGGGGCATTTGGACAAGGACGTATCATCATCACGAAGAAAATATTGCCTCCACTCAAAATTATCCTCTTCACCGTAACTGTTTAAATCGGGATGGATAGGAGCAGAATCGTAGGCTGCCAGCCTTTTTCTGATTTGTTGTTTAATCCCCTTAGCAAAATGGCGCGACTTATTAAATTCTTGGAGAACCCAGCGTGGAGTAATGGCAAGCATCATTTCATCAAAATGTCTGCTTTTTCGATTCTTATGGGCGGGTGTTGCACAGTACATAAAGTATTTCTCTCCATTATAGCAAAACTCCCAGACGGGATGATGGGGGTCTATTGGTAAATCCTCAGGCCAATCAAATCGGTCGATGCTTCTTAAGCCGCTAAGATGCTTCCAAAATATTTCTTCGTAGTCTTCAACCGTATAGGCGGTCTTCATGTCTTCGGGCGTTTCATAAAAAACAATCAGTGATGTATTACTGCCAATTTTCCTTGAAACATCTGTATAACTGCTCAATGCTTCTGCAAGTTCATATAGAGTAGAAGGTTCCCTCGGATCCCCAATAAAGCTGTATCGCAGTTGATTTTTAGAAAAACCAATAGTTGCAGGGATGCAGGGAAAGGGTTTTTCTTTGTCACTCATTTTAGTGGAGAATTTCTCTATAGCTTTCTTTTCCCATTCCTTTAATTGATCCCTGCCTAGGGGATCATCTGTATAAAGTCCTTTCACGATTGACACCTCCCTACTGCAGTATATTCATACGTACAAGAGTGGGGAGATGTCCTGATTTAAATGGGCAAACCGCTAAATTCCCGGAATATCGCTTGGTATCAAAGATAATAGAGCCATGGCGTTTTCCGATTGTCATGAAAAAAGCATGCATCAATTGCTGTTCAAAGAATAGATGTTAGAGATGGATCCAATATCCATAGCCTATGAGGAAAATCTGCAGATCGGAACGCCATTTACCAGTTCGAGGAGGATGCTTATGAGATTGATAACTTGGACTTTGGGCGTATTTAAAAAGAAACATAAGATTACAGCCGTTCCGTATACCAAGAATATGAAGCTCGTGGTTGGCAGTCTGTTAGGTGCGATCGCTGCCATCCTTCAATCAGCGGGTTTGATAGGCGGGATTGGCTATGCGTTTAGCATCATGGCTACCGGACCGATTGTTCTTGCAATGGTCATTTCCATCCGAATCGGTCTGTTAACATATGCTGTCACTGCTTTGTTATTGATCATCCTGCAGCCTAGTGAAGTCCTGGTATTCCTATTTACCACCGGCCTTCTCGGCATTGCCCTTGGGATAGGATTTAAACTGTATAAGACCGGATCAATGGTTTCAGTAATGGGAGGAAGCTTACTTTCAGCAGGTATTCTTATCTTACTTTACCTATTTCAATTCCCCGTATTAGGACCTTCTGTTTCAAGCCGAGTAAGTGGTACAGTGGTAGCAGGCGTTTTCCTGTTTGGCCAGTTTTATAGCTGGATTTGGATGAATCTTAGCATGCTGGGAATGAGGCATTTAAATAAAGTCATGGTGAGAAAGTTATTGGTAGAGAAAGATGAGTCAAGCTGAAGGTAAAGGGGGATAATCGAATTCCACCTAATAAATAATTTTTTATTAAAAATAATGAACATTTCTTTTCAGTCTACATATAGTAACTTCTGTGAGAAATTTGATTGGAAGGAAGAAATCACTATGAACAACCATGAATTAAAAATTAAAACAACTAAAGATGCATTTAACGGCGGTGGAACTGAATATAAAGTAATTGAAATAAAAGTAAATGATCCATCTGAAAATTTATTTGCAGTCGTAACTCCTATTAAAATGAAATAACCATGTTTGTGCGCAAGACTAGATAAATCATACTGCGGATAACCAATGACATACCGAACTTATGGCCTCATCCAATCAAGAGAGGCCTTATTTAAATTTTTCTCTTTTCTGAAAGATGGATGCATCTTAAATTCGCTCATTGTAACATGGGATCCGCTCATAAAAGTCCATTATTCGCTCATAGAAATTCAATATTCGCTCATAGCACTCTAAAATTCGCTCATAGAAGGGATAAATGGTTTAATGTGTCATGCAAGTCTCAATTTTGAAGTGTAATTTTATACAAAATTTCATTTTTTTGATCTGCCTAAATGATTTATTACGACAATTTTTGCTAAACTAGTCTTAAATATTCATGCACATATTAAAGTTATCAAATATAAGTTAGCACTAAGGCTTTAATGACATAAATAGGTCTTTTGAACTACCAAAATTTACAGCTTTCTTCCATTTGGCAAACATGATATATTTCTCTTGTAAGTTCTTAACAGGCTTACGAGTAAGCTTTTATTAAAGAGAAGTACTCAAGAGGCTGAAGAGGCGCCCCTGCTAAGGGTGTAGGTCGGGTAACCGGCGCGAGGGTTCAAATCCCTTCTTCTCTGCCATTATATAATGGGAATGTCTTGGTATCGACAGGGATAGTTTGAGCTTATATGGCGAGTCGAGGGATTCGGCCTCGTTAAAACGATAAAGCCTATAACTGGCAAACAAAACAACAACTTCGCTTTCGCTGCTTAATAACAGACGATAGCGGTTCCTCCCTCCATCGTCCATGTGGTAGGGTAAGGGACTCATTCTAAGTGGACTACGCCGAATTCCACCGTCTGAGGATGAAGGAAGAGA
>NZ_JBALSN010000540.1:221-7714 GCF_036966985.1 Neobacillus drentensis | reverse complement strand
AGGAGAAGAATTTTATGATTGAATTACTACATTTTCATCAAGGAGATTGTCCCACTTATATAAAAAAACAAATTATATCATTAATGAGACAAGAATGGCCACAAGCGTTTGGCGATAATGACGAGGATATACATTGGCCAGATAGTCTAGAGACTCAACCAACTTCATTAGTTTTTGTTGAAAATGATATTGTAATTAGTCATGCTGCTATTCCTTGGAAATATATAAATCATGAAGGGCAAAAATATAAAGCTTTTGGGCTTAGTGAAGTCGTGACTAATCCATCTTTACGTAAGCAGGGTTTCGGTTTAAGACTTATTAAAGAAGCTTATTCATTTATTGAAAAGAACAATCCTGATATTAGTATATTTACCTGTGAACATGCATTAGTGCACTTCTATGCAAAAGGTGGTTGGGAGCATAAACAAAACATAAACCTCATAGGAGGTACACGAAATAAACCTTTTAGAAGTGACTCATTAGGGCTGTGTACCATGATAAAGCTAATTTCAGCTACAGCTCAGACTAATCTCTTTTCTTTTGAAGAAACTGAAGTTTATCTAGAGTTAGGTGAACAAAGGCTTTGGTAGAGTTTATACAATAAAGGTTTCTAATTTCTTATTAAAGTATTTAATCATGAGTGAAAAATAAATAGATTGTGAAACATTATACCTAAATTAACGGATGTGATAGTTCAATAGAAACAGTCGCTTTTTCACTGACTGGCAGGTTAGATCAACAACAATATTATTTAATAAAGGGATTTTTAGCTTCCGAATACAAAGAGTAAAAATAGGAGGAGATGAAGAAATTTGGAAGGGAATAACCATATCATTCATATAAAGCCTTGGGAGGACCAAGACCTTGATTTACTTTTTCGTTTAAATGCTCCGGAAATGATGCAGCACCTTGGAGGTCCAGAGAGTGAACAGCAGATTTTGAAACGACACAAACGATATCTTGAGCTTAGTGATAGGGGACGCATGTTCAGCATAGTATTGTTACCTGAGCTAGAACGAGTAGGTTCTGTTGGTTATTGGCAAACTTCTTGGAAAGGAGAAAGTATTTACGAAACTGGTTGGAGCGTCCTACCCTCTTACCAGGGGAAAGGAATAGCTACAATTGCAGTGAAATTAGCAGTAGAAGAGGCAACTGCCGAGAAAAAGTATAAATACATTCACGCTTTCCCTTCAATTGATAATCCTGCTTCAAATGCAATTTGTCGGAAGCTTGACTTTCAATTCATCTCTGAATGTAAATTCGAATACCCTCCAGGAAGTTTTATGCTTTGTAATAATTGGCGTTTTATTTTAATTGGATAAATGTATTTTGGTTGGTCGAACTCTCGATTTTCTAAATAGGGTGGCTAGGGAAATTAATAAATAAGGAGGAGCAATCGAGGTGGCTGTCGCCGATGCCCTCGACCAAGAGCCCTTTGAACGAGGTTGCCAATGCAGCGGTCTTCATGGCCTCCGATCGGGCCAGTGCGATGACCGGAACCATCGCAAACCTGACCTGCTGTTCAATAATGGTTTAAACCGATAGAATAGCCTAACAACACCATGCAGCGGAAGGCACTACATCGATACCGGGATACGTCATGTTGCCGGTATCGTTACTAAATACAATGTTAGACATTTTTTTATTGGCTAAATTAGAATGGAGTTTGTGAAACAAGTACTTAAACGTGCTTTTATACAATATTTAAGTGGCTAGAAGGTTCTTAATACTGTTGAACGATCTTCCGTTAAAGGGCGCAATTGTTGAAAAGATTTAAAAATTAACGAGGTTCCATACCCCAGAAAATTTCTTCGCTCTTTGTAAAAGATTGAAGATATTCTCTATCTACAAGTTGTGAACGGTAAGCTCGAATAGCCTTTAGCTTTTGAAGTGCAACATCTTCATTCAGAGGCACTCTTTCTGGCGGAGGCTATGGAACAAAGCGAGGAATAGGAACTCTTTTAAAATCAAGTGCTTCATGAAGAGCAAAAGGATCTCGTGGCGTAACCCCTTGGGGCCATGGCCATTCGGAATCAGGTCCACTGTGGATTAAATAGGTATGAACACGACCTTTATACCCTAACACTTTAATTGCGTCTCGAACAAACCAGTTGACTGCCATGTGGTCAAGGTGTTGATCGGCTGCATGAGTGACATAGATTTCTTTCGGCTGAAAAATCTGAATGAGATCCATCGTATCAGAGAGTGCGAATTTCTTCAAATATGGTGCAGGTTTTCCATATGCAAGCCTGTGATAGTCAATTTGTGCAAGTCAATAGGTTTCATCTTTAAGAGTTGTGGGCGACTGGAAATAATTAGAATCTTCAATCTGGTATACCTTGTTTACTCCACCGTCAGGGTGCCCTAGAAAAGTAATATTTGAAGGATTTAGTCCCAGCGTCTTAGTAGCAGTATACACTTCTAACTGGCGTACCCATGACAATTCAAAGTAATCCCAAGAACTAAGATTATCAATATTCTTGTTCACTAGCATTGAAGCAGCTTTTGTGTATCCATCACATTCGTAAAGATAACTACATGAACTCGCTTTCCCGCAGCCAATGCATGCATAATCNNGAGTCTCATCATCGGGATGTGGAGCGAAAATCATGATGTCTACCGAATTAGCGCTAACACCTATATTACCTGTAAGATTACCGGAAACAGCTCTTGGTGAATAAAATGGTGCTAAGGGTATTTCTGGTGTTAAAAATGCTGAATCTGATAAGTGTTGGGGTGGTTGGTGATACGGATTAAAGTGCATCCTATTAAATTGATGAGATTTTCTTGAGTTGGGCGAATAAATAGTAGAAAGCAGCTGTAATTCAGATTTATTCACCTTAATTCCTCCTCTATATTAGTAGTAAGAACTCTTTCTAGAAGAATTTCCAGTTAATGTTGATTGGATCCTCTAAAATTCACTCCCTATAGATTTTCAAGACCAGTCTTTCGGCTTCCCCATTTATATATTTATGGTTTACCCTTGATTTACTCACTTGATAGGGAATCCAAGGTAAAGATCCATATTTATAATTATAGATATATGTGTTATTCATTTTCTGAAAAAAGATGGATCCTACTGCTTCTTTAAAATGCCTTTTATTGAATACCGAAAAATGGCAGAGTATGTAGGAGGCTCCAGCGAATGACACCGTTATTTTTAAATTACTAAGCCTTGAAGGTGAAAGGTATGCCACAATTGCTTGTTGGTTTAGATGAAAGTTTACGTTTTCATTATGTCTATTTTATGAAGGGGAACGCTGCTTCAATTACTGATTTTTTTCTAAATTTAAAGGTTTTTACTTTAACTAACGGGGCAGGGTAGGTTAATAGGGTTAAGAAATAATATAAAATAGATTTAAAGTTAAAGAATGTTAGAAAGAGAGATAATTTCAATGAAAAATTTTTTATAGTGATAAATTTCCTCATAATGATTGCTGGCTGTTCCATCTCCGACCGAGACAAATCTGAGGAAACAACTAATGCATTGTATCTTATTCCAAGTGGTTTTGAGGGTTCAATTTTAGTTTTTTATAATGTTCCTAACAAACCTAAATTGGAAAAAGAAGGGAAATATTCAATTGTTCCAGTAAACCTTGAGTATTTAAGAGCATTGGCGGGTACTGAAATACATCAATATGGCATTTATATTACCGCTACACCAGATATTTTTACCTCTAAACCATATATGGACTCTGCAACTGTCAACAATAAATATTATTACACGGATAAAAACGGGGATAGAACTGCTATTGATGAACAATGCACTAATTTTGGGACGAGTGGAAGTTTCACGGGAGATAACGGTAAAGAAATTTATTATCAAAGTGTTCAAATAACAAAAAGTCACTGCGGTGAAGTATTCAATTTCGATGGATTAGATATATATAATACTCAAAAGGAGGAAGTATTAAAATACTGGAGGGACGAACAATTATAAGGATTAAATGCCTTAATTACCTAAAGAGTGTAAGAGTTAAAGGCAGAACCTATGATAATAAGTGATGAAGAGTGAACATTGTTTTCTTCTCTTTTTTATTTTGACTATGTAAAGGGGTACTCATTTTTACTACCTTCTGCCAGCTTTGTTGGAAATATCGTAATTGTTTATGAATATCGAGATAAAATGTATCAAGCAAAATCGATTGAATTTCAACCTTATAGGGGTAGAGTCATGAAAATGAGGATTTACAACGTTGAGGAAATCACAATAAAAAAGCCTAAATTCCCAGTGTTATAAGTGAGAATTTAGGCTTTGGTTACTTCCTTAAAGAACCCGTTCGTTGAAGATCATTTGTAGCCCTAGAATAAAGATTGTTCGAAAAGTTACATTTACCCCATATTTAACATCAATACAAAAGACTCCATTTTGAACAAAGATTGATTAAAAGGGAGTGATTTTTATAGAAACATTAAAAAGAAAAAATGAAGTTAGGATATATTTATTGCTTCGTATGACAACTATCTGATTTTTAATATTATTTTCCCTTTCGCCCTTGCTGACTCCGCATATTCCATCGCTTTTTGAGCATCTTCAAAAGGATAAACTCTATCAATTATAGGTTTGATTTTACCAGTTTCAATTAAGTTTGCGAATATACGTAATTGCTCTCCACTTGGTTTCATAAACAAAAACGAATATTGAACATTATGCTTTTTTTCAAGTGCAGTAAGTTTAGTACTCGCCGCTGAAAACAACAACGTTTTAAAAAATCCTGAACCATATTCTTTAGCAAAACGAGCATTCGGTAATCCCGAAACGGAAACAATTTTTCCTCCGCTTTTTATCACTTCGAATGATTTATTGAGTATCTCGCCCCCAAGTGTATCAAATACGGCATCATAGTTTTTCAGGATCTCTTCAAATTTTTCTGTCTTGTAATTAATAATTTCATCTGTACCAAGAGATTTAACTAAATTCGCACCAGCTTCACTGGCAGTTGTTGCAACAGTGGCACCCATTAATTTTGCGAGTTGAATCGCAATGGTACCGACACCACCAGCCCCAGCATGAATCAAAACCTTTTGTCCTTTTTGTAATTGCAGGATGTCGTGTAAGGCCTGAAAGGAGGTTAACCCAACCAGTGGGATTGATGCTGCTTCCTCAAAGCTCAAATTTTTAGGTTTTAAGGCGATGTCATTTTCATGAATGGAGATATATTCCGCAAAAGTACCGATGTTACTCTTACGTGGACGTGCATATATTTCATCCCCAACTTTAAAACGAGTCACTTTTGCGCCAACCTTTGCCACGACACCAGAAAAATCATTCCCAAGGATAAGAGGCATTTTATATTTAACTAACAATTTCACTTTCCCATCGCGGATCTTAAAATCAACAGGATTAATACTAGCTGCATGAATTTCTGCGAGTACCTCATATTCTCCAATTTCAGGTGTGGGCAATTCTGCCAAACGCAATGGAACTTTCCCATACCTATCAATAACCATTGCTTTCATTGCATATACCTCCAAATAATGTGTGTTTAAATTCCATCATTTCAATAATAGTTCTGCATGAATTTATCAATATCCAACACAAGTGTTCTTAATAAACCTAATTCTGTACGCAGATTAATATAATAAAAGTTTTTTGTCCCTTCTTTACGCATTAAAATAACACCGGCATCTCGTAAAACCTTAAGATGATGGGACACAGCAGGACGAGAAAGATGTGTTTGTTCAGTGATTTCACCCACACGTAAACCTGTTTGACAATCCGTCCCCATTAGAACTAACAAGATCGATTGACGTGTTTCATCACCGATTGCCAATAGTACTTTTTGACAATTAATAAAATCCTCTTTGATCATATTTAGTTGGTCCTGTTTATTCATTCAGTAAAATACCTCCAACAATCAGTTTAATGGTTTAAGTTGATGAACCATATTACCGAATACAACAATATACTATTGTTATGTTAGGTGCAATATTGAGAAAGCAAATCGAGACGAATACATCGTAGAGGGGAAGCATCATTAACTTTTAATGTTCAGCAATCTAAAAAAGGGGACTACCTCTGAAAGCTTTCTCTAACATTGATAAAGACGGGATAATCGTCAGGAAAATGGGTCTAGCGTTGTAAATCTGCATTATCCTGATGGCACCCCTTGTAAATAAGTTATTGAAAAATGGACTTAAACGGGGAGCGTTAGGCGAATAAGAGGAGGACCGTCAAAGACGGTCTTTTTATTTATTATTATTGTTCGTTCCTAATGTGGATTTTCACTGAATTACTAGCTATTTTATATGATTTAAAATTGAATTTTGTCAATAGAATCTTTTAATAGCTGTGTATTGATTAGTCCTCACTTGTATCTAAATAAGGTTTGCCGCCAGTGTAACTAGAGTGTGTTGATGGATCCTCATTTGTTGTGTCTAAATAAGGATTATTAATCTGAATTGAAGGGTTCTTACTTGTATCTAAATATGGAAGTCCTCCAACATAATTATCAGTTTCTCTTGGCAGTTTATGATCTTGTTCTCGCATAAAAATTTCACCTCCGTTATTATATGTTGTGTGGTTGAGGTGATAAATATCAGTAGTATGGTGGTTTCAGTTGGTTAAAATTCGGTACCATGTAATGGGTAATACATATAATAACTACAGTTAATCTAATAAATTTAGACGAGGAGAAAATGTTATGCTTACCGAAGCCGATGCATTTAGAGTAGGCGAGATAATAACTGTAAGACTCATTGGTCAATTGCCCACACCATGTGATGAGGTAAAAGAACTCGTAAATTACCCGGCAAATGGAATTGGTTCTGCTCGTATTTTTCTTAGAGAAGGCAGAAAACCAGGAATGGAAAATACGTACTGCACTCAGGTATTGGGGAGAATATGGAGTATAAATTCCTTGATTCGTGACAAATATTCAAAGACTGTAGAGATTTTTATAAATGACCATTTTGTGAGGAAAGTTCGAGTCATAGAAATCTCACCAACAGGCGGCTGGCATAACATACATTGATTGAAAGTTTTACCCCTTTTTCAAATATAGTTTACACATATTATCTACCCGTATGGGTAGTTTTTCTTTGATTGAATTATGGCTATCTTTCTGAAATTAACCAAAGAAGAGTTAGATAGCACAAATGAAGCTTTATCTAAAATTGAAATTGAAGAACAAACTTCTAAATTAAAATGGACTTAAAATACACCACGGGCGGATTCTGCCTCCTTTGGTGTATTTTTTATTCATTTTGTGCCCATGGCAGAGTTTATTAATAAATCATAAATGCCTTTCCAGTAAAATTCCAACTTGTTCTGCCATAACTTGGGGTGGATAAGGCATTCCATTCGTAATCCACCATTCCACAATCCCGACATATGAAGTGACAATAAATTGAAGAAGAACATCTTCATTTAATTCATGGTTCTTTCCTTGTGATGTATCGATTTCATCCTTGAACTCTTCAACAAGAAACTCATGGAACTGCCTACGAAAAGATGGAGCTCCTTTACTTGCTAGCATCGTCGAAAAGAATAA
>NZ_JBALSN010000540.1:0-158 GCF_036966985.1 Neobacillus drentensis | reverse complement strand
TCGAAAAGAATAAATAATTACTTTCAAGGTATTCAAACCAGGGCAAATTCGCATCTTTAAAATCCATTTCAGACGTAGTTTCGCAGATTTCCCCCATTTGGTTGAGATGTTCCTCAATAAGTTTATCCAGTAATTCAAACTTATCCACGTAATGGAGA
>NZ_JBALSN010000539.1:0-7936 GCF_036966985.1 Neobacillus drentensis | reverse complement strand
CATGACTACTCATAAAACCGATATAAAAGATTTCACAATGAATTTTTTTAGCTTAAAAGGAAAAGTAGCCATTATCACTGGAGGAAATTCAGGATTGGGGCAAGGCTTTGCCTTAGCACTGGCAAAAGCAGGGGCAGACATTTTTGCAGTCAGCATCGCTGATGACAATGGTGAAACGAAAAACATGATTGAAGCAGAAGGCGTCCGGTACCATTTGATGATTGCAGACGTTACTCAAGAGGATGCTTGTAAAAAAATTGCAGAAGAATGTATCAATACATTTGGAAAAATAGATATCCTCATGAACAACGCAGGCATTTGTATCAATGAACCAGATGTGACGAAGTTTACTCGACTTCAATGGGATAAAATGGTCTCAATCAATTTAACTGCAGCGTTTGAATTATCTCATGAAGTGGCGAAGTATATGATTCCACAAAAAAGCGGGAAGATCATTAATACTTGTTCCTTGTTTTCCTACCTTGGAGGTCAATGGTCACCTGCATATGCGGCAACGAAACACGGTTTAGCAGGCTTCACAAAAGCATATTGTGATGAATTAGCTCAATTCAATATTCAAGTAAACGGTATTGCACCTGGCTATTTTGCTACTGCCGTTACTGTAGAGACTAGAGCGAATCCTGAAGCCAATCAACGAATTTTAGATCATATTCCTGCCAATAGATGGGGAAATATCTCAGATTTAATGGGTACAGTTGTATATCTAGCTTCAAACGCTTCCAATTATGTAAATGGAACTCTCGTGAATGTTGATGGCGGATACTTAGTACGATAACAAAATATAGAAATCGATAAAAGGAGAAATGCTGCGATGACGAATGAACAATTATTAAAAGAAGAAACTACGAAGATTAAAGAACAATTGTTAAAAGAATTAGAGGTAATTATTTCAATCGAACAAATAAATACCGATCATGAAGCATTATATGATGCATCTTCTGACCGATATAAAAAATATGCAAAAGCTAAAAAGGTCCTTGACGTTCCAATGCCAATGGCGATAGTATATCCACACTCTACAGAAGAAGTACAGGCACTTCTGCAGTTCTGTAATGAACACAAGATCAATGTGATTCCTCGTAGTGGAAAAACAGCTACAGAAGGCGGTCTGGAAAACTGGAAAGAAATCGCTATGGTTATCGATGGGTCAAGAATGAATAATATCATTAAAATCGATCCATATAACATGCAAGCAACTGTCCAAGCAGGTGTAAAACTACAAACATTGGAAGATGAGCTGCGTAAAATTGGTTACACAACTGGTCACTCTCCACAGTCTAAACCAGTTGCACAATTTGGTGGATTATTGGCAACAAGAAGTATT
This sequence comes from Neobacillus drentensis, assembly GCF_036966985.1. GTDB lineage: Bacteria > Bacillota > Bacilli > Bacillales > Cytobacillaceae > Neobacillus > Neobacillus drentensis_E. The sequence goes on along the minus strand of NZ_JBALSN010000539.1, from coordinate 6,591 downwards.
GGACAATTCTCCACTTTATACGGTGCGATTGAGGATATGGTTGTTGGATTAGAATGTGTATTTCCAAACGGTTACATTTCTCGAATCAAAAATGTTCCAAGAAGAGCTGGAGGACCGGATATTCGACACATTGTTATCGGCAATGAAGGAACATTATGTTATATCACAGAAGTTACGGTGAAAATTTTTAAATACTATCCTAAAAACAATGTGTTCCATGGTTATTTATTAAAAGATGTTGATACGGGTATTAAAGTTTTAAGAGAAGTGATTACAAACGGCTTTAGACCATCTGTGGCACGTGTTTATTCTGAAGAAGACGCAAGACAACATTTCTCTCATTTCTATAAAGACAAATGTGTGTTGATTTTTATGACAGAAGGGCCAGCTGGTATTGTTAAGGCAACGAATGAAGCAATTGAAGAAGCGGTTGCTAAATTCCAAGATGGAATCGTTGAAAAAGTAGAAGACCAATTAATCGAAAATTGGTTTAATAACTTGAATTGGACGCAGGGACACATTGATCGTGAATTCCAAACAATGGTTGATCATCATAAGCATGATGGTTTTACAACGGAAGTATCAGCTGACTGGGAAAACATTACAAAGATTTATCACAATGTAATGAAAAGAGTTATGGAAGAGTTTGACAGAATTGAAGATATAACCATGCTTGGTGGACACTCATCCCATAGTTATCTAAATGGAACCAATATGTACTTTGTTTATAACTATAATATTAATTGTGCACCAGAGGATGAAATGAGAATTTATCATCATCCAATCCATTCCATTATTATTGAAGAAACATTGAAACTTGGCGGTTCCATGTGCCACCACCATGGTATTGGAAAATATCGTACCGAGTGGACAGAAGAAGAGCATGGATCTGCTTACTATATGTTAGAAAAATTAAAAGAAGCTTTTGACCCTAATGGCATCATGAATTTTGGTACAATCTACCCTCAAGAAGAGGGCATAAAATATATAAAAGGTTAATAAAAGGTGATTATATGAGCGGGTATGTAATGGGGATTGATAATGGCTCGCAAAGTACAAAAGTAGCCATTTATGATGTTGAAGGTAATGAAGTTGCTTTCGGATCTTTTCAATTAAAAGAAACTCTATCACCTGAGCCAGGGGTTGTCATCCATCCCGAAGATGATTTATGGGACAGTGTGTACGGAGCTATTAAAAATTGTCTAGCCCATTTTACTGGCAATCCTAAAGACATTGCTGGAATTGGACTTTGTACAATTAGATGTTGTCGTGTTTTATTAAAGGAAGATGGCCATCTAGCTTATCCTGTGATAAGCTGGATGGATTCCAGACTTAACAAGCCATATGTACATTCTGATGATCAAGTAAAGTATGTGACGACTACCTCTGGTTATCTAGGCTTTCGGTTGACAGGGGAATTTAAAGACACTGCTTCCAATTATGAAGTTCACTGGCCATTGGACCGCGAAACGTTGGATTGGTCGAAAGACGAGGAAGTATTTGAGGCAAATGGATTGCAAAAAGACATGGTATTTGATCTTGTAAAACCAGGCGAAAAGCTGGGAATGCTGAGACAAGAATTGTTCGAAGAGTTTGGTTTCCATCATGATATACCAGTAGTAGCGACAGCTAACGATAAAGCTGTAGAGGCGCTGGGTTCCGGAATTAAGGACGAAGGTACCATCATGATCTCGCTTGGAACATTCATTTCGTCCATGCTGTTACGAAATGAATTTAAGGAAAATGCCTTTAATTTCTTTCCAACGCTTGCATGTATTCCATTTAAATATGTTTATGAATCAAATGGAATAAGACGTGGTATGTGGACTGTGAGTTGGTTTAAAAAGCTGATTGGTGAAGAACTCGTTACAGAAGCAAGAAAACTAGGTGTATTGGAAGAGGAATACTTGAATATGAAAGCACAAGATGTTCCAGTCGGCAGTGACGGTCTGATTACCATTTTAGACTGGTTATCGACACCATCTATACCATATCGAAAAGGTGTCATGATTGGTTTTGATCAGCGCCATACAAAATACCATATATACCGTTCAATTTTGGAAGCGATTGCTTTTAATATTAAAAACAATATTGATGATATGTTAGAGGAAATAGACGTACAGCTAAATGATTTAGTCGTAATAGGCGGGGGCTCCAAAAGTGATGTGATAATGCAAATTATTGCGGATCTTTTTGGATTGCCAGTTCACAGGCGTGCAGGCAGCAGTAGTGCGTGTTTAGGAGCTGCTATATGTGTCTGCCAACATCTATCGATTTACAAAGATTTTTATGAGGCTGCAAGTAAAATGGTTAAAACTCAACAAACGTTTATACCGAACCAAAAAAATAACGTACTCTACAATACCATTAACGATACTGTCGTTAAAAAGGTGAGAGTTCATACCGATGAAATTTTAAAACTATCTTATCCCATTTTTAGTTAAGAAAAGAGTGATTTTGTGGCAGAGAAAAATTATAAAAGGTATTTTCAATTTTTCCTCATTGTTTTAGCAGCAGGATCGATATTTCCACTTATCTATTTAAAAACAAATTATCAAGAAACGATTTTGGAAGTATACGGAATAACTCTTAAACAATTAAATGGCATTTTTTCCGTTTTAGGTGTGGCTTATCTTGTGGGATACTCTCCAAGTGGCTGGCTTGCTGATCGATTTTCCGCAAAAAAACTTTTATTCATTTCACTTTTGGTTTGTGGACTTACCGGACTATGGTTTGCTCAAGTTCCGAGCTATTCAATGGTTTTAGTGATATTTGGTATTTGGGGATTTTTTTCAGTATTCACCTTTTGGGCAGCTCATTTAAAACTTGTAAAGTTAATTTCTAAAAAGGAAGAAGAAGGAAGATTTTTTGGTGCTTTAGATGGTGGCCGTGGATTAGTAGAGGCCATATTAGCAAGTATCGCATTATTTATTTTTACAAACGTTTTGGGAGACAGTACAGAATTGGTTCATAAGAAAGAAGCGTTACAATTTGTGGTTTACATGTACTCTGCTGCGCTTATTTTGGTATCCGTACTCATTTTATTTTTTGTTAAAGAAGACAAATCTTCTATTAAAAAAGAATCTTCTTCTAAAGCGGCAGAAACCAGTAAAAAAATTAATGTGAACGATTTCAAACAACTATTCAGTAATAAGTTCATATGGCTGCTAGGCGGCATCATATTTATGTCTTATATTGTGACCTGGGCCGTATATTATCAGGGTGGATTTTTACAAACGAACATCAAAATTGATGCCGCAACTGTAGGTGAAGTGACTGTATTAATGCTTTGGATGCGGCCGATTGGCGGGTTGTTAGGCGGATTTTTAGGTGATAAATTTGGGAAAAGCAGTATCCTCATGATCGCCTTAGGGTTAGCTGCCACTTTTTTAATTGCTATATCAATCTTACCAATTACGATGCCTCTCATTTACTTTAAAATCCAAGTCGTCATGATTGGTTTAATGATTTATACCATTAGAGGTCTTTACTGGTCGTTACTTGGAGATTGTAAGGTAGATGAAAAGATGCTCGGTCTGGCGATTGGAGTTGTATCCTTTATAGGCTATACACCTGATATTTTAATGCCTATCGTCAATATTGTATTGTTTAAAACATACGGACCTAACGGTGGATATAATGGATACTTCATCTTCTGTGCCTGCGCGGCTATCCTCGCTATTTTCATGACGTTAATCTTTAGAATGTCAGTAAAGAAGGAAGCTAGAAAATCAATTAAACCAGATGAACTCATTGCAAAAAATGCATAATAGATTATTGTGATAAGGGTGCTCAAAGATCGTGACATCAAACGATTTTTGAGTCACCCTTTTCTATTAGAGGGGAGCAACTTGATCTAATCAAACGTTTGATTAGTCTTTTCAAATAAAAAAGTTGGATATTTTTTTATTTGAAATAATTTGAATATTAGTATAATAGGTGGAGATATTGTAATCATGCTATTTAAAAAGTTGGAGGTCAGATGAAGTTTTTACTTTTTATCCGTGGAATACTACATTCTATTTCTAAAAGTATCACCAAAAAATATCTTATCTGGTTTTCTATTATTCTTATTATCCCGATACTCATCATCTTTCAAATCATTATTGGTTACGCAAATTGGCTTATTGAAGAAGATATTTTGAAAAAGAATATGCTAAGTACCGATGCGTTGGCTGAACGCATTAATTCTGAATTATCGGATGTCGTCTTACAGCTGCAGTTAATTGCAGGAAATGATGAAGAATCCGAAATAAGCAACTCCAAAATGTACAATCGTGCAGAACGTATCATTTCTAGAAGTGCTATTGTACAATCCATTTATTTTATCGATAAAAGCCATCAGGTCCTTTTTGAAGCTCCCTTTTCACCAAATCTTAAATCACAATATTATTTTTATCCCGAATTTAATAAGACACGTGTTAGCAATAACTATGTGGTTTCCAATATGGTTAAAAATTTTCATGGAAAGAAAGTTGTAATCGTCTCGGTTCCAGTTATTGATGGGAAAAAGGGGTTAAAAGGTGTATTGGTGGCAGAAATCAGTAGAGAATATCTTTCCTCTATTATCAAAGGCATAAGTACCACACGAAGTGGATTTAGCTTTATTCTAGACAAAAATGGATATGTTATCTCCTCAACAAATGTACGAGATATAGGGAAGAATTTTTCAGTTCATCCTGCTGCATTAAGATTATCAAAGGGCCTTTCAGGGTTTATTAGGGAAGATATATCAGGAGAAACAAGTATCCTCTCTTATAAAGCACTTTGGGATCAATGGGGACTAGTGTTAGGGGTTCCTGAAAAGGTGGCTTTCCAGCCTATATTTAAACTTTCTATTGCCTTAACGTTAAGCTTTATAGGAATACTTACCTTATCTATCTTTTTAATTGTTTTAGGTACGAAAAAACTTCTTACTCCGATTGTCCGGTTAACTCAATTAGCTAGTCATTTCGATGAAAAACAGTCGATAGAAGAATTGAAGAGGGTAAAAGTTGACTCTCAGGATGAATTGGGAATATTGATGAAAAAGATGATTGATTTAGGGATTAGCAACATTGAGAAAAAGAAGATACTCGAGGAAAAGGAAAGGTATTTATATGACGTCATTGAAGGCATTCCATATGCGATACTCACTCTAGATAATGATGGCATCATAACTCATCCTAATCTTAATTTTGAACGACTAACAGGCATTTCTCGTGAGGAACTTAAGGGAAAACATACGTCTTCATTACCGCTTAAATACGGGCAAGCTGATTTTCTATCATTAAATAGTTTACATATAGACAATCCCATTGAAGAAATGGAAACCTACATTATTGATGCCGATCGTCGAAAAAGGATTGTTAAAGTGGTTACTTCTAAATTTTATAATGAAAGAAAGGAGAGTATTGGTTATATTTCAGTTCTCCAGGATATTTCACAACTAAAGTTATTCGAGGAACAGATTAGACAAAGTGAAAAACTTGCCTCCATTGGACAAGTTACAACTGGTATTGCTCATGAATTGAAAAATCCGCTTGCAATACTGTTAAGTTCTGCTGAATTGTTAAAAAAGGTATTACACGAACCTGCAAATGATGAACTGGTCGATATGTTGTCAAACGATATATATGATGAAGTAAAACGTATGAGTGGGATTGTAAGTGAATTTTTATCCTTTACAAGAATGAAAAATGAAGAAGAAAAATGGACAGAAATGAACCAATTAGTTGATAAAGTTCTTCATCTACTTCGAATTAAATTGAATGAAGCAAAAGTAGATGTATTAAAAGAATACCAAGTTAATAGTAGAAAAATCAAAGTTAAGCCCGAAAAACTAATGCAAGTGTTTCTTAATTTAATTTTAAATAGTATTGAAGCAATGCCTACAGGGGGAATATTGCAAATACATATTTATGAAAAAAACTCGGAAGGCCAGGAGTGGCTGGTTGTGGAAATTAAAGATTGCGGTCAGGGAATTTCTAAACATGATCTTGATTGGCTATTTAATCCTTTCTTTTCGACCAAGCCAAATGGCTCTGGGCTTGGATTAACAATAGCCAAGGATATCGTTAATGAACATAACGGGGAGATGGTGATCCAAAGTACGATTCATGCAGGAACATCTATTCAATGCAAGTTTCCAATCACTACAAAAATAGGAATATAGGGGGGACTAATTATGAGCTATTCTGTATTAGTTGTAGATGATGAAGTGAAATTATGTAGGAATATAAGCTTGTGGCTTAAAAGTGAAGGCTTTATCGCTCATCAAGCCCATACAGGACAAGATGCCATCGATTTGCTTAAGAGGGAGCCGATCGATGTTATGATTCTGGATTATATGTTATCAGATATGATTGGACAAGATGTCTTAAAGAAAGTAAAGGAAGGGTCTCCAAATATATCTGTTATTATGTTGACAGCTTATGGGAATGTGGAGAGCGCTGTAAACTCTATGAAATTAGGGGCTACAGACTATCTGAATAAACCAGTTGAATTGGCTATTTTAAAGGAGATTGTCGCAAAGATTTGCGAAAACATGCGAGTAAAACAAGAAAATCAGTTGTTAAAATATCAAGCTAGACAAAACTGGTCCCAGGAAGA
>NZ_JBALSN010000538.1:0-2853 GCF_036966985.1 Neobacillus drentensis | reverse complement strand
TGACTCGATTGCCAACGGGTCCTCGATTTTTTCGCCAAGCATTTGATAGCCGCCGCAGACCCCAAATAGCACGGTTTGGTTCTTTTTCTGTAATTCCACGATTTTCTCGGATATTCCACTTTTTCTTAAAAAGAGCAAATCCTCGATGGTATTCTTAGTTCCTGGAAGAATCACTAAATCTGGATTGTGTAATTGATCCGCTCTTGTAATAAACCGGACATGGCAATCAGGTTCGGCAAAAAAAGGATCCACATCAGTGAAGTTGGAAATTTTCGGATACTGAACCACTGCAATATCAAGTTCTTTTTCGGTATTTTGGACAGATGTATATTTATTTAAAATAACTGAATCCTCGGCATCGATATTTAAATTTTGCAAATAAGGAATCACACCGAGAACTGGTTTACCTGTATATTCCTCAAACCACATTAATCCAGGTTCCAGGAGCCGAATATCGCCGCGGAATTTATTAATGATGACGCCAATGACACGGGCACGGTCTTCAGGCTCCATTAGCTGAAGGGTTCCTACTAAACTGGCAAAAACTCCGCCTTTCTCGATATCCCCAATCAAAATCACAGGGGCGTCAGCCATTCTTGCGACCCGCATATTGACCATTTCCCTGTCATTCAGATTAATCTCGGCAGGACTGCCCGCGCCTTCAATGACAATCCGTTCATACTTTTCTGACAGAACAGCAAGCGATTCTTTAATAAGCTCAACACCCGTTTGAAAGAATTCCTTGCGATACGCACTGGCTTCCATATTTTTATACGGTTTTCCATGGACCACAATTTGGGATTGGTTATCCCGATTCGGTTTGATCAGAATCGGATTCATATCAGTTGTCGCCTGAATCCCTGCTGCTTCAGCCTGGACCCCTTGTGCTCTTCCTATTTCTTTTCCATCCTCAGTGATATAAGAATTTAACGCCATATTTTGTGACTTAAAAGGAACCGTTTTATATCCGTCCTGGGCAAATATACGGCAAAAGGCCGTCACGACGACACTTTTGCCGACATCCGAATTGGTACCTTGAAACATCAATTTAAGAGCCTTAGCCATCTTCTTTGTACTCCTTACATTTCCTGATTTAATTTCCGACTAGCCCAGGTCACCATTAACTCCCCCGAGATGTCTTGTCATGGGTCACATACTAGGTTGTTGGAACTCGTTACCGTATACCACTCGAACTTTTCTTGGCAAACAATAACCATAATACTAAGAAAAACCGGACTATAAAACAAAATCCGGTTGTCTTTCCTCTAATTATGGTGATGATGATGATGATGTTCATACCCATGTTCTTCCGCATATTTACGGAAATTTTCTAAATCTTGCATTCCAGTGGATGTACCGTTTATGGCCTGATTCATACGTTCTATCAGTACTGTTCTTAACTTTGGATGATAGCCAAAATACTGAGCAATATCAATTGATATATGCGGATAAGACGCTTTATATTGTTCGGCCATTTTATTCATTCTTTTCATTAAAATTCCCGTAAATAAAAAATACGGCAGCATAATGATTTTTTTTGCGCCTAATTTAATGCACCGTTCCATCCCATCCTCCACAGTTGGCGTCGTTACCCCCATAAAGGCACTTTCAACAATAGGTACATTTAATTTCTCCCACAATAATCTGCTGATTTTGTAAAAATCACCATTAGCATATGGATCGCTGCCGCCTCGACCAATTAATAAAATGGCCGTATCCTCATGCTTTTGATTCACATCAAAACCTGCTTCAGTCAGTCTTGTTTTTAAAATTTCAAAGACTTCCTCATGAATACCTATCGTTTGGCCATAGGTAAATAGAACATCCGGGAAATGCTCTTTAGCATGTTCTATTTCTGCAGGAATGTGCAGTTTTGAATGTCCTGCATGTAATAAAATGATGGGAATTACATGGATTTCATCTGCACCTTTTTCAACACACAACTGAATCCCATCTTCAATATTTGGTGATGCAAATTCTAAAAAACATGTTTCAACTAAAAGGGCTGGATCAATGTATTCTGTCATTTGCCCGACAAATTCGCGAACCTCTGTATTCCCTGCCTCCAGCCTGCTGCCATGTCCAACAAATAATACAGCTTTTTTCATCGGTCCATTACCTTTCTTGTATTTTTCAATTCCTTTTATGCGATCTTCGCTGCGTTTCCGTACACCGTGCTCCATTGAATAAATTATCGCATCTTGTTCAACTGCTTCATGAACAAGATCACGAGCGGTTTCTTCATGTTGAACCGAATACCATGTCCCTTTTGGGTAATCAATTACGACGCATTTATCTTTACAGCGGCCGTTACATCGTGTACGCGATGTATGAATAAGCTCATCTAAACGGTTTTTCCGGATTTCGTCTCGAATTTGCTGCGTGACCTCCTCAGCTCCTGCTCCCATACAGGTTGCCCCATTGCAAATGAGTAAGTGACGCTGCATTTGCGTTAAATTCCATGTTGTCATAAAGTGACCTCCCCCTCTTCTATCACCTTTTACCCCCTATGTTTCTGTTATAGCAACAGCGCCCCCCGATATTTTAGTAATACAAAACGAAACTTAGTCAAGTAACACCCGAGGCTCCCAACTAATGATTGCTGCATAGAATGGGTGACGGTACACATACTGGTCATCCTCCATAGCGATATAAGGTTCGAGTGATGCTTTCACATGTGCCATATCAAACCGAGGTGATAGGATTTTTTTGCTTTGTGCTTCATATAATTGCTGCAATGTATCATAACGATACTCACGCTCCAGCTTGAGCATTTCACAATTTGCATAAATTCCTAACTGATACAGCATATTGACGATGGTAATATAATCACGGCGAGGATATTTAATGTCG
>NZ_JBALSN010000537.1:0-1072 GCF_036966985.1 Neobacillus drentensis | reverse complement strand
AACTAGATCATAAGTAAAATAGATAATTTTATTAAAAAATATAAAAAAAAACTTATAATATAAAAAGGAATGGGGTTTCATATGGATGAGAAAGATTGGGTTGCAATTAAAGTTTTGTATGAAGAAAAAAATATTAGTCGGGCATCGGAACGATTATTTATATCACAGCCTGCTTTAACATACCGATTAAAGAATTTAGAAAAAGAACTGGGGACTGAATTGTTTTACAAGATAAAAGGGGGAACCGAATTTACTTCTGAAGGTGTTTATTTAGCTGAATATGCTGAAGAAATGATAAAAAAACTTCAGCAGACAAAAGATTATATGCTAAATATGCGGGAGGAAGTAAGAGGAACATTAAGGATAGGAGTATCAAGTAACTTTGCTCAATATAAACTTCCCAAACTATTAAAGAAGTTCTCTATTGAGTATCCTAACGTACAGTTTAGTGTGCATACAGGCTGGAGTACCGGTATTATGAACTTGCTTAATTCATCAAGTGTTCAATTGGGAATACTGCGTGGAAATTATGATTGGTATGGAGTCAAAACAATACTGCATGAGGAAAGGCTTTACCTTATATCCAAACATGAAATTGACATCAATAAATTGCCTGAACTCCCTTTTATTCATTATCAAACAGATAGTTCCCTAAAAAATCTTATCAATGGCTGGTGGCACGATCGATTTTCTGAACCACCGGTGGTAACAATGGAAATAGACAGGCAGGAAACGTGCAAGGAAATGGTTAAAAATGATTTAGGGGTTGCCATATTGCCTGAAATTTGTTTACAACCCTCTGATAATTTATATACATATGGATTGTCTTACAAAAATGATACACCCGTATTAAGAAGTACATGTTTAATGTATAACAAGGAAGCATTACAACTTTCAACTGTAAAAAACTTTGTTGATTTCTTAAACCAAAATTCTAATTTATAAATAAATAGATCTGTAGGGACAAAGAATTATTTCTTTACTTCTTTGTCTTTATTTGATTAATACACTACCTATGAAAGTTATTTATACATAGTGTTCAAGTTGATTATAAGTTTTTTTTTAGTAATAC
>NZ_JBALSN010000536.1:0-2097 GCF_036966985.1 Neobacillus drentensis | reverse complement strand
TTAAATCTAGGATAAAGTCTTCAAAAATACTTACTTCTATTAGATCTTTCCCTTTACATATAACTCTTGAAGTTGATAATATCCACTTTCCTTAAAGATATATACTTCAACTGTCTCAGTACGGTTATCTACGATCCAATACCCTTTAACTCCTGTCGGTTCATATACTTTTATTTTTAGCTAACGCTCATTTTTGTCAGTTAATGGCGTATTTTTACAATTATGGAGAGGGAACCGAATGGTAAACGTGGTTCCATTTCCTTTTTGGCTTTGGACGATGATTTTTCCATGAAGCGAGTCGATAATGCGATAGCTCACCATGAGTCCTATGCCAGTTCCTTTTTCTTTCAGAGAATAAAAAGGTTGCCCAAGACGTTTCACTTCGTCTTCATTCATCCCGACTCCCTCATCTTGGATTTGGATCACCACTTGCTGTGATTCCTGTTTCATGAGAATGGAAACCGCACCACCTTGATGTATCGCTTCGATGCCATTTTTGATGATATTGAGGAAGGCTTGTTTCACTTTTTGGGGATGACCCAATATTACACACTCTTGCTCCGGAAGTCGGACGTCTATGCTTACTTTTCGTTCTAAAGCATAGGAGTAGAGAATATTGACGACCGTTTGTATTGTTTCGCAAACATCTACGGACTCTTTCATATCCGCTTCTGGCTTGGCAAGCGAAAGATATTCGGTAATGACGGCATTCGCCCGATCCACTTCTTCTATACAAACTTGAACATACCCTTTATACGTCTCTGAAATTGGCGATTGTAGAAGTAACTGGAGAAATCCTCGATTGGTCTGCATAGGATTTCGAATTTCATGAGCAAAGGAACTCGCCAATTCTCCGAGTATCTTATATTTTTCCGCCTGTTGAGCATCCATGTGTAACTGAGAATTTTCCCTTAAGGTTTCAATCAGAAAAATAGTTACAAAGGTGGCAACACATATCGTTAAAACTTCCTGAAGTGTGCTAAAAAATTCCATGTCTTGCAAATCCACGAGGATGAAGATCAAGGACATCCCCAATGTTATCCTCCAAGTCAGTTTCATTCGACCTGCTCGATCTTGCTGGACGAAACGTGGATATGCTAAAAAAAACATGGGTAAGAGGAACAAGATTTCGTATACCGTTGAATAAAAACCAGTCCCTCCAAAGTACCAACGATACAACAATAAAATAATCGTGAGAACAATACCAGTTGCGTATCCATCTCCATAAAATATACCTATCATGAGTGCTACAAACCGTAGATCATTTCGCTCGTTTACATCCGAATAGATTGGGAAGGACATGCACAATACTAATGTAATCATTGCCAAGAAACTGAAAATTAATTTTTGACGCTTCGTTTCGATGAATTGATGACGATTGGTTAAATACATAGAATAAAAAAAGACAGGAATCAAAATAATCATTACTTGTAAGAGCAAATTTTTAGTATATTCCATACAGTTTACCTCATTATTAAACTTATTCTAGTATAAAAGGAAACTGAATATAAAAACAGGGGAAAAAAATGGGTTCTAATGCAAAAAATTCAAAACAATCTCAATTAATCTCTAAAGCTTGGAGATACTGATACTATTACTCTAAAAAAGGGGTATGATCAGTATGGGGTCCTGATACGATTGGTTTATTAAGCATTTCAATTGTTATAGGTTTAGTAGGATTATCTTCGCATCTGGTTAATTCAGGTATATAAAATTTGCTTCTTAATGTAACGGGTAGATTTAGTTGAAGAAAGCCACTGATTTTTATCAGTGTTTTTTTTGTTTGTTTAATGGAAGACTTCTTACGATTATCTATTTATTCAATCACGGCGGAATTCTAGTTACTTAATTCCATTAATAATTCGTGGACAATGTGTTGTTCAAAATCTTTTGGCTTATCCAATTGTATCCCTCTTCTTGACGCAGCTGCAATTATTAGTCCTAATTCATAGTACATATTTTTAGAAACTAATCCTTTTGAAATCATTTTCTTCACTTCATAATAAAATTGAATCAAAAAATCACTTGGTAATTTTTCATACAAAGACATTTTTGGAAACACCCACTATTCCTACTGTTTTAATAGGAATAATATCA
>NZ_JBALSN010000535.1:0-3188 GCF_036966985.1 Neobacillus drentensis | reverse complement strand
ATCATTGGCATTACTGGAGTGTTGCAAACCATTCCTTCTTTAGCTTTGTTAGGTCTTTTGATTCCACTTTTTGGAATAGGAACTGTACCTGCTGTGATAGCGCTAATAGCTTATGCTCTCCTTCCTCTATTACGGAACACCTATACGGGAATTAAAGAGGTAGAACCATCATTATTAGAAGCTGCAAGCGCCATGGGAATGAACAGAAGTAAAAGATTATTAAAAGTCGAGCTTCCTTTAGCCATGCCTGTCATCATGGCGGGGATCCGGACGGCCACCATTTTTATTATAGGAACGGCCACGATTGCTTCGTTAATCGGAGCAGGTGGATTAGGGGATATTATTCTACTTGGAATATCCCGAAATGATTATTCACTTATTGTCCTCGGAGCTGTGCCATCTGCACTTTTAGCGATTATTTTTGACCTTCTGCTCCGAAGGTTGGAGAGAGTTTCCTTTAAAAAGATCATGGTCGCCTCTGGTGTGCTTGCGCTGGTTACTGTTCTAATCATTGGTTCTATGGTTGGTCCGACCCTTCTTCAAAATGAGCAAAAGCCGATTGTGATTTCTGGCAAATTCGGTCCAGAGCCGGAAATTCTAGACAATATGTATAAATTATTGATCGAAGAAAATACAGATTTGAAAGTGAAGTTAAGAACCGGATTAGGCGATACGACCTTTGTATTTAATGCATTAAAATCGAAGGATGTTGATATTTATCCTGAATTTACGGGAACCGCCATTGCCAACTTACTAAAAGAGAACCCTGTAAGTACAAACAGTAAGGAAGTGTACACACAAGCAAAAGAAGGCATGGCAGAGAAATATAACATGGCATTGTTATCTCCAATGAAATTTAATGACACTTATGCGATAGCGGTCCCACAAGATTTTGCACAAAAGTATAATCTGAAAAAGATTTCCGACCTCGTAAAAGTAGAGCAGCATGTTACTGCCGGTTTTGATCCTGAGTTTGCCGACATAAAAGATGGATATCCAGGTTTGGCAGATAAATATGGTTTGAATTTTAAAATTGTTACCATGGACCCGTCTGTGAGGTATCATGCCATTCAAACAGGCAAGGTAAATCTGATGAATGCCTATTCAACCGATGGAGAACTGCAAAAATACCATCTGGTTGTTCTCGAAGATGATAAATATTTCTTCCCGCCATATCAAGGATCACCTTTATTACGGCAAGAAACGATAGATCAATACCCGGCGATTGTACCAGCATTGAACAAACTTGCCGGAATGATTACCGATAGTCAAATGCAAAAAATGAACTATGAAGTTGGTGTTAAAGGAAAGAAAGCCGAAGATGTGGCAAGAGACTTCTTAATCAAGGAAGGAATTTTGAAAAAGTAATGGATAAGGAGGACTTAAAATGAAGGCAGTTGTATTGGAAAAACCCTGTAGAGCAGTTGAATTAGTTGTACAAGAAGTACCCACCCCTAAAGTGAAGCCGGGATGGGTGCTTGTAAAAATTAAGGCGTTTGGTATCAATCGGTCGGAGATTTTTACGAGAAAAGGGGATTCTCCATCTTTAAAACTCCCTCGAATTATTGGAATCGAATGCGCAGGAGAAATAGAAGATCCATCAGATAGTTCTTTTCAAAAAGGTCAACCGGTTGTCTCCCTGATGGGGGGGCTTGGTCGTGAGTTTGATGGGAGCTACGCGGAATACGCCCTTATTCCATCCGCTCAGGTTTATCCGATTAACAATGATATGGACTGGGTAAAATTGGCGGCAATTCCCGAAATGTATCACACGGCATACGCTTCCCTTTTCGATACATTGCGCCTTACTAAAGGAGAAACTTTATTTATCCGTGGTGGAACAAGCTCTGTTGGTCTAGCTGCGCTACAACTTGCTAAAAGTGTAGGTGCGACTGTGATTACGACTACCCGAAACAAACGCAAGATCGATTTTCTTAAGCAATATGGTTCGGATTTTGTTTTACTTGATGATGAAAGATTAGCAGATCAATTTTTCTCCCTTTTTCCAAATGGTGTGAACAAAGTCTTAGAACTGGTTGGCACGGTGACGGTTAAACAATCGCTGAAATTACTCGCAGAACATGGAATCCTATGTATGACAGGTATCTTGGGCGGTGAATGGGTGGTGAACAACTTTGAGCCAATGATGGATATTCCATCTGGTGCTTATTTTACCCAGTTTGACAGTGGGGTAAATTTTAAAGAGAAAATACTCGTCGAACTATTCAACCATATCGAACAACATAAAATTAACGTTCCAATTGCAAAAGTTTTCCCACTCAATCAAATCGATAAGGCGCATCTCCTGATGGAAAGCAATCAAGCGAATGGAAAAATTGTTGTAGTTAATTCCTTTTAGGGTGCCCTAATTATTAAAAAGAACTTAAAGAGAGGTGCATTCCAAATGGGAATTGAAATAAAAGAAATGCTTGCAAAGAAAATCCTTACTGAAGCAAAAGGTTATTTGGATGTTGGCTTTACACATTCATTGAATCCTTATAGTGGTTGTGCGTTTTCTTGCAGGTACTGCTATGTAAGAGAAATGCCAATTCAAAGATTCAAAGAAATCCCTTGGGGAGAATGGTTGGCCATTAAAACGAACGCAGCAGAAAATTACCGCAAGGAAATTATAAAACTTCGGAAGAAAAAATATCCCTTGAACATTTTTATGTCTTCCGCTACAGATCCTTACCAGCCAATTGAACGTAAAGCAAACATTACACGAGGGATTTTAGAAGAAATGGTTGAAAATCCGCCTGATTTTCTTCAAATCCAAACACGAGGACCACTAATTACAAGAGATATTGACTTGTTATTAATATTAAAAGAAAAATGCGATGTCCTTGTATCCATGACGATTGAAACCGATAGGGAAGACATAAAACAAATATTTGCTCCGTATG
This sequence comes from Neobacillus drentensis, assembly GCF_036966985.1. Taxonomy (GTDB): domain Bacteria; phylum Bacillota; class Bacilli; order Bacillales; family Cytobacillaceae; genus Neobacillus; species Neobacillus drentensis_E. The sequence continues at coordinate 285 of NZ_JBALSN010000535.1, read as the reverse complement.
CACCTGGGATTAAATTGCGGTTAAAAGCCTTAAAAGAAGTTCATGATGCAGGAATATTTACTCAAGCTTCTATATCACCGGTTTTACCATTTACCACTGACTTCCCAGGAATATTGGATGGAATCGTGGACCATATTTGGATTGACACCTTAAGCATTGGGGATGGTTCGATGGGTAAACGTTCAGAGAGATTAGGAATGCCTCAATTATTTCAAGAACATGAACTTTCCCAGTGGTATCAAAAAGATTTGCATGTGAAGGTGGAAAAATATTTTAATAAATATT
>NZ_JBALSN010000534.1:4128-4763 GCF_036966985.1 Neobacillus drentensis | reverse complement strand
TTATTGAAGATGTATATGGAATCAATCTTAGACCCCTGCTGAATCTTGCGGAGAAATACTATGAGGACAATCCAGCCTTCAGACCTAAGCTACATTCAGAAAAGAAACTATCTGATCATGAAAAATTACAAATAACGAAAATTCATCAAGCAATTGCAATGATTCAGTTTAAGCTCGAAATGCCTATTATAAAGAGACGCCCGAATTTTAATATGTCAGAAAGGCTTTTGCTGGAGAAAATTGATTATGACAAAAACGAAATAACGTTTTATGGGAAAACTTACCCCTTAGAAAATACTTGCTTTGCAACCGTAAATCCAGAGCAGCCTGATCAATTATTAGAAGAAGAAAAGCAGGTTATGGAAAAATTATTATTTTCTATCCAACATTCAGAAAAGCTGGCCAGACATATGAATTTCCTAATGAAAAAAGGGAGCCTGTATTTAAAATATAACGGGAACCTATTAATACATGGTTGTATTCCTTTAGATGAAGATGGGAATATGGGGAAAATGGTGATTGAAAATAAAACCTATTCAGGCCGTGATTTACTGGATGTTTTTGAACATTATTTACGCCATTCTTTTGCACATCCTGAAGAGACAGATGATCTTGCGACAGATATGGTCTGGTAT
>NZ_JBALSN010000534.1:3679-4113 GCF_036966985.1 Neobacillus drentensis | reverse complement strand
AAAAAGAGAAATGACAACTTTTGAGAGGTACTTTATTAAGGATAAGGCAACTCATAAAGAAGGTAAGAATCCGTACTACCATTTACGTGAAAATGAAGATTTTTGCCGCAGAATCCTAACAGAATTTGATCTGAATCCTGACCAGGGTCATATAATAAATGGCCATACACCAGTGAAAGAAATTGAGGGAGAAAATCCAATTAAGGCAAATGGTAAGATGATTGTGATCGATGGAGGTTTCTCCAAAGCTTATCAATCAACAACAGGTATTGCAGGATATACATTACTATATAATTCCTATGGTATGCAGCTGGTCGCCCATAAGCATTTTAATTCAAAGGAAGATGTTCTACTTAACGGGACTGATGTTTTATCAATAAAAAGATTGGTAGATAAAGAATTAAAGAGAAAAAAGGTAAGAGAAACGAATATTG
>NZ_JBALSN010000534.1:0-3649 GCF_036966985.1 Neobacillus drentensis | reverse complement strand
AATTATTACAGGAAATCTCTATTTTGAATAATCTGAGAGAACATCGCTATATGAATTGACATCAATCTGGACGTGGGGACAGGAACACTGTCCCTGTTTTTTGTAAATAAAAAATCCTGCTTTAATGAGGCAGGTTCAAGGTTTGATAAATTGGGAGAGCTTTAAATAAGGAGAGGGGACTTTTTTCATTGGAGTCCTCTCTCCTAATTTATATTGTTCTATGAACTGGAAAAAGGGTCATTTTTTTAAAGATGCTTATTCCCAAGATAATAATCTACAATTAGTGTGTTAAGAAAGTAGCTAATTCTTTGCTCTTTTGTTTTCGATGCTTGCGCATTAATGCTCGGTCCGGTGCGGATTCATGCAATTTTTTCTCTTCTTCAGTTTCAGGAATGACCTGAGGAACATGTGCTGGACGTTTATACTGATCAAGTGCAACAAACGTTAATAGAGCAGTAGCTGCAATTCTCCGTTCACCACTTTTTAAATCTTCAGCAATAATCTTTACAAAAACCTCCATGGATGATGTACCTGTCCATGTCACATAGGATTCAAAACAAACCGAATCTGATGTATGAACGGGACATAAAAAGTCTACAGAATCGGTTGAGGCAGTTACACATTCTCTGCGACTATGTCGAGCTGCGGAAATCGACGCTACCTGGTCCACATCACTCATTAATCGTCCCCCAAATAATGTATTGTGGTTGTTTACATCATTTGGAAATACACGACTTGTTCGTATAACTCTTGATTCTCTACAAAATTTTGCTTCCATACATATTCTCCCTATCTAAGAAAGTTAGTCCCTTAATACCAATAAACGTTCTTCGATTTCAAGTATATTAATATTCCTTTGTGAAACTCCTGTTTCCATTGCAGCCTTAGCAACTGCGGCGGCTACCTGTGCAGCTACTCTAGGATCAAATGGATCCGGAATAACATAATCCGGGGTAAGCTCTTCATCCTCAATTAACCCAGCAATCGCATAAACCGCTGCACGTTTCATTTCTTCGTTGATTTCTTTTGCACTAACGTCTAAAGCACCGCGGAAAATTCCAGGGAATGCTAATACGTTATTGACTTGATTTGGAAAGTCAGAACGTCCTGTCCCGACAACAAATGCTCCAGCTTCCTTTGCCACTTCCGGCATGATTTCCGGAATCGGGTTTGCCATAGCAAATATAATAGAATCACGATTCATCGAACAAACCATTTCTTTTGTAACGGCACCGGCTGCTGATACTCCTACAAATACATCCGCTCCAACAAGAGCATCTGCCAGTGTACCTTGCTTTTGTTCTTTATTAGTGATGCGTGCCATTTCCTCCTTAAAACGATTCATCCCGTTTGGACGACCTTCATAAATGATTCCATTTGTATCACATAAAATAACATCTTTTACACCCATATTAAGCAGCAGCTTAACAATCGCTACACCGGCAGCACCTGCGCCGTTTGCAACCACGCGAATATTTTCTAACTTTTTGTCAACGAGTTTCAACGCATTAATTAACCCAGCGGCGGTTACAATGGCTGTGCCATGCTGATCATCATGAAAAATTGGAATATTGCAAATTTTCTTCAACCTGTCCTCAATTTCGAAGCATTGTGGTGCAGCAATATCTTCTAAATTCACACCACCAAAAGTCGGCTCCAATAATTTAACGACCTCGACAATTTTGTCTGGATCTGATGTATCTAAGCAAATTGGGAATGCATCAACATCTGCAAATGATTTGAATAATAAGGCTTTCCCCTCCATGACTGGCATAGCAGCCTTAGGTCCAATATTTCCAAGCCCTAATACAGCTGTTCCGTTTGAGACAACGGCAACGAGGTTCCCTTTTATTGTGTAGTCATACACTTTGTTTTCATCTCTATAAATTTCCATACACGGCTCAGCAACCCCAGGAGAATAAGCAAGGCTCAAATCCTTTGCATCGCGTAGGGGGACCTTTGACATAACGCCAAGTTTGCCTTGCTTTTCCTTATGTATCCTTAATGCTTCTTCATGTAAAATTGACATATACTTTTCTCTCCCATTCATTTTCCGTTATATAATTTATAAATAGATGCTATACGGATAAGAATAATGTAGTTATCAGAATAATAAAAATTGCAAAAAATTATACTTACTTATAAGAAATTTTTATATGGAAAAAAATAGGGGTTAGTAGTGGTGAAATATCCTGGATTTCAGCCATGACTGTTGATCCCAAGAAAAATCTCCTTAAGCAATATACTTATTAAGGAGATTTCAGACTGTCGACAAATCTGAGGGATTTCTTCGGGTTTAAATCGACAGTCTTTTTTGTTTGGATACAGGCTGTTCTGTGGAAGAATGGTGTGATGCCCATAGAAAAGGACCATTAGACTTATAAGCGTCTAATGGTCCTTTTCATTAATTGTCAATTTAAGATTGGACTATGTTAACTTTGTACCTTCACAAATGGAGCAGTAGAATTTCTAATGACTAATTTGGGCTCATATACGATCGATGGAGGGCGATCATCTTTATTCTCAACAGCAGAAACTATCCATTTAGCGGCTTCGATACCCATTTTCATTTTTGGATGGTTTACAGATGTTAGTTTTACTTCTGTTGCCACGGCCAAAGAAGAATCATCAAAGCCCACGATTGATATATCCTCAGGTACACTTATTCCAAGCCGTCTTACCAGATCTAAAACATTTAATGCAAGCTGATCGTTATAACAAACAATTGCAGTAGGCACAGTGTTTGTTCTAAAGAAGTTCTCTAACCGTTCCAATAAGTTGTTATTTTGATCTTCTGTTGTAAAGGAAATGACCATCTCTGGGAAAAATGGAAGGCCATGTTCTCTAAAAGCACGAATAAAGCCTTGCATTCTGTTTACTCCTTGTAGGTCATCGTTTTTAAAAAGCCCAATGATTTTTTCGTGACCAAGCTTTATTAAATGTTCAGTAGCAATAAAACCGCCCTGTTCATCATTCATAATCATGTGTGGAGGCATCAGCTGTGAATAATATTGGTTAATCATTAAATAGGGAATTTTGTTTTGCTCCAATTCTAGATAGTAATGTATATTCGGGTTGTACTGGCTGCTTTTTGTAGGTTCTACGATAAGGCCATCAATATTTCTGCTTAACATTGTCTGTAGACATTGTTTTTCCTTTTCCACATCGTTATCCGTACAAGCAAGGGTTAAAGTGTATCCCTGTGCAGTTAAATGGGACTCAATTCCTTTTATAATGGATGGGAAAATATAATCAGAGATGTATGTTGTTATCACACCAATATTTTTCCCGTTTGTGTTTGATGTATGAATTAAGGATGGAGTCTGCTCGTTTGTTTGCTCCTTTTTGTAGGAACAAAAGGTTCCCGCACCTTGTTCCCTATATAGTAATCCTTCGTGAACCAGATCCCCCACAGCTTGTCGAATCGTATGTCTGCTTACCCCGAACATTTTAACTAGCTCATTTTCAGAATAAATCTTTTCACCGGGCCGAACCTGTCCGCTAATAATCCATTCTGTTATTTTTTCCTTTACCATATTGTATTTGGTTTTTGAAGCCACTATATCACCACTTTCAACTTTAAAGCACTATTTATAACATATACGTACAACATTTTTAATAATCCTATCCTAACAAATAAATTATAAGT
>NZ_JBALSN010000533.1:0-3893 GCF_036966985.1 Neobacillus drentensis | reverse complement strand
ATTACTATCTATTTTTTAAAAAAAGGGTGGTGAACATCGTGGAAATCATGACTGATCAAGGGTTTCGGAAGACAATTAAATATTTACGGGCAGTTATAATCATCAGTTTGATAGGCATGGTTTGTATGCTTATTCTCTTCCTTGGGATTCTTGCCTATGCAAAAATTTTAGGGCCACCACCGCTCGCCGTTCCGCAATCGACGCTATTCTTTGCTGACGATGGAAAGCTGATTGGCGAGAGTAATAGCGGACAAAAACGTTATTGGACCAATTTAAAGGATGTTTCACCGGACCTGGTTCATGCGACCATCTCCATTGAAGATAAAAATTTTTATGAGCACCATGGCTTTGACTTCAAACGGATTGCTGGTGCAGTGTTAGCCGATGTGCAAGCTTTCTCAAAGGTACAGGGCGCAAGCACGATCACCCAGCAGTACGCGCGAAATCTATTTCTTGAACACGACAAAACCTGGACGCGGAAGCTGCACGAAGCTTTTTATACCATCCGCATCGAGATGAATTATTCCAAAAAAGAAATTCTTGAGGGCTATTTAAATACGATTTATTATGGCAACGGCGCCTATGGGGTAGAGGCAGCCAGCCAATATTATTTTGGAAAAAAAGCAAACGACTTAACGCTTGCCGAAGCAAGTATGCTGGCGGGAATTCCAAAGGGCCCGGGCATTTACTCTCCGCTGGCCTCGATGGAACATGCGAAAAGCCGCCAAGCGATTATTTTGAAAAGCATGGTGACCAATCATTACATCAGTAAAAAGGTGGCCACCGATGCGGCTATGCAGCCTGTAACCATCGTAGGCACGCACAATACACAAAAAGTGAAGGTCGCCCCTTATTTTCAGGATGCCGTCAGAAATGCTTTGAAAAATCAATTGCATTTAGATGATCGCACAATTGCCCTCGGCGGGCTAAAAGTCTATACCACGCTTAACCGCAAGCAGCAGGAAGCAGCAGAAAGCCAAATTCATAAATATGTAGCGAATCTATCAGAAATTCAAGTCGGTCTTGTTGCGATGGACCCGAAAAACGGCTATGTCAAAGCGATGGTCGGCGGCCGGGACTATGAAAAAAGTTCATTTAACCGTGCTGTTCAAGCCATCAGGCAGCCTGGTTCGACGATCAAACCGCTTCTATACTACGCGGCCCTTGAGCAAGGCTTTACGCCATCTTCGACGATGCGCAGTGAGTTTACGACCTTCCATTTTGATGATGGCCAGCCAGACTATACGCCGCATAACTTTAACAATAAGTATGCCAACGGGGAAATCACCCTTGCCCAGGCGCTTGCTGTCTCCGATAATATTTTTGCTGTCAAAACGCATTTATTTTTAGGAGAAGAGACCTTAATCGAAACGGCGAAGAAATTCGGCCTTTCTTCGAAAATGGCTCAAGTTCCGTCCCTGGCATTGGGGACATCTGGTGTCCGCGTTATCGAAATGGCGAATGCCTATAGTTTATTTGCTAATGGTGGAAAAAAAGTTAATCCGACCTTGATTACGAGAGTGGAAGACTACACTGGCAACGTGATTTATGAAAAAGAAGAGGAAACAGAAAAGGTGTTAGACCCAGCTAAGGCGTATGTGATGACGCAAATGTTGACAGGGATTTTCGATCCAAAGCTTAATGGATATGCGAAGGTCACAGGCAGCACGGTCATCAACGATATTACCCGGCCTTATGCAGGGAAATCAGGCTCAACTGAAACCGACAGCTGGATGATTGGCTACTCTCCACAGCTTGTGACAGCCGTCTGGGCAGGCTATGATATGGGAAAACCGATTGAGCTGGTTGCTGAAAAGACGTATGCGAAGAATATTTGGGCCAATTTTATGGAAGAAGCCCTAAAAGGCAAGCCCGTCAAGGCGTTTAAGGCGCCGAAGGAAGGTGTCACAGGGGTGTATGTCAACCCGGAGAATGGCAAATTGGCGACCAAGGATTGCCCGGTGCGTCGCTTTACCTATTACGTCAGCGGCACCGAACCAACGGAATATTGCACCGAACATCTAGACAATCACGAGGCCTTACCAGAGAAACATAAGAGCACGAAGAAAGTCCCTTGGTATAAGAAAATTATGCCGTGGACTTAGCCGAATATTTTATTGAAATAGAAAAGCTCCGGAAAATTCCGGAGCTTTTCTTGTCCTAGTATTACATTGTTTTTACACTCAATATGATACTATAATTTTCAAAAAAATTACAAGCATTAATTTCCTACTTTTCCAATAATCCTTGTTTGAGTTCATCCGTTGAGTTGTTCCACAAAACTTCATTATGTTTACGTAAGAATTCTGCTAATACCTTTTTCGACTTCGCATCCATATCATCGACAATGATATGACGCTTCAGCGACTTATCCATGCGGTTCACGTGCTCAGGCAAGGATTTGTAGCCGCGCCGGATTTCGCGGTCAACGGACATGAAGCAGGCAGTCACACCCGCGTAGTATGGGCCTTCTTCGTTGCGGTCAATCGTTACCCATACAAGCCAATATGGTTTTCCGTTCGGAACCTCATCTTGATTTTTCAAAAATTTAATGCCCTTTTCCACGACGCTGCGGGCATGCATGGCGCCGACATCGATCCCCGCTTCGCCAGCGTCGACATCAATAATGACAGGTGACACATTATCAAGGCTCAAAGCGCCTTTTCCATAGCCCTTATGACTATCGGTCGGATCGCTCTTGATGATATTAAAACCAAGCTTCTTTTTATTTTCTTCCATGAAAACTCGAAACCTCCTAAAAAAACAACATTCTGAAGAATTGACTTAACCCATCCCATACCCACGGAATGACAACCGCGAAAATGGGTTCGATCGTATAGCGATCGAGCGGGGTAAACACTAAAATTAGAAAAATCAATCCGCCGTATTGTTCATACTGCGTCATTTTTGCCCGGACATGGTTGGGGGCTAAGTCCTCAATAATCCGGTATCCATCGAGCGGCGGGAATGGCAGCAGATTAAAGATAAACAGAACAATATTAAGCCGGATAAAGATTTCCAGAAAATCATAAAAACTTTCAGGCGGGGCTGCACCAAAACGGTTTAGCCCGAACGCGACCACAAAGCCGAGTGAAGCTAAGACTAGATTGCTGAGCGGTCCGGCAACCGAAACGAGAATTCCAGCTAGGCGGGGCTTTTTAAAGAAAAAGCGATTAACCGGCACCGGACGAGCCCAGCCGAAGCCGGCGATAAATATTAAGATCGTGCCGATCGGATCAAGGTGTTTGAGCGGATTTAACGTCAACCGGCCTTGTTTTTGTGCGGTCATGTCACCGAATTTATAGGCAACGAACGCGTGGGCAAATTCATGAAACGTAAAGGCAATCATCAGGGTAATCGCCAAATAGGGAATCATGCTTAACGGATAGGCAAGAAAATTAAAATTTTCCAACACCATATCTCCTTCCATCTCAAACGATGTCACGCTTAGAACAAGTTACGTGCGCAACTCCATTTTCTATCTATCTATATTCCTTTTAGTATACATGAAACCGTTTAAAAAAAGAAAATCATAAGCGTCACCGATTATTGCACTTTCCGTCGAATTATGGAACACTAACATAGAAAAGCTGTAACGATTGTTTGCGGCTTATTGACTACCCATACATATAACGGAGGAGGAAAAAAACATGCCATATGTAACAGTAAAAATGCTTGAAGGACGTACCGACGACCAAAAACGTGCCCTAGTTACAAAAGTAACCGATGCAGTAAGCGAAACAACAGGCGCACCAAAAGAAGCTATCCACGTAATGATCGAAGAAATGAGCAAAAACAACCTTGGAATCGCCGGCGTACGAAAAAGCGACCAATAGAGATAATAGTTGTGATAGTGGTGTCAGGCACCATGTGAAATTTTCACATGGTGCCTG
>NZ_JBALSN010000532.1:0-3016 GCF_036966985.1 Neobacillus drentensis | reverse complement strand
CTTATGAGCCTTATATACATATTTGTCATACCCAGCAAACCAGAAGCAATTAAAATGCTATTTAAATTAATCCCAATGTGGCTAATTCTTTTCTATGCTTATAAACTAATACCTGATAAAAAATCACGCCCTCATTGGATTATATGGTGCGGATTATTTTTCTGTATGCTGGGTGATGGGCTAATTAGATGGTTCGTTATCGGCTTAGCAGCATTCCTAATTGGTCATCTGTTTTATACAGCAGGGTTTTCCCGTTATTGGCGTTTTACAAAGCTTTCACTTCTTATGATTATACCTATTGGATTATATGGCTTTGTTATGGGGTATCAGGTAATCGCTGCATTGCTTCAGAATCATAATGATACTTTAATAGTCCCTGTACTTATGTATATAGTGATTATATCTTTGATGTGTTGGACTGGATTTTTGTCCCAAAATATTTGGGCAATAATAGGAAGTATGTTATTCGTCCTCTCAGACTCAATTCTGTCATGGAATTTGTTTGTTTCAGAGATTCCTCATTCAGATATCCTGATTATGACAACCTATTATACAGCGCAATTTTTAATTGCACACAGCTTGCGCTTCTTTCCTAGTTTTGGTAGCTATTCTTCAATTGAAAAATAGGCGAGATTTATTGTCTCGCCTTTTATGTTTTCTGTAGCAATTACGGGTTAAAGGAATAATACATTCTGATTATGAATATTAAAAAATGTAATGATAAGGAGGCGATTGAACTTACACGTTGTGAATCATGGAACCTATCATAGAGGGAATATTTCAGCTATGTTGGATCAGTTGGGTGATTCTTCAGTTATAACTGATTATGCTTTTTATTGGTATTCAGAAAATGTTATTCATCATAAATAGGCAAGAGTAGAGTCATCCATTTTTTCTCCAAAGAAGCTGATTAATTTATACACCTATCGGATACAAATATGCAGAAAAAGAAGGATGCCTTTCGACAGTCGGGCGGATTCTTTAGCAGCTTTTCTTGATGAATTGGGCAAGAATGTGAAATAACTATTTACATAAGGGGTACCGCCAGTAAAGGGCGGGAAAGTTACAACTGCACTTAAACCTATTTATACTGCGGATCGAATTACACACCTATTCTTGAATGTTATTAAAAAGTTACCAGAAGATGCAGTGTTCAAATTTAATAAGGTTAGCGGTGGACCAGGAATTGTTGTTATGATTAACGTTTACCTCGCCTACGTAGTTTCATTTGAGTTTAAAGAAGGGAAAATCAATTCCATTTACATGGTGGCGAATCCTGATAAGCTGAGCCGGTTAAACGAAAATATCAAAGGGGTTACCCTATACATCAATAAAAAATGATGTTGTGTCAATCTTGTAGTCTACTTCTACAGGCGATCTGGGACTTATTCGACAGAATGGACGGGTAAAATCGTCCTTTAATTTTCTTATTCAATATAAGAGGTGCTTGAGCTCAATATAAACGGCTGCTTCGGCAGCCTTTTTTTCTTATTTAACATAAAGATCAGTTAACTCATTTTGAAAGCATTTTAATAAGGTAATAAGTAAAAGGAGTTCATCATATTTTATTAAGGCTAATTTCATACTAATCTAAGCAATTTGAATAAAAAGAGGTGAATTATGGGGTCAAATAATCTTTTGAAAGACGTAGTTATGAGAGGACAATATCGAAAAAAGAAAGCAAAGATACTTCAAATTGATAATCCAAATAAAATTGTTGAAAGTTGTTACGTAGGAATCGGAGGAATTGATCAGTGGATAACTATACGTGGTGAGGATTATAACAATCCAATCCTGTTATTTGTTCACGGGGGACCAGGTAGTACCTATTCCATTTTCACCCCATTGTTGCGTTCGTGGGAGAAAATCTTTACAGTTGTCCAGTGGGATCAACGAGGTGCAGGAAAGACGTTTCGGAAAAACGGTAAAGAAGCTAGTGGATCGATCACATTCGAAAGACTTACTCAAGATGGCATTGAAGTGACAGAATACTTGTGTAAGAGAGTCGGTCAACCAAAGCTGATCTTGATTGGCAGCTCTGTTGGTAGTTTGATTGGTTTAAAGATGGCAAAACAAAGACCAGACCTTTTTTGGGCCTATGTAAGTACAGACCAGAATGCCCCCGATCTTAACGGTCGTTTATATATATTAACACTGGATGTCCTTAATAAAGCAAGTATTTCAAAAGGTGTTAAATTGGTTGAAAAGATGGGATCAATTCCTTCCGAATGGACCCGAACAAATTATGAAAAAAGGAACCGATTTCTTGTCAAAGCTATAAGAGGTGTTCCTAATATGATTACGGATTTAATATTGCCTTCATTAGTTACTTCCCCTGAACATAATGTAAATGATATATTTGACTATTTTAAAGGATTGTCATTTTCCCTTGATCACCTTTACAAAGAATTAGTTCCCTTTGACTTTAATAACATAGGAAGAAATTTTGATTTACCATTTTTTATTTTTCAGGGAGATACAGATATTATAACTCCTACTGAATTGGCTAAAGACTATTTTGATGAAATATCAGCACCTTATAAGGAATTTGTTCCAATCAAAAATGCAGGCCATCTAGCCTGTTTTGCTCAACCTAATCAGTTTCTTGATGAACTTACTGAAAGGGTGCTTCCACTAATTATCACTTAAATATTAATGGTGGAATTTGTGCTTAAACCTTTTCATACAAATTAAATGGAACATCTAATAAGGAGGATGAAATAATGACAAATGAAAAAATAAATATCGGAATTATCTTAGGAAGCACTCGTAAAGGTCGAGTTAGTCCTCAAGTAGGTGAATGGGTTAAAGGAATTGCTGACAAACGTGGAGATGCAAATTATGAAATCGTGGATATTTCTGATTTCCAATTACCGTTTTTAGGAACAACCGATGGAACTGAACCTGGAATTGCAGCTTGGAATAAAAAGCTTTTCAGCTTAGATGGATTCGTTTTCATCGTTCAAGAATACAATCACAGTATTACAGGAGCACTAAAAAATGCACTTGATTTTGC
>NZ_JBALSN010000531.1:0-1972 GCF_036966985.1 Neobacillus drentensis | reverse complement strand
TTATTTAAAAGAAAAAATCGCCCCTAAAGGGGCTGTTGACAAAATGGGGATATAATTGTACCCATAGAAGCAAAATTCATTGTACAATAACTTTAATGAAATGGAGGTAGTCAAATGAAAAAAGTGATTATTTATTCACAAGAAACATGCCCGCCTTGCCATGCGGAAAAATTATGGTTTAAAGAAAATGGGATTGAGTTTGAAGAGAGGGACATCCGGAAAAACGATCAATATCTGCATGAACTTATTGGGCTAGGTGCTGCTGCTACACCAGCAACCGTTATCAAAGATGGAGATCGTGAAAACGTGATCCTAGGATTTGATCAAGAGAAATTGGCAGAACTATTAGGGATTTAAAACAATACGAAAAGAAAAAACACTGTGTGAACAGCGATCATTACTGTCATCAGTGTTTTTTGTTTTCATATTTTAATTTATAGCCCAAAATGTTGTTTTGCTAGTTCTTTGAATTTCTTGTTTTCAATTGCCTCTTTAGTTAGAATTCCATCTGCCCATTCGGTAAATGTGGTATCTGTTAAGGTAATATTACCGTTTTCGGTAAGTCGGGTAATTAAAGGATGTTTGTTAAATGAAGATTGCGGGTGTTCAGCAATAATTGTTTGAATCTCATTCAAATTCGCAACTTCAATAGATTTCCGAGAATCAAAAGCATAGCCTATTTTCCACTCGGTATCTTTATGCTTTAGTTTCATTTCTAAACAATAGTCCCCAAATTCTTGATTTTCTTTTTTTATTCTAAACTCTCCATTATCAGAGGATATGGTCTCACCGGATAAAGGAACAGGTTTTAACGGTAAATTTCCACCGAAGCCCGTGTCAATTAAATATGTCTGTCCCTTGTGATTTAAAAGCACCGTTACATGCGTTCTTCCAATTTGACCATACTCTTTTTCAGTATGATTATAAACAACACCATCTGTTAAGACTGCGTTAAAACCATTTTCAATGAGATAAAAATAAAAAAGTGGATTTAATTCGTAACAAAGGCCGCCTTCGTTTCTATCCACAATTTTTTTGATGAGGTTCTCCTTTGTAATTTCACATTTTTTACTTTCAATAATCGTTAAATTTTCAAAGGGAATGGTTTGTGCTGTTTTTTCAAGAATCTCTGGTAACTTTTCAAAGGTAATTTTTTCGTTATACGGCATACCTATTCTTTTATGAAATAAAGTTGTAAGGTTTTGCATTACTTCACCTCCAAGCACTTTTTTTGCACTCCACAGCTCTGTTACTGACCACTAGAAACGTTCTATTTGTACTCTATCTAATAACAAGTCCGATGGTGAACTTGCATATAGATACAACCTATGCATCGGTCTTGTCATGGCTACATACAGCAATTTGATGTCTAGTTCTTCGTCACTGTACGATTCTTCCAGGGTAACAATCAGGACGGCATCAAATTCTAATCCTTTTGAAAGGTGCGAAGGTAAGATCACTACGCTGCCCTTTTTCATATCTTCTTTTTCTTCTAATAGTTGTATTGGAAGATTGCTATTTTCCAGCATTTTATGTATTCGTAGGCACTCTTTATCAGTTCTTCCAATAATCGCAATCGAGTTAAGCTCTTCCTTTTTGAGCAACTGAATATCATCTTCAAGGATCTGTTTTACTTGTTCCAAATTGGCAGGGTCTATTTTCGTAAAACGGGGTTTGTCCCCATGGCGAATGACTGGTTCTACTTTTGGCAAGTCTTGATTCATAATGGAAAGAATGTCGTTGGCTAACTGCATGATCTCGACTGTGGTTCGATAACTCTTTTGTAATGTTTGATAATTTGCATTCGGGAAAATTTCCTTTACTAATGGTTCCCAGCTTTTTAACCCTCGATAAGAATGAATCCCTTGCGCTAAATCTCCCACAATCGTAAATAATTCTGTTTCAAAGCCCGCTTTAAGTGCAGCAAATTGGAAATAACTATAATCCTGGGCTTCATCAATAAAAATACTCT
>NZ_JBALSN010000530.1:290-4309 GCF_036966985.1 Neobacillus drentensis | reverse complement strand
AGAATGGTCAATGGATTATGATGACATATATGATTTTTTTAATCATATAGAAAGTCTTCAGGAGTTTAAAATACCAATAAATTTGATGCCAATAAAATCAGAAATATATCAAGAAGAAATATAATCCTTATTGCTTTAACGGGTGCTTTTTGTTTAGGATGATGTGATCGCCGCGGCGGTCATTTTTTTTCTTGTTGAACTAAAGGAGCAGTTTTGTTGAAGAGTAGTGTTTAACTTGTGTTCAACAATCGGGCCATTTTCTTGAACAAAAGTTTTAAAGAAAATTGGCTATATATAGGTTCAATCTCTAAAGAAAGATCATTAATTCATAAGTCTTATAAAAATAAATAGGAAATATTTACCTTATAATCCATACTTTTAATCTGTAAACTAATACTTAGTTGATAAGATTATTTTTTAGGGAGAAAAAAAGAAAAAATGAATTTATCCCTCAAGGAATTATAAGAGCTGTTTCTGTTTATTTTATGCTCTTCAATGCTTTTTGCATTTTCGCCACAGTCTAAGGACCAAAAAGCATCATCCCCCTAACACGTTTCATATTAACGGTTGGGGAGCGAAACGGGATTTATTCATTGGTTTACAGGCCGTAAATATATTGTGTCAAAGATTTATTTATGTTTGGTAAATTAAAAAGACAAGACACTTAAATATTAGATGTCTTTCTGATTTAATATTTTTTAGAAAATTCAGTATTCATATTGTTTGGGATATATTACCACATATACTTTTGATAGCTACCAACTAGTTGCTATTAGAAAAATAACACTTGTAAAGGAGTCGATTTAATGACATTATCTTAAGGATTTTGACAATATTTATTTGGATGGGAACCACTATATCGTATGCTTCGATCATTAAACCACATAAGTTTTATTAGTATCCACCATAGTAAATGCATGCAGCTTCTCTCAATATCGTTATATTTTTATAGGTTAAATTAATATTTTTATTGAGGAGATTTTCATTTTGAAAAATAAAATAAAAAGTATGCTGAGTATTTTATTGAGCTTTGCAATTGTTTTCGGCGGAATTGGGCAAACAGTGGTGGCTAAGGGTATTAACGATGCTAATCAAGGACAACAAAAGAATTCTAGTGAGGAAAATGTAAAACAGTGGTTAAGTGAATATGAATTCTATGAGGATACCAGAGATGGATTAATCTATGAGAAGGTTGCAATAAATGAATTAAAGCGTTTCGTAACAGTCATAAAAGATTCTAATGCTAGGTTAGATTCTAATGCACTAGATACTCTGATTGGGGAACTTGATAAAACCGGAGACGTTAAGCAAACAGATATGAATGAACTTGAAATGTTTGAACAATTGATTAACCAATATGAACAAGCAGTTCAAGAGGAGTATTTAAAAGAGGTGGTTCTAAAAAGTGATCTGCTCTTGAATATCAAACATAAGTTAACAATATATCTATGGGGCTATGCATCAAATAACGATTTTAAAAAACCAACTGAAGTATTACTTGCAGATATACTCTTTAATTTTTATTTATCGGATAAAATTGTCAATAAAAATGCTATCGGCATCTTAAAAGATATCTCTGATCAATCGGATCAAAATGGAAATAAAATAAAAGCTCATTTGGATAACGCTGTGAAAATGTCTGAAAAAGGTAATGAGTTTCTAGAAAAAGATCTAGGTATCCCTGCATCAAAGTCCTATCAAAATGCATATAAACAAGTGTTATTCGGACTTGAAAAAGCAGGCTATACATTTAACACAGAATTCTTTGAATCTACATCTGACACGGACGGTGACACGATAACAGATGGAATAGAATTCCAAGAGGGAATGAATCCATTTAAAATGGATACAGATGGGGATAGTTTAAAGGACAATATTGAATATGAGATCAAATCATCTATTTCCCCAATAAAATATGATACAGATCATAATGGCATAAGTGACGCAGATGAAGATAGCGATGGAGACGGCCTGAATAATAAAGACGAGCAGGTTTATCAAACAGCTTTAATGAAGAAAGATTCCGACCAAGATAGCTTAACTGACGGATTTGAAGTACAACAGTTTGATTCATTACCTAATAAGGATGATACAGATAGCGATGGATTAGGTGATGGAGATGAATTTGCTTTAAAGACAAATCCGAATGTTGCAGACAGTGATAATGACGAGATCACGGATTCACAAGAACTCCATAAACAATCTATTAGTCAATCATTGAATCAGCCTGATCAATCAGAAATTACTAGTGTAGAAGTTAGTTTTAGTGCAACGGATAATATAAATAAAACGACTAGAATTACAGCAAACAAAGGTAATATTAAAACAGCTAATTTATACGGTCTGATTGGTTTTCCTGTAGGGATCAATACTCAATCAGAATTTGATAAAGCAAGCATTAAGTTTACTTATGATGAAGCACAGCTTGGAGACACATCGGAACATGATTTAGGCATTATTTGGTATAATGAAGATGAGGAAATGTTTGAAAGCCTTAACGCTGTGTTAGATACAAGTAAGAATACAATAAGTGTGGAAACTACTCAGCTTAGTGAATTTATGATTGTTGATAAGAAAAAATGGCTGGAGCTTTGGAGTAAGGAAACTGACTCCTCAAAGAAGCTTGGGGTAAAAAGCGATGGTTCAGGTGGCGAAGAGATAGATTCAGATGGGGATGGCTTATACGATACCTATGAAACGGAAGGAATGAAAACACCATACGGTATAATCTACACTAATCCTGACATGAAAGATAGTGACGAAGATGGATTAACCGATGGGCAAGAAATGGGTCCATTCAGAACATTCACGTTTGAGATTTTTGGAATTACGATTCATTTTGAAGGTTTCTTTCCAACCAGTTTACCAGACCAAAAAGATAGTGATGGAGATGGAATTTTTGATAATGAGGATTCAAAACCGTTGTACGCTAATTTATCCAATTTAGTCATTTTTCAATCAGATCGACCAGAAGGTTATGATGAAAATGGAAATGTAGCGAATGATATGACAACAAATGATTATACAGGAGATGAAATGACTGACATTAGCTGGATGTTCAATTTTCAATTACTAGAATCATATTTCCCAGGTATTCTCTTTGATGAGTTCGAGACAATGTCCACAAGCTTATTTTCTACGGGAGAAATGGAAGATGTTGTTTTAGATATGATTGATCATTTTGAGGAGGGAACTGGTACAGCGTATAGTAGTCAGACTTTAACTAAAAAAGCGAGTGAGCATGAGACAACAAAAGACTATGTTGAATTTGTCAAAAATGCTTTAGTTGATGAGCTAAAGAAAAATGGAGGAAATTTGGGAGCACTTCGGTTTGATGAAAGTACAAAAGCAACTAATACATTTTATCAAAATATACAGGATAATGCTTCTTACCCGACGTTTAGCAGCTGGAGTGATAGAATAGGCGGACTTACCATTACGGTAAATGATACGTGGGGGAATACGATATCCGTAAAAGATTTTTCAGTAGAGAACAATCACTTTGAAGGTGTCATGCATGTTCGTTTATATGATCATTTTGGGCTAGATCAGCCAGATGTGGAGAAAATGTATGTCAACTTAGCAGGATTTCGTTCTTGGTTTGTCTTACAGCATTATGAAGATTATGATGGGGAATATAAACCCTTTGTTACTTTAATGGAAATGGATATCCCATTCGAGGGGGAATTGAGCAATTAAAGTTAATTTAAAAATTCTAGTTTTGATTATTGGTATATTCTTCATTCCATTATACTTAATTGGATGTACAAAGAATGAGGAATCAAGCGGGGAAACAAAGATTTTCGAAATTGCCAATACAGAACAAATCGTTGGTAAAAAGGATGAAGAAATAGTAACTCTTAGAAAGCATTACATGATTCTGAATCCACCAAAAGATTTAAAAGATTTGAAAGAATTAGTTAAAAAATACAGTAAGAATCATCCAGTTGAAGGTGAAATGAAAGTAATAGAAGGAAAAAATAGGATTTTTTATATGTCCTTCTATAGGGAAAGTGACG
>NZ_JBALSN010000530.1:0-247 GCF_036966985.1 Neobacillus drentensis | reverse complement strand
GATGGAACATCATAAACATGATCTCATTGCATCGATCATTTGGTCAGATGCTGAACCACAAAAAGAATACAATGTTTATGATAAAAGTAAGGAAGGAAAGGTAATTAAGAGGATGCGTTTTATTGAGGATCAGCTTGTTGAGTGATACACTATCCATACACTAAAAAATATAGAAATGGAAATTGTTAGAAACTACAACAGGAACACTATATGATAGACTAGGGATCACTATGAATATTTTCCATAG
>NZ_JBALSN010000529.1:0-9563 GCF_036966985.1 Neobacillus drentensis | reverse complement strand
ATACTCATATTCTAATTTGGACAGTGGCAGATTATAAAGCTGTTGATCTTCTTTGTTATATACGTTTAAAAAAATGAGTTTATTGATAAGTTTTTGCCGCTTTTTTTCCTCGTTTTTTCTCATCATAAACACTCCTTCAGTTTTTTAAATAGTTTTCCCTTGAAAAAACAACTTTAAATTCAGTCTCATTACATTTTTTTATTAGATTAATTTTATTATAAACCTATAATTCCTATGTGTAAAGTATGGATTAAAGTTAAATAAAAAAGGCACTCCAACATATTCAAATCATCAAGATTTAAATATGTTGGTTGTCTTCATCTGTTTTGCCCCACTGACTTGTTAGTTGATCAAGTTTTTCCATACAAACTTTAATTCGATTAACCTCTGTATAGTGTAAAGAAATATCGGACTGTAAACTAGCTTCTCTATCCACAATCGCCCGCTTCATTTCCTCCGGTGCCGGTCCGCCAGGAAGTGACCGAATTTTAACAAAGTGTTCTGGGTCCATTGCTGTGCGAATGACCTCCTCCGGTAAATTCAACGAAACTCCGCTAACTGCTATTGCCGCTTCATCTACGAGTACAGATGTGACATGAGTAGCATTCAGTCCCCTTGCCAAGGCAATTTTCACCACCTGGCTGGCTATGGAATGTGAGGTTCGGAACGGTATGTTTGCTTCCCTAAACAGCGTGTCTGCTAATTCCGTTATCGTTGCAAAACTTTCTTGGGCCCTTCTTTTTAACAGTGCTTCATTTACTTCAAGTGTTCCAACCACCACTTTTGTTAACCGAAATACTTGATCAATGAGGTGCAGGCCCTTCCATAAATACGGCTGAAGGTCATCCTCGGTATCGTTTATATCACCGTATGGTGTGTTATGTAACATTTGAAGTACGGTTTGAGCATTTCCAATACCGCTTGAGCTTAATGCACGAATATGCTCAAGTGAAACAGGATTTCTTTTCTGCGGCATAATGGAACTTGTTTGAACATAAGGGTCTGCCACTCGAATCGCTGAAAATTCCTGGCTGGACCATAAGAGAAGATCTTGGGAAAACCGTCCGAGATTGATAAAGGTTAATTGTATCGCTGTTGCAATTTCCCCTAAATAATCGGCTCCGCCAATTGAATCATAGGCACTCTTGATGATTTTCGGAAATCCTAATAGCTCTGCGACTGTTTTTCGGTCAATTGGAAATCCGGTCGTAGTGAGTGCCGCCGCGCCGAGAGGACTGGCATTGCATGTATCATAGGCTGCTTTTAATCTTTTCAAGTCACGGTCAACGACATCGTACATTCCTAGAAGATAATGGGAAAACGTCATCGGCTGGGCCTGCTGTGTGTGAGTATGCCCTAGGACAATGGTTTCCTTATAGGTGTCAATCACCCTCAAAAGAGTTTCTTGAAACGAGAGCAGCGACCGGGTGGCGATGAGAATCTTGTCCCTAAGAACCATCCTGTACATGGCCACACCCATATCGTTCCGGCTACGAGCAAGGTGCAAACTTCCACCCATTTCTCCGGCAACATTCATAATTTGACTTTCAACAAGGAAAAAAAGATCCTCATATTGTCCATCATAGGTGGATTGAAGAAGTTTCTCCTTATCAACTGCACAAATACCGGCTAGGATTCGGGAAGCATCACTCACCTGCAATAACCCTTGTTTCACCAGCATAATCAGGTGGGCTTTATGGATTGCCAGCATCGGCTCTAGTAAGGATTGCTTAGCGTGCTCATAAGCAGGTGCCAATACTACCTCTGAATAGGTCGCCCCTGGAAACTTCCGCCCTTCCTTTTTCAAAATGCGATCCTTGTTACTCATTACCAAACCCCCTATAAATCCCTAACATGGTTCATTCGATAAAAAGGCTTCAAGTATGAATAAAATTAATTGACTAGTGGACTTTTGAAAATAAAACAGGAGAAAAAAGTTTGCAATCTTTTGTTTATTTTATGTCTCCAGCCTTTTAATGTTAATAAAAAAAGCATGAACATTGTATGTTAATGCCATCGGTTGTCCGGGAGACAATTAATATTTTATTATATGTCACTAGTATTTATCCAATTACAAACTTGTATTGAAGTCAAATTCATTAGTTTTAGTAAATCTAATTCTATCAAAATACTGGTTCCAAATTCCTCACTTCCCACTTTTATATTACTTAAACTCCCTCAGTCCCCAATTTCTGCATAGATTTGAGGGCTTTTCTTCCACTTGTCTGCATAGAATGTAGACAAGGGTAAGTGATCTCTCAATGAAAATAGTTAACCTGGAGGGAATAACCTAATGCAATTTATTGAAGATGTTAAAGAAGTGAAATTTAGCTTTTTGGAAAAACCGCCTGCGTCGTCTATGACTTCTGCCTTTGTTTATGTTAATAATCACAACGAATACTATGCAGTTAAAAATGGAGATCGTTTGTCACGTAGTGAATTGCGGATTGGCAAATATAATAGGGTTTATACTGTCAATATGCAGCAGCAAACTATCACCTACAAGGAGGAAGTCCCTTCAGCAACACGAGGAAGAAGGTTTTCTGTCAATTTATTTATCGATATTGCCGTTGAACACCCCGAACGATTAGTTCAACAAAATGCAGGAGAAATTGGCAACATTTTTAACAATAATCTGCCCTTCTGGGTGGAGTCGGAAGCAAGATTTTTTCCTATTGAAGAGGATCTGAGTTTTGCCAGACATATTGAAGAATTTTTTCAAACCTCGCGATTGGTCAAGGTGTTAAGAGAGGCTGGTATTGTGGTTCGAAATGTTCGTGTTTTGATCCGGCAAGGTATTCGGGACCAGCGCCATGATGAGGCGATAGCCGATTTAGACCGGAACGCAGAACTATCCGCCTATCAAGAAGCTCTGGACTTGGAGGAAGCGCGCCGGATTTCGGCCTCGATTAAAGAAGCCCTTCAAGCAGGTGATTTTATCACTGCAGGGAAGCTTGGAGAAAAGAATGAAATGGCAAAGCGGTTAGTGGAATCGGAGTTTAGCCAAAATCAAGCCTTCAAATATGAGGTAAACAAACAACTTTTAAACTTGATCAATGATCACACTGTTAACCAGTTTGAGGCAGAACAAAGATTGGCCAAGCTAAAAAAACTATTCCCCTATCTCCCCGTCAATTTGGAAAACATCAATAGAAAAAAACAGATTGCTGGTCCAAGGAGAGAACTTTCATCCTATTTATATAAAGGAGATTAGCGATTGTGGAATCCATTTTAAGTAAGCTGTTTTGGATCTGGTCACTTATTTCTGTCCTTCCGGAATGGTTACGTATTTTTTTGGCCCTCTTTGTGGTGCTGCAGCTCGCAAGGCTGATTTTGTTGTACAT
This sequence comes from Neobacillus drentensis, assembly GCF_036966985.1. Lineage (GTDB taxonomy): Bacteria > Bacillota > Bacilli > Bacillales > Cytobacillaceae > Neobacillus > Neobacillus drentensis_E. The sequence continues at coordinate 6,219 of NZ_JBALSN010000529.1, read as the reverse complement.
GGTTCCTCCCTTCTTAAACTTGTTGTGCCGTTTGTTGAAAAAAATGCTTTATCCCATTTCTTACCCGATCATGGCACTTCTTTGCACGATTCAAAGAAGCCGGAGAGAAGCAGGAAAAGCTGGCATATCTGTTTGGATTGATATGATTGAAGGAATGTTTGCCTTGTTCGAAAGTTTTTTCAACAAAATCATTCAGTTTTTCATGAAACGGAAAAGGAATAGGACAAGAATTAAAAGATGGACCTTCTATTCTGCCACAACTTTAGTAATCTTGCTTACTGCAGCAATCATCAACAATCCAAGTGAGTGGTATACAGAAAAATGGCAGAAAGTTGAGATATGGTTAAACCAAGAACATGTGCACGTACAAGCATCCGTGGCTTCCCCTAATCAAAAAGAATTAATATTAAATAAGAAATATGAAGAAGGCGGAAATATTCGTGAAGCTCCCACACTAACCGCGCCTCATCTATACACTATTACAAATGGAGAAATAATGCACTTTTTGAATGAAGAACAAGTAGATTCCAAAGGAATTACTTGGCTAAAAGTTCAAACCGCAAACGGGATCGAAGGCTGGATTTCAGCCCTGATTGTCAGGGAAAAATAAATTGAGTGAAATATTTACCATCTTAGTGTCGCAATGAATGGAAAAATTTCCATGATTTAATGATCCTTTTTCCAGTTCATAGAACAACCTAAATAAGGTGAGCGGACTCCAATGGGTTAAGTCATAACTGATTTCATAAAAACTAGCAGTGCGAATTGAACCGCACTGCTAGTTTCATAAAACTTCAATTATGAACTTCAATCTTCCAATCTCTCGATTTTTCAACAACTTCTCCGTCGAATGCAGCTTTATAAATGGTATAGATATCTTCTTTTAATAAAGGCATTGGACTACGTGCTAAAATACGTTTTTGCTTAACCCCATCATTCGTTAAGCTTTCAAGAGCATCCTCTGCTATGTTAAATCCTTTTAAAGAAGATGGAATATTTACATCTTCTACTAATCTTTTTAATTCGGCTACACATCGATATGATGCTTCCTCTTGTGAAAGATTCGCAGAACTAAAGCCCATTGCATCGTAGATATCTTTCATCCGTTTTTCACAACTTTGGCGAATATAGCCAAATACATATGGAAGCAATACTGCATTTGAGTCACCGTGTGCAATGTGGAATTGGCCCCCGAGAGGGTAAGCTAACGCGTGAACACCAGCAACTCCAGCATTGAAGAAGGCAAGACCTGCAAGGTAACTTCCGTAGCTCATATCAGTACGAGCTTGTTTGTCTTGGCCATTCGATACAGCTGTACGGATCGAGTTGCTGATAAGGCGGATGGCTTGCAATGCTAATGCATCAGAAACTACACTCGCATTTTTAGAAACATAAGCTTCTACTGCATGTGTAAGTGCATCAACGCCTGTTGCCGCTGTTACTTTTGGAGGTAATGAAATCGTTAATGCAGGGTCCACAATCGCAACATCAGCCAATAAGTAGTCATGAGTTACAACATCTTTAGTGGTTTCTAAAGATAGAACGGAAATATTCGTCACCTCTGAACCGGTCCCTGAAGTTGTAGGAATTAAGATTTTAGGAAGACCTTTGTTTGTAATCTTTTTCGTACCTGTTAAGTTTAAGTAGTCTTCTACTTTACCTTCATGTGATGCTAATACCCCTGCAAGCTTTGTTAAATCTAACGCACTTCCCCCACCTACTCCAATGACCATGTCGAATAGATTTTCACGGGTGTAAGCAACCAATTTTTCTCCGATAGCTAAAGGGGGCTCCGGTACAACATCCGTATAAATTTCTGTTACATAGCCAGCTTCTTCAAGCGGATCTGTAACTTTATTTGTTAATCCAATATCATATAAGAACGGGTCTGTTATGACTAGAATCTTTTTCACATCGAAGCGATTTACTTCTTCTAAAAGGTGGGATAAAGAATCCCATCCGGTATAACTAAGTGGTGTAAAGGTAATTTTTTCAGACAATTTTGGTCACTCCTTAATTTTGATTCCAAACGACAAGTTTCGTTTCCGTCATTTCATGGATTGCATATTTTAATCCTTCTTTACCCGTGCCGCTTTCTTTTACGCCTCCGTACGGCATTTGGTCTACACGGTAAGTTGGAATATCGTTAATCATGACACCGCCTACTTCAAACTCTTTTGAAGCTTTGAATGCCGTTTGGATGTCATTTGTGAAAATCCCTGCTTGCAGCCCATAATTTGAATCATTAATGGCTTCGATTCCTTCTTCAACAGAGGAGATACGATTTACAACTACAATCGGTGCAAATACTTCCTGGCAAGATACTTTGAGTGTAGAGTCTACATTCGTTAAAATCGTCGGCAAGAAGACTCCATTCTCAATCTTGCCGCCTGTCACGATTTCAGCACCATTTTGGACAGCTTCTTGTACCCAGCTAAGCGCCCGGTCTTGTTCATCATGATTGATCATTGCGGATATATCAGTTGTCTCTGCAAGTGGGCTCCCAATGACTAACTGCTTAGCAGCGGCTGCAAATTGCTCGATAAATTCATCAAATAATTCATCCATTACATAGGTACGTTGTAATGAGATACAAATCTGTCCTTGATTTGAAAAAGCACCAGTAACACATTTTGGAACGATTTGGGATAAATCAACATTCTTGTCAATAATTAAACCAGCGTTCGAGCCTAGTTCAAGAGCAACTTTTTTAAGTCCAGCTTTGTTCCGAATACCGATGCCCACAGAAGGACTTCCAGTAAAAGTAATCATTTTTACTTTTTCACTGGTCACCAATGCATCACCAACGGTTCTGCCACTACCGGTTATGACATTAAAGGCACCTTTAGGCAAAGCCGTTTGATCAATTAATTCAGCTAGAAACAGTGCTGAAAGAGGTGTTTGTGATGCCGGCTTAAGAATGATTGTATTTCCGGCCGCAATCGCAGGTCCCACTTTATGTGCGACAAGGTTTTGCGGGAAGTTAAATGGTGTGATTGCCCCAATGACCCCAATTGGCTGCTCAATGGTGTAACCAAAGCGATTTGCTCCATTTTTCGCAGCATCCATTGGAATCATTTCTCCCGTTAATCGTTTGGCTTCTTCAGCCGCAAACTTATAGGTTTCAACCGTACGATCGATTTCCCCTAATGCGATTTTCATTGGCTTTGCCGCTTCTAACGAGATAATTTCAGCCGCCTTTTGTCGATTTTCAATGAATAGCTGTGCAATATGTTCTAAAATCGCAGCACGCTCATAGGCAGTTAGTTCTTCCATTTGTTTTCTTGTATTGTAGGCAATCTCAATGACTTGTTCTACTTCCTCACGTGTTGCTTGTGGAATTTTAGCGATTACTTCTTTAGAGTAAGGTGAGTGGAGATCTGCAAATTTCTCTGCAGTCTTCCATTCACCGTTAACGTAATATTGCTTTTTCATTTAACTTACCTCTTTCATTTCTTCATTTTTAGATGTCTCCAACGAATCTTTAACAAACGTATGATCAACTTCTCCTTTGAAGAAGTCTTTACCATAAATTAAGAAGCAAAGCAGGATTCCTACTGCAAATGCCCATGAAGCACCTTTGATGACAAGGAGGGCAGCCACGATTCCAGCTATTCCTAAATCACGCTGACTCCGCGCCTGCATGATCCCAATCCGGACACTTACGTAACCTTGGACAAGCAATGTCAAAGCTAAAGCTACACCTAGAATCGGTTGAACTAAGCTTACGATTGGCAATAATAAAAGGGCTGTATTTGTACCCCAACGGAAAGATCCAATTCCTCCAAAAAAGGAATTCATCGCTTTTTTTCCTTCTTTAAAGCGTTCAATGGCGACAACCTGCATCGCAGCCCACATTGGACCACACATCGTAATATCAGGACCAATCATACTCATCAGTGTGTTTCTTCCACCAAAAATTAAATGTGCTCGGTTTGGATTGTAATCCACTTTTTCATCGGTTCTTATGGCATCGGATTCAGAAAGCAATGCTTTCGTTTTAAGAACATCACCGAAAACTACTAGGTAAGTAGCCAGCACGGCAGGGATTGCTTTTAGAAAAAAAGCAACAGCCGGAAATCCTAATCCGAAAACAGTATACTCCGCAAACAAGGTCGCAAAATCTGGTTTACTAAATCCCCATTGAATATCTGGCCAGTTTGCTTCTCCAAATAGCGGAGCAACAAAAACGGCGAGAAAAATAGCGGGTAGAATGCCAAGATTACCTAATAGTGTAAATAAGAATCCTTTATTATTTTTTCTAATCCGTTCAAATGACTTGGAAAAAGTAAGGAAAAAGGCAAATCCAATACAAATCGAAATGGTGAACGGGAATTTTTCAAATTGTCCGCCTGCTCCAAAAACGGAAGTGACTGCTCCAATACCAGCCCCAAGTATGATTCCTGTTTTAATTGCATTTGGAACCATATAGACAACTTTACTTGCTAAGCCGGTAATACCCAAAATGATGGATAATATACCTAATGTTAACTGAAAGGCGACCAGTGCATAAACTCGATCAGGCCCTTCATCAAATTGAGTAACAAACAAGACAATCAGCGGAATGGCCGGTGTAATCCATCCTGGAATTACAGGATCACCTAAAATATGGTGAAATAAATAAAGGAGCCCATTTAATACAACAACCGCTAAAGCAACCTCAAATGGCATATGTAAATGTTGGCCTAATAGAGTAATAGCCCCCAAGTCTACTGCACACATTAATAAACCTTGAACATAGTCTGGCCATTCAAACCGGTAATGAATAAAAGGCAGCCTGATTTTAAAAGGACCCGCTGGCATGTATGGTGATTCTTCACCATGTGGACGATTTTTCCATTTCATAAAATAATTTCTCCCCCTTTTTCGTTTGTAATCCCTTACATTCCACCGAATATACTACCCCTTTGTATATTCAGTTTCATGAATACGTAACCATTTTTGAGAAAAGCAAAAAAATTCTGGTGTTCCTTTCCTGCAAAGGAAAGGTGGAAGAAGTTAAAGTTAGAATGGTTACGTATTCATTTTTCTGCAAATAAGAAATAAACAAGATTATTGTTTATTTTCTATTTTTCTAGTTGTTCTTCTGTTAAATATTTTAACAGGTTCAGTTATTTGAATGCAATAATTTTTTTTATTTTCTATCATTTCAATCAATTCAGTGATTGCTAAGAGTCCTAGATTTTCCTGTGAGATACTGCCTACTGTCGTCAATTGAATCAAACCATGCTGACTTATGTCTACGTTATCAATCCCAATGATACTTAAGTCATCCGGTACTTTGAAATCTTCACATATGGCATCGTCTAGCAAATTTAATGCCAGAGAATCCGCACCAGCACAAATGGCCGTAGGGCGATGCTCCAGTTTCATTAAGCGTTGAAAAGCAGCAGAAATATCTTGTTTAGAAGTATCCGTGTTGAAGATATATGGTTCAGACAATGGTATTTTATAATCTTTGATTGCTTGAAGAAATCCTGAATAACGGTTGTTAAATGAGCTGATTGTCAAAGGTCCGCCAACCCATGCAATGGTTTTATGTCCTAGCTCAATCAGATGTTTTGCCGATAAATATCCTGCCTCAAAATTGTCAATTTCAACAAAGTTTTCATTTTTTTTATGTTTACGATTGTAGGTAATGAATGGAATATCCATTTGTTTGAGCTTTTCAAATATCGGATCATCAATCAAAATACACGATAGAATGATACCATCCACTTTATTTTCAAAAGCAGCTGCATATGCTTCCGGCAGTTTTTCATCGTTTACATACTGGACGTTTACACGGTACCCCTTCTCATTAGCGTAGGTGATAATGGCGGATGTGGTATCGACAAAAAACGGGTTGTGCAGTGGTCCGGATAAGAGGGCTATCGTATTTGTTTTATTTTGCACAAGGGAGCGTGCTTGTGCATTCGGTATATAGTTTAAATCGTTAATGGATTTCATCACTTTATCAAGAGTAGGCTTTTTCACTAATTCTGGCGTATTCAATACACGTGAGACAGTCGTTTGAGATACGCCTGCGTGTTTCGCGACGTCTTTCGATGATACCAAGGCGTTGCCTCCTTTTATGACACATTTTACAATTTTAATAATTATTTTTCCTTACTATTACTTTACATATTTGTTTGATGTTGATAATACAACAAATTAAACAATTGTGCTATAAGGTTTAGTCTTTTTTACTCTTTTCTCAGTAATTTTTTATTTTGTCTT
>NZ_JBALSN010000528.1:0-1914 GCF_036966985.1 Neobacillus drentensis | reverse complement strand
GTTTTACATTGTTACGAAAGTCTTTAAAAGTGGCCATGAATTAGAACAACTCCTTACATTTTGTATATACTTCGTGTGGCAGGAATGGATTTCCGTCATATTTAAGATGATTAGTAATTTTTTCAGCATGTCCAACATTCATTTTCATAATATTCGCTAATTGGCCAGTTGCATTGTTTTCCACAACTACAACTTTCTTAGCAGAACGGACAAGTGGAAGAACTTCGTCCGTTGGGAACGGATGAATTAAACGGATGTGCGCATGATTGACTTTTATGCCATCATTCTCTAAACGTGTCATTGCTTCTTCAATAACTCCGCGTGTTGAGTTAAATCCTACAAATAAAACATCCGCATCCTCATGCTTAACATTTTTATATACAGGAGTATCAAAGCGAATATTTTCGACTTTGCGGAAACGCTTATCCATTTGTGCATTCCGGTTTGCAGCAGATTCAGATGGTTTACCAGTCTCATCGTGCTCAACACCCGTTACATGGTGAATACCATTCTTCATACCAGGGATTACACGTGGAGAAATTCCATCTTCTGTTACTTCATAACGTTTGAAGTACGCATTATTTTCATTAGCAGGTATTTCATCTGTTACCAATTTCCCACGTCTGATTTCAACCTTGTCATAGCTTAATGGTTCAACGGTTTGTTTACCCAAAGATAATTGAAGATCAGATAAAATAATGACTGGACATTGATACTCTTCAGCTAAATTGAATGCCTCCGCGGTATCATAGAACGCTTCTTCAACTGTACTTGGAGCCATGACAATTTTCGGAATCTCACCATGTGTTCCATAGATCATTGCCATAAGGTCTGATTGTTCTTGTTTAGTTGGTAATCCTGTTGAAGGACCACCACGTTGCGTGTCTACAATTACTAACGGAGTTTCAGTAATACCTGATAGTCCGATTGCTTCCATCTTTAATGATAGTCCAGGTCCAGCAGAAGCAGTAATCGTACGTACGCCGGCGTAGTTAGCCCCAATTGCCATTGTACAAGCAGCAATTTCGTCTTCTGTTTGAATTACTGTACCACCTAGTGCAGGTAGCTTTTTAATTAAGTATTCCATGATTTCAGATGCAGGTGTAATTGGGTAAGCTGCCATAAAACGGCATCCGCCGGCAATAGCTCCAAGAGCAATTGCATCGTTACCAATCATAAACATCCGTTTTTTGCCGTCAGCCTTTTCAAGTTCCATGGTTTGGATACCTGAAGCAAGATTTTCCTTCATTTTTTCAAAACCGGCTTTGATTGCATCCATATTCTTTGCAACTACTTGGTCGCCTTTTTTGCCAAAAATCTCACGAACTACTACTTCAAATACATTAATATCTAAGTCTAATACGGCAGATGTTGCACCGATTGCTACCATGTTCTTCATTAAAGAAGTTCCAAGTTCAGTGGCAATTTCAGTAAATGGTACCGCATACAATGATGCTTCCGTATCATCAGGTTTCTTTGGTGAAAATTTTGCATCAGCAAGGATTACACCATTACTGTGAAGTTCTTTGTAGTTTAAATCAATCGTTTCTTGGTCAAATGCTACTAGGATATCTAGGTCATCAGAAATTGAACGCACTTCTGTCGTACTTACTCTGATTTTGTTGTTTGTATGACCACCCTTAATACGTGAAGAAAAGTGACGATAACCATACAAGTAATATCCCAGGCGATTCAGTGCAATTGCAAAGATTTCCCCAGTACTCTCAATACCTTCCCCTTGTTGTCCTCCAACTTTCCATGAAAGTTGATTGATCATGACTTACACCCCTTTGGATATGTAAAAATTAAGTAGAATAAATTGATTCATTTATTAGTTTAGCACTATTCCGAGTATTTCACTAGAATTTAGCCTCTAATTACTAAAAGACTAAAAATGTAACTTAAGATATGTAC
>NZ_JBALSN010000527.1:0-14190 GCF_036966985.1 Neobacillus drentensis | reverse complement strand
ATCGAGAACATTGCCAGTTTACCTAGTTCTAGTAAATCATCCGATGACTGCATGGCAGAACCAGTGATTTTTGCACTTGTTTCTTTGCCAAATGTATTATTTTTGTCCCATTGAGCGATCTGTTTTTGAATCTCGCCCGCTACGTCCACCATTTTATCTGAATCCACAAAAGCATTTACTTGAAGATAATGATGACCGTCTTTTGAATAGATGGTACCTGGTTCCTTACTCTCTTCTACATTAGCAAAGCTTGATAAAGCAACTGGTCCATTCGGTGTCATGAGCTGCAAATCTTTTAGATCATTCACAGTTTGAATTTCTTTGATGGCCCCCAATTTAACGGTCGTGGTCCGTCCATCTATTTTCATGCTTCCAATTGCAGCAGGCTGAATCATGGCATAAATAGACTGAGAGATCTCCTGTGCGTTGGATACCTTCGAATCCACCGTAATCGTAACCGTTGGCTTTGTATTTTGATCGTTACTTTCTACTTTTTGTACGCCATCAATGGTGCTAATTTCTTTCTTGACAAGATCAGCTGCTTTTTTTATGTCTGCTTCATTTTTGCCAATGACGTCGACCGAAACCGTCGTCTTATTCACTCCCAACAAACCAGCAGTGTCTGCAGTCAGCTCCGCATCTGGAAACTGATCTTTCGTTTTTCGGATCTCTTTTACAAATTTGGCAGAATCTGTCCCTTCCTTAGGGAAAATCATAAATTGAACCACGTTTGCACCTTGCAGATTGCCATACTGTGCAGCTGCTTCATTGACACCTGCGATCGTAATACGGTTTTTTACCCCTTGTTTTTCGGCAAGAATGCTATCCATTTTTGAAATTCCGTCATTTATTTTACTTATCGGGGTTCCGTTATGATAGCGAAGACTAATGGCTATGTAAGCGGAATCCTTCTGATCAACTGACCCTTTAGGCATGCTAACAAACAGCCCAACTGACCCGGCCACAACAAGAATTACTAGTATGATAGGAAGCCATTTATGGTTGAGCGACCACCTTCAGCACAGTAGGATAGAACGAATGGGTCTTGTGTTCTTTCACCTTCACCTTTTTCATCATGCGGCCGCTGAGTACTGGTACGACTGTCAGCGAAACAAGCAATGAAGCTAGTAATGAACAAGTGATCGTAATCGCAAACGGGGCAACCAGGTCTCTTAACCCTCCCGAAACAATCATCATTGGGAGAAATACGGCCACCGTTGTAAGGGTGGAAGACGTAATGGCTGCTCCTACTTCTTTTACCGCTTCGATAAGAAAGGCAGGGGTTAGTTCATGCTCTTTCTTTCTTCGGTAAATATTTTCAACGACAACAATACTGTCATCCACAAGTCGTCCGACCGATACCGCAATTCCTCCAAGGGTGAGGATGTTTAACGTAACCCCAAAAAATGAAAGTAAAATCATTGTAATACAAAGAGAAAGTGGAATGCTGACAATAGTGATCAGAGTCATTCGGAAACTTCGAAGGAATAGCCAGATAATAAGAGTCGCAAATAGCGCTCCGGTCAATACTTCTCTAGTCATCGAGTTAATAGAATCAAGAACGGTATTCCCTAAATTCATAAAAATAGTAGCTTGTAGTGTTCCCTTATAGTCTTTGTTAATTTGTTTAACCGCATCTTCTACTTGTTTCCCGAGGGTTACCGCATTGGAGGTGGAATCCTTCTGAATCACGACATCGATAAAATTCTTCCCGTTCAAATGGGTGATGCTTGCGGTATCTTTTTGCAGGCTAACATCAGCGACATCTTGCAGTTTGGTCTTATTGTTTAACTGAATGTTTTTGAGGTCATCAACTGATTCTAATTTTCCTGTTACGATGATACTTGTCGCTTCGTTGTTTAGGGTTTGTTCACCCACTGCAACCGATGCATTTTTTCCTTGAAGAAGAGTGTAAAGCTTTTCAAGCGGGTATTGTGCGGTTGCTAATTTGTAAGGATCGACTTTAATCAGCACTTGTTGATTGTTCCCGCCGTTGGTAATGACATTGCCGACACCTTTTAGGTCTTGGAACATCGGCATAATCTCGTTTTCTACAAGATTTAGCTCATGATTGCCAATTTCCTTGTCAAAGGTAAGACCTAGTTCCACAATCGGAATTTCAGATGTGTTCAGGTTGACGACGTAAGGTTTCATGACTCCGCTGGGGAGATTAACCATTGAAATTCTTTCTTGAATTTGCTGTTTTGCTTCTTTCACATTAATGTCGGATTCAAAGGTAACGGTCATCTGCGTGAAGTTATTTCCTGTTTGCGCTGCTACATTTTGTTTTCCTCTGACGCCATTTAATGCTTTTTCAATTGGCTGTGTTACCTGTTCATCCATGCTTACAGCATCCATACCGTTTCCAACCACTGAAATGGTCACGTAAGGTTGATCGGCAGACGGCATCAGTTCCATTGGAATCGTGGTGTAATTAAAAACACCAAAAATCATTGAGGCAAAAACAGCGAAAGCTAATGCCGCCTTGTTCCGTAAAGCCCATTTGGTAAACCAAGTCATAAAGAGCCCCCCTAGTAATAAAGTATAAAACCAGGTAAATTATACCATCGCCATTATGTAATTAATAGGGTATTTTTCCTAATTTTACAAAAAATTACTGTAAGAAAATATATACTAACCAAGATTTAAGAATAAGAGACCTATAAGATCGAAAGAAAGCCGCCAAGAATGGCAACTTTCTGTTTAATGTTGGACTTGCTTTGGATGCTCCATGACCTTCTTGTTAGAAGGTAGGAAGAAAGTAGTTTAATAGAGGGCTTCATCCATTTTTGTAGAATTATTTCATTGGAGTTTTTTAGTTGTGTGCTTTTGGTTTATTGTAGAAACGATATCTTTAGGAAGTTGGTAAATAGAGATGATAAAATAGTTAAGTTAAATATTGGGGGGAGAACTCTATTTATGGAAATAAGAAAACCAAACGATTCGGAATATAAAAAGGTTTTATCTCTTTCACCACAAGCCTTATTCGATGGTACATTAGGCGAGGCAAAACCGTCAGATGAAAAAGTCAAACAACTTATTGAACCATTATTGCAGAAAGGAAGCTATTATTTAGTAGCAACTGGAGGCGATACTCTAATGGGCTGGATTCTTATTGGAACAAGTAAAGACCCATTTACTGAAAAGAAATATGGTTTTATTTATGAATTGTTTGTGTTGGATGAATTTAGAGGAAATGGAATTTCAAAACGATTGATGGAGACTGGTATTGAACATCTTAAACAAGATGGATATTCAGAGGTTCGTTTAAGTGTATATGCAGGAAATCAAGCCATTAAACTGTATGAAAAATTGGGATTCAAAAATAGAACCATTACGATGAGTATGTCCATCTAAAACAACCGTTTACAGGTGGTGTCAGGCACTGTTTTAAATTCAGGTTTTTGAATTTAAAGTTGTGATTGTAGTATCGTATACACGAGGAGTGATCGTATGAACGAAACCATTCAATTATTAAAAAATCATCGCTCAGTTAGGGACTTCGACTCTGAAAAAGGGGTAAGCGAAGCGCAAATCGAAGTGATTATTGAGGCGGCTTTGGCTGGTCCTAATTGGATTAATGGACAGCAGGTGACCGTGATTGAAGTGAGGGAGTCTGAAAGGAAAGCTGCCTTGGCGAAAGCGGCAGGAAACCAACGGTGGATTGAGGAAGCTCCCGTTTTTCTCGTGTTTTGCATGGATTTTTACCGGGCGAAACTGGCGGCTGAAAAAAATGGTGCGGAATTTAATATTGTCGAGGACCTAGAAGCCATTATGGTTGGTTCAACAGATGTAGGAATCGCGCTGGGAAGCGCAGTAATAGCGGCTGAATCGATGGGACTTGGGATCGTGCCGATCGGCGGAATACGGAGAAATCCGCAAACCTTTGTTGAACTATTGAATCTTCCTGAATATGTTTTCCCCATCTCAGGTCTGGTTGTCGGATATCCAAAATCAATCCCTACTCAAAAACCAAGACTGCCAATTATGGCAACTCTTCAGAAAGAACAGTATGATACGAAAATTCAAAAGGAAATTATTGATCAATATGATCAAACGATATCATCCTATATGTCTGAACGGACAATTGGTGAGGATTCCAGTGATTGGTCAAGTAAAATCGCTCAGTTTTATGATACCGGTTTTGACCAATACGCAAAAAATTCCAGTCCTACGGTGAAAAATCAGAAGTTCCGTTATAAATAAAGAACTCAAGGAAAGGGTCAGACCCCCAACGTGCTAACGCTTTAGCGCACTGAGGGTCTGACCTTGTTTTCCGTTTTCACGTTTCAGTAGAAGAAGGTATTTTTCACAAGAAGTAGAATTAATCTTTAGGAATGCTGTTGCTACAAATTCATTTAAGAAGGGAGCAATGGAATGAAAGCGTTAACTTTAAATGACCTATTGCATATTAGACAAGAAAATGAACTCCTATTTGCAAATAATGAAAGGTCTGTTCTCGTTTCTACAAGTGCATTTGGAGCGATGCAGCGTGATTTAATCGAAAATATTGGGATTAATCGTATGAAAACCTTTTTCTTCAAATATGGATTTCATCTCGGAGAAGAAGATGCTCAAGAGATTCAGAAAATAGATTCATTAAGTATGCTTGAAAAATTTGAATATGGTCCTATTATTCATGCCTTAAAAGGACATGCGAAATCTAGAATTACTGAAAGAGATCTTGAAGTGGAAAATAATCAAATTAAATCTTTTCGACTTAAGGGAATTTGGGAAAGTTCATTTGAAGCCGAACAACATATTCAAAATTTTGGGATAAAAAAAGTTACCGTTTGTTATACCTTAACTGGTTATGCAACTGGATATGTTACCGCTCTGCTTGGAGAGGAAGTATTTTTTAAAGAACTGCAGTGTGAGGGTGAAGGGGCACCTTGTTGTATTTGGGAGGGGCGCCTTGTGTCTGAATGGAAGGAAGAGGCAGAAGAATTTTTTTCATATAGTAAGGAACTGCCAATTATTAAGGAACTGGAACTGACAAACGAGAATCTTTTGGTTGAAAAAAATAACTTAGCACTCGTGTCGAGAACGTATAATGAGATGACAAATGAGCTCATAAAAGGAAATAACATCGATTCCATTCTAGAAATATTAAATAAACAAACAAACTTGCCTATTGTAATTGAGGATATCAGACAACATCTCTTAGCATATAAAGGAATTACCAGGGATGACTATGAGTTGATAAGAAAAGCATGTAATTACTCTGGCGATAAGTATCGAAATATTTCAAAAGTGAGTGTCCTCTCGTTTGAAAATGGGACAAGAATTATTACACCAATATACCTTTTAGGCAAAATCGTAGGATATTGTTCGTTTCTATATGATAGGGGAAGGACACCTAACTATGATATTGACTCAATGATTATCGATCGATTAGCATCTATTTGTGCGCTTCTGTTTTTAAAAGAAAAAGCTGAAATCGAATCATTGGAACAAGTAAAGGGACATTTTCTAGAAGAAATAATTAGCGGAAAGTACTCCCAACAAGAAATCGTAAGGAAGGCTGATTTTATTCAATTGGATTTATCTGGACACTATCATATTATCGTCCTTACCTACAAGTTTATGAAAAAATGTGAAGAAAAGGAATTTACTCTTCATAAAACCACCTTTGAAGCTGTTTCTACGTTTTTTAGAAATAAGGGCATCAATGTCTTAATTGGTCAGCAAGCTGATAGCTTAGTTCTCCTAATAATGGAGAAACAATTAAACCAGCAAAATATTGAAAATACCTTACTTTCTCTAGTATCCAATTTAAAAAAGGAAATAAAAAGTTCCCTGTTTTTAGCGGGGATCAGTTCTCAAAACAGCAAAATAGTGGATGCAGGTGTGGCTATTGAAGAAGCCCGTTCAGCTGTACGATTATCCTCAAGGGATAAACCCATCACATCTTTTAGTGAACTAGGTATTCTTGGTGTTTTAATTAATGACAAAAATGAGAATGCCATACGTAAATTGGTTAGGGATACTCTTGGGGTTCTGTCTGAGAATTTAGATAGTAATAAAATTGAATTAATTGAAACCTTATATCATTTTCTACTTAATGGTGGAAACCTGGAACAAACCGCTGAATATCTAGCATTATCTAAAAGCGGTCTTCGTTATCGACTCACGAAAATCACTGATTTTCTTGGCTGCGACCTGCGGGATCCCCAAAGACAGTTTCAATTGCTTTTGGCTCTAAAAGCATTGAAAATTGTCGACCATGAAGGACTTAAAAAATCCAAATAAAGTCATCGTTTTTTATATATAAAAGTGTCAGAAAACGCCCGATGGAAATTGTCCATGGGCGTTTTCTGACATTTTTTTTTACTTTTAAACTGACATAAAATAGCAGTTTTTTTTGTTTTTTCTGACACTTGGTGTCATTGTAAAGAATTTTCAGATAAATTAACATAAATTTAAGGATCGACACACTCGGTCACTCAAAAGTTCAAATAATGATAGGAATGGGGTTGATGGAATGTACACAGGTAAAGAATATTTGGAAAGCTTGAATGACGGAAGGGTCGTTTATTTAAACGGTGAAAGAATTAAAGATGTAACGACGCATCCTGCTTATCGAAATTCTGCACGTTCGTATGCAAGAATGTATGATGCTCTTCATGATCCAGCTACACGTAACATTTTAACGGCTGAAAATGAATACGGGGATCGCACACACAAATTCTTCATCACTCCTAAAAGTACACAAGATCTATTAGAATCAAGAGATGCCATTGCCGAATGGTCCAAGCTTAATTATGGATTTATGGGCCGCACTCCAGATTATAAGGCTTCATTTATTGGTCATTTAGATGCCCTTTCAGATTATTATCAAGGTTTTGAGGACAATGCGAAAGCATGGTACAAGAAAGCTGCAAAAGAGCTTCCTTTTGTTAACCATACTATTATCAACCCACAAGTGGATCGATCAAAACCACTTCATGAAAATAAAGATGTATTTGTACGAGCAGTTGCTGAAAAAGATGACGGAATAATTGTAAGCGGTGCCAAAATGGTAGGAACAGCGGCAGCATTAACTCATTATAACTTTGTTGCGAACTATGGAACATTTGATTTAGGAGATGGTGACCATAGCCACGCACTGATCTTCTTTGTGCCAATGAATGCACCGGGGGTAAAAATGATCAGCCGACAGTCGTACGAACTGCAGGCTGCGACAACGGGAACACCATTTGATTACCCGCTTTCAAGTCGTTTTGATGAAAATGATGCCGTAATTGTTTTAGATAACGTATTTATTCCATGGGAAGATGTTCTTTGCTACAAAAATATCAAAATATCTAATAATTTCGTCCCAGAAAGTGGCTTTGTTAACCGCTTTACATTCCACGGTTGTACTCGTCTTGCTGTTAAATTGGATTTCATGACAGGACTATTATTAAAAGCAACGGAAGCTGCTGGAACAAAGAACTTTAGAGGTGTACAAGCACAAATTGGTGAGGTTGTGGCGATACGTAATATGTTTTGGGGATTGTCTACTGCAATGGCAACGGATCCGGATAAAGGACCGAATGGTCTTGTTATGCCAAATGGTGCCTCCAGTGCTGCTTATCGAGCATTAGCGCCAATGAGCTGGGTGAGAGTGAAGGGTATTTTTGAACAAGTGGTAGCCGGTGGTTTAATTCAGTTGCCGTCTAGTTCAAGTGATTTTCTGAATCCTGAATTAAGACCTTTTCTTGATCAATATTATCGAGGAACAGGCATCAATTCTGTAGATAAAGTGAAGTTGTTAAAAATGGTTTGGGATTCGATTGGATCTGAGTTTGGAGGAAGACATGAACTGTATGAGGTCAATTATGCAGGCAATCATGAAAATATTAGAATGGAAGCCCTATTCCATGCAGAGGCAGTCGGAGCAGCGGACCGTTACAAATCATTTGTTGACACAGCATTAAACGATTATGACCTAAACGGTTGGACAAACAAAACGTGGCTGGATGCTGTAGAAAAAGAACCAATTAAATTATAAACGGGGAGAGGAGTTGGCAGGATGGATGATCGTAAATTTAGAACGGCGATGGGGAAATTTGCTACTGGTGTGACCGTAATTACGACCGAAATCGATGGAGAAATACACGGTATGACGGCAAATGCCTTTATGTCCGTGTCTCTTGACCCAAAACTAGTGGTGATTTCCATTGGAGAAAAAGCTCAAATGCTGGACAAAATTAAGAACAGCAAAAAATTCGCAGTAAATATTTTATCGGCGGAACAACAGGAATTATCGATGATATTTGCTGGTCAAATAAAGGAAAAAAGAGAAGTAAGTTTTGAGCAACTAGATGGCCTACCTGTGTTATCAGAGGCCATCGCCCAAGTAGCTTGCGAAGTAGTGAATGTCCATATCGAAGGAGATCACACCTTATTCATCGGCAAGGTAATGGATATCCACCTTAATGAAAAAGAACCGCTTATGTTCTTTAACGGAAAATATCGCTTTTTTTCTTCTGAAGGAGTTTTAACAAGTAAGTAACTACTCGTTAAATGAAAATAAAATTAGGAGGAAATAAAAATGACTTCTTACCAAGAACCAATTTACGATGTTGCTCAGCTGGCTCATGTGGAGATTCTTTCTCCAAAAATTGAACAATCAGTGGAATTCTTTACAAGATTTTTAGGAATGGAAGTAACTGCTCGGTCAGAAGGATCTGTTTATCTAAGGGCATATGAAGATTTTTATCATAATACTTTGATAATTACCGAAGCAAAAGAAGCGGGAGTTGGACATGTCGCATGGCGTACCTCCTCACCACAAGCCCTACAGCGTCGCGTAGAAGAAATTGAAAAAACTGGATTTGGCCGCGGCTGGATAGATGGAGATATTGGTCATGGAGAGGCTTATCAGTTTACAACACCTGATGGTCATTTAATGGAAATTTTATGGGATGTAGAGTATTACAATGTTCAAGATGATCAAAGATCTAAACTATTAAATCGTCCATCAAAGCGGCCAGATCGGGGTGTACCCGTACGTCGTCTCGATCATATTAATCTAATGACTTCGAATCCTGGAGCTGATACGGACTTTATGTTAGATACTCTAGGCTTCCGGTTAAGAGAGCAAATTCAAGATAACGGCCATGTACTTGGAAGCTGGATTAGTGTTTCCAATCTTGTTCATGAAATTGCCTATATGCAAGAGCCTAATGGGGTAAAAGGGAAGCTGCATCATCTGTGCTATTGGTATGGAATACCTCAAAATCTTTATGATATTGCCGATTTACTTAAAGATCATGGAGTTTTCGTTGAAGTCCCGCCCAATAAACATGGAATTAGCCAAGCTTTCTGTATGTACGTAATTGAACCAGGCGGAAACAGAATCGAATTGTTCGGAGACGCAGGTTATATTATTACGGACCCAGCCTGGAAACCGGTCGTGTGGGATATAAAGGATGTACCTGGCAACGGGGATACTTGGATTGGTACAGAATTCCCTGTATCTTGGTGGACACAAGGAACACCGATTACAAAAGATGAGTCTGCTGTAGTAGTGAAGCCTTAAAAAATAATAGTAATAGGTACTAGGGTGATGGATTCGATAGCAGGCACAGAGTACATTGCTTGGATCGTAGATATTGCTGTCGAACCATCTTGAATGAGAGGGCTTTTGTAAAAAGTTATCTGTTATGGAGGAGGGAGCTTTCTTGGAAATCATTCATGTGACAAACACCAACCGCCAAACTACTCTTTTAAAAGTAAAGCCTTGTGTGATGGCTCTAGGATTTTTTGATGGGGTTCATTTAGGTCATCAACAGGTAATTAAAGAGGCAAAAAAACAGGCGGGGGAGAAAAAGCTCCCTTTAGCAATTATGAGTTTTTTTCCACATCCAAAAGAAGTACTTTCAAATGGAAAAAAGATCGTTCCCTATCTTATGCCTTTAACAGATAAACAAAAAATATTTAAAAAGCTGGGGGCAGATGTTTTTTACATCGTTCAGTTTAATGCTGAATTTGCCTCCTTATCTCCAAAACAATTTGTTCAAAGTTATCTTCTCGACTTTGGAGCAATACAGGTTGTAGCCGGTTTTGACTTTACATATGGGTGCCGGGGAGAAGGAAACATGACTAGAATCAAAAGCGACTCGGATGGAAGAATCGCTGGAATAATGGTAAATAAAATCGAGTTCGAAGGTGAAAAGATAAGTTCCACACTTATTCGAGATCTGATCTTTTTAGGAGAATTAGAGAAAATCCCACGGTATTTAGGTGATTATTATCAAATAAAAGGAAGAGTTCGTTTAACTAAGCATAATGCAGATATATTAGTCAATCCATATTATTTACTTCCTGCCTCAGGTTTTTACGAAGTAACTGTAACAAATAAATTGAAAACATTAAAGCTAACAGCTTTCGTTTTCAATGGAATGCTTAAATTATTATTTCCCCATGGGCAAAGGTTCCCTTTTAAAGAATGTGAAATAATTAGACTTTATTGGAACAAACGCTTGACCAATGGATTTTCTAACCAAATAGATGGACGTCAGGAAGGGGCCGGTTCAAATGGGATACTTGCATCGGTACCGAATTCCCTAGATCTTGATGGACGCATGGGACAACACTTACAAAAGTGGAGTCTGATGAAGTCGTAAAACCTTAATTGATAGATTAGTAGAATGAGGGGTGAGAGGTCTTGACAAAAGTAAAAGCTGCGATTTTAGGATCGGGGAATATTGGAACAGACCTAATGTATAAAATTTTAAAAAATGAAGGGAATATGGAGTTAGCTTTGGTAGCAGGCATTGACCAAGAATCAGAAGGTCTGGCAAGAGCACAGGCGAAGGGAATTCGTACAAGCCATCACGGCATTGAAGCCATCTTGGAAGACCCAGAGATTAGGATTGTCTTTGATGCGACAAGCGCAAAAGCACATAAGTTGAATGCACCATCACTTCGCGATAAGGGGAAATTAGCGATCGACATGACTCCTGCGGCTATCGGACCTTTTGTCGTGCCAACAGTAAATTTAAATTCACATATGGAATCAATGAACGTTAACTTGATTTCATGTGGAGGCCAGGCAACTACACCCCTAGTTCACGCAGTTAATCGCGTTGTACATGTTCACTATGCTGAAGTAATTGCAACGGTAGCCAGTGTATCAATTGGCCCAGGGACAAGACAAAATGTAGATGAATTTGTTCAAACGACTGCGAATGCTGTTCAACATGTTGGCGGAGCCAAACTAGCGAGGGCAATTCCGGTATTTAATCCGGCAGAACCACCTATTAATATGACCAATTCTGTCTATGCAGTGATCAAGGAAGAGTTTGATGAAGGAGCTGTCATTGCATCTATTCAATCGATTGTAGCTGAGATTTCAAGCTATGTTCCAGGATACAGATTAAAAGGCACTCCTTTTATCGATTACCGTGAAACACCTTGGGGACGGTTACCAACAGTAGTGATCATGAATGAGGTTGTAGGAGCTGGTGATTTCTTCCCTACCTATGCGGGGAATTTGGATATCATGACCGCATCAGCATATAAAGTAGGAGATTTATATGCCGGACATTTTCTTGGAGTGAAGGAGGTAAGCCGATGAAGATTCCTAGACTGACAGATACGACACTAAGAGATGGCGACCACGCGATTAACCATAGTTATACACCGGAAATGGTCCGGACGATTGTTCGAAATTTAGATGAAGCAGGGGTACGAATCATTGAAGTCAGCCATGGTTCTGGCTTAAATGGATCGACACTTCAGCAGGGGTTTTCAGTTCATTCTGAATTAGAACTGATTAAAGTGGCTGTAGAAACAGCGAAACAAGCAAAAATTGCTTCCTTATTCGTTCCTGGAATTGGAACGAGCAAGGAGTTAAGAGAAGCTGCCGAACTAGGTATCTCTGTTATAAGAATCGCTGTTCATTGTACCGAAGCAGATGTAACAGAGCAGTATTTTCGACTAGCGAAAGAATTAGGGCTTGAGGCGGTGGGCTTCTTGATGATGTCTCATTCTCAACCAGCAAAAGTACTGGCTGAGCAGGCTAAGCTGATGGAATCCTATGGTGCTGATTGCGTCTATGTGGTCGATTCTGCAGGGGCACTTGTTCAAAGCGGCGTTAGGGATAGGGTTTATGCATTAAAGGAAGCTTTGTCCATCGAAGTTGGTTTTCACGCTCATAATAATCTTGGATTAGCGATTGGCAATTCAATTACAGCGCTTGAAGCCGGAGCAGACCAAATTGACGGGACCCTAAGGGGATTAGGGGCTGGTGCAGGGAATGCACCGACGGAAGTATTAGTGGCTGTATTAAATAAAATGGACGTGGAAACAGGAATAAATCTTTCCATTTTAATGGATGCCGCCGAGGAAGTAGTGACTCCGTTGATGCAGACTCCGATCGTGATTGATCGTGACAACTTATCTAGTGGATATGCAGGAGTGTATAACAGCTTTTTATTACATGTAAGGCATGCAGCCGAAAAATTCGGTGTTAACGCCTCAGAAATTATGGAGGAATTGGGTAAAAGGAAGGCGGTTGCTGGTCAGGAAGACTGGATTTTAGATGTAGCAGTCGAACTTGCAGAGAAAAAAAAGTTAAAGGTTTAGTGGTAGAGATAGGAGGAATCAATGTGACGATTATTCAAGAAGCTGCCAGCCGCTTATTGGAGGCAGAGGAAACGAAGCAGGTCATTGAACCGTTAACCGTTTCCTATCCAGGGTTTACAGTGGATGAAGCCTACCATACACAATTAGAGATGATCCGTAGAAAAGTTGAACATGGCGGTATCATTGTTGGGAAAAAAATTGGGGCAACAAGTAAAGCCATTCAAAAAATGTTCGGCGTCAACCAGCCTGATTATGGTCATTTATTGGCAGATATGATGGTTGTCGAAGGTGAAACGATATCACTTGATCAATATATTCAACCAAAAGTAGAGTTTGAGATTGCTTTTAAATTGAAAAAGGATTTAAAAGGTCCTAATGTTTCTATCCTAGATGTCATTGAAGCAACAGATTATATCGTTCCAGCGATTGAAGTCATTGATAGCCGCATTCGAGATTGGCAAATCAAATTTGAAGACACCGTTGCAGACAATGGTTCTTCCGCCTGTGCGATTATTGGAGGGAAACCGACGAAGCTAGAAGGACTGGATCTTACCCATATTGGAATGGTTGCTTATCGAAATGGAGAAATAATTGATTCAGGCGCAGGTGCCGCCGTACTTGGTAATCCGCTTCGTTCAGTTGCATGGCTTGCGAATTCTTTAGGAAAATATGATGTGGCATTAAAATCTGGGGAAATCGTGCTCTCAGGCGCTTTAACAAGTGCAATCGAAGTGAAGGACAATGACACGTTTACTGCTGAGTTTGCTCATATTGGTTCAGTAACGGCTTCCTTTACACGATAAAAATTAGAAACTAGGTGATAAACATGATAAAGACGGATGTGATTGATCAAATTGCTTTTGAATTATACGAGGCAGAAAAACAGAAAAAGTCGGTTAATAAGTTTGTTGATGCCTATCCTGAATTAGATGAAGGATTAGCCTACCAGGTACAAGAACGGTTAATTGAAATGAAATGCAGGGAAGAACAGACAAAAAGAGTAGGTAGAAAACTTGGCTTAACGAGTAAGGCAAAACAAGTAATGATGGGTGTTCATGAACCATCTTATGGGGTATTGCTAGAAAGCATGCAACTATTTGAAGGCGAACGCATTTCCCTTTCACCATTTATTCATGCAAAAGTGGAACCGGAAATTGCTTTTATATTCAATAAGGAACTAAAAGGTCCGCATGTAACCGTAGCCGATGTACTAGCTGCAACAGAATATGTTGCTCCGGCACTCGAAATCATCGACAGCAGGTTCCAAGGTTTTAGCTTTACACTGCAGGATGCGGTTGCCGATAATTCCTCTTCTTCCCGTTATATTATTGGTGAAAGATTCTATTCAACAGAAAATTTCAATTTGAAATTGATGGGAATAGTCTTCAAGCAAAATGGCGAAGTCGTTGCTACAGGTGCTGGTGCAGCTGTAATGGGGCACCCAGCAAGGGCGATTGCATGGCTAGCCAATAAATTGTATAAGGTTGGGCAGAGCATTCAACCAGGGGAAGTCATCTTAAGTGGTTCCCTCACAGCCGCAGTGAAGATTGAAGCTGGTGACCATTTTTCCGCAAGCTTTGATGGGCTTGGTTCCGTAGAGGCTGTATTTAC
>NZ_JBALSN010000526.1:0-3567 GCF_036966985.1 Neobacillus drentensis | reverse complement strand
ATTTAAGCCCTTGTTACTCAATAAACCTGCTTCGTTAGTTAAAGAAGGTCCCTAAAAATAAACAAAATGAAACATAATAAATAGACATGTTTCATTCGGAATATGACTTTTTCTTTATTTAAGGTCAGGAGTTTCATTTTTATTTTCCCATGAAATCTTAAACTTTTTAATATTTAAAAGTGTCCAAGCCTTTTTTCTCTCATCTATGTGAATTCGTAATACAATAAATATTTATTTACATTATTAGGAAAGATAACTGTGAGGATTACTTTTCAATCGAAAGGAGGAAGAATCCCTTTTGCAAAGTGAAAAGAACATTAAACTAACGTCTGCTGAGATTTCACAGCTATGGTCCGCTTACATGAATGATAGCCTTTCAATTTGTGTACTTAAATACTTTTTGGCAAAAGCAGAAGATCCTGAGATTCGTCTTGTAGTTGAATATGCACTGGGGTTAGCAGAGGCACACATAAAAAAACTGACAGTAATCTTTAAAGGTGAGAAATTTCCCATTCCATATGGATTTAAAGAAGAAGATGTTGATATTACAGCTCCACGATTATTTTCGGATCCTTACTTTCTATATTATCTTCTACAATGGAGTTCATTAGGGTTAGAAGCTTATAGTATCTCGTTGAGTTTAGCAACACGTTCGGATGTATTTGATTATTTTTCAGAATGTATTGATGATTCAAAGAAACTTCTCAAAAAAACAGGAGATGTTTTACTATCTAAAGGTCTCTATATACGAGCACCCTATGTTACGACTCCTGAAAAAGTCGATTTTATTCGAAAACAAAACTTTTTAACCGGTTGGTTTGGAGAGCGTAGATCACTTACTACGTTAGAAGTAACGAATCTTTATGCTAATCTTCAAAGAAATGTGTTAGCTATGGCAACATTCATTGGCTTCAGTCAAGTGGCAAAATCAAAAGAAGTGGGTCGCTTTATAGCAAGAGGAAAAGAAATCGCTTCAAAGCATATTGAAATTTATAGTTCCATTTTAATTGAAAATGCCCTTCCTGCTTCTGTATCTTGGGATAACCAAGTATTAGACTCAACTGTTTCCCCTTTTTCCGATAAACTAATGATGTTTCATGTAAATGGACTAGCCGCGGGCGCTATTGGATATTACGGAACAAGTTTGTCGACAAGTTCCAGACGTGATTTATCTACACATTACCTCCGATTTTTGGGGGAAGTCCTAAAATATACCGAAGATGCTGCAAACATAATGATTGATAATGGGTGGATGGAACAACCACCAAAAGTAGTGGACCATGATAAATTAGCTAATACTTAGAAGGAAATAAAATGACGAAAAAAGATCAACTTGAAAATGTCCTTTGGAGCATTGCATTACCAGGATTTCCCCAAATCTTAAACGGAAAGTTTCTCAAAGGATTACTTTTCATTTCTTTAGAATTCTTGATTAACATTCAATCAAACTTTAACGAAGTAATCATGTTAAGCTTTTATGGTCATATTCAATCCGCAATTGATAGAACGAATTATCAATGGCTGATGTTTTACCCCTGTCTATATATGTTTGCCATGTGGGATGCTTATAAAGACGCTGGCGGTGGAATAGAATCTTTTTCGTTTTTACCGTTTGTGTTTTCTGCTTATTTTATAACAGTTGGTCTAATCTATTCCCCAACATTGAGGATAATGGGAATACTCTTCGGACCGGTTTGGTTGCCAATATTATTTTTAATTATTGGGTTATGCATTGGTACACTTTTTAAAACCATCCTTCAAAAAACCATCAGATTCAATAAAATCTGATGGTTTTTTATGTAATGTTCCTAGCTGTGTTAGGTTTCTTTCCCAATTTTTTTTCACAAACCATTTCTCCTTTCTTGTTTGATACATTTATATCGAACAAGCGTAAAGACCGGAACGGCTACTACACAGGAGAAAATAGGTGTTAATCTGATTTACATTCGTATGATTTAATAGCCAAAAACATAATCATCGAAAAACCAGTATCAATTTTATTCACGAAAAACGACGAATAATAAGTTATCTGCTATTTTTTATTGGACTCATTTTAACTTACCTTATTGAGCTATTCTGCTTCGTTAGTGGAACAAGCAAAAAAGGCTGCCGCAGCAACCCCTTGTTGAACTCAAGCACCCGATAGTTGAAGAAGAAATTAAACCCGTTCATTCTCTAAAACACTAAATAATAAAGAATCACGCCATCCATCTTTCATCAACAAATCTCCCCGAATTCTTCCTTCTTTTGTCATCCCCGCCTTTTCCAAAACTCTAATTGAACCTATATTTCTTGGATCACAGGTTGCATAAATACGATGAAGTTTTAATTGATGAAATCCAAAACCGATTAAAAGTGTTGCTACATCAGTTGCTATTCCCTTTCCCCAATAGTCTGGATTAATTATATAACCTATCTCCCCTTTTTTATTATGGATATCCCTAATGTTTAATTCTCCAGCTCCAATTAATTCTTTATTAATAATAGCTAATGCATATCTTGTTCTTGGTTCTATTGCTGAATCAACTAAAACTTGTTTAACAAATGATTGAGATTCTTTCAACGAATTTGGTCCCCAAGGCTGGTACCGACATACTCTTTCTTGTGATGCGTATTTATGTACTTCCTGCCAATCACCTACCTGGAATTCGCGTAAATAAATTCTGTCTGTTTTTAGTTCTGCGCTTGCCAACCTCATCAAAATCGCCTCCCAGAAATGGAATATCACTTTTCCACTGTTCCATTAACCTGCTCCGTTAGCACAACAACAAAACATCGCAGCGGTCATCTTAATTAACCAACGATTTAAATTATTTTATTAATGGATAACCATTGCTTAAACTGCTGTACTCCAATATCATAATCTATTTCTTTATTGTAAATGGAAAAAATTCTTGTTCCAAATGGTTCTAACGTTAATTCGTTTTCTGGGGTAATATTTTTAATTCCATACCCTTTAAAATCAAAGAATATATCCCATATATCCTCAGATTGCCTTTTAAATGCTATCGACTCATATTCACAGTTATCGTGGTAATAACCTATATGCAGATGATATTTTTTATCATACAAAATATCCATTAAGCACCTCAATTTTTATCATTTAAATTATTCAATTCGGCAGTTAGAATCAACAATCCTTCTTCAAGTAAACTGCCACGTTACTTCAATAAGAAATAGGAGCTACCGGTCGCAACTCCTTGTTTCACTCAAGCACCCTTTAGTTTAAGTGAATTATTTCACATTTTCTTGTAAATCTTAAAGCTGCTTGAGTAGCAGCTAGGGCAAAAATAAATTTCAACTAACCACTTTTGTGTATTTGTTTTGTTAGTCAGCTCCATTTGGTTTACTTAGACTCATAGAAAAAGTTTGTCGAAAAATGTCAAAAAAACACATATTTTTCTTCGTAAAATAGTTTTTAGTACAAGCAGAGAATTAAATACTTTCATAACCTGTAATAGACCAAAAGAAAGGAAGGTTTTTTTTATGGGAATTCGATCTTGTAAATGTTGTAAAAAATGTAAATGTATTTGTCCTCCCGGACCCCCCGGACCAGCAGGACCACAA
>NZ_JBALSN010000525.1:0-1801 GCF_036966985.1 Neobacillus drentensis | reverse complement strand
TAACAATATTTTAAAATAGATTATGATAGTAAAACTAAGAGACTATTAAAAGGGGAAAAGAGATGAGAAAGTTACTGCAGCGTGTGGCGCTAAGTGCGGCACTTCCTCTGCTGGTGTTGCTGGCTTGGGGTCATACGCCGGTCTTTGCGGAAGGCACGGTTATCACAAATTATATTACGGAAGATACAGTGTTCAAAAAGGAGGGATCCCCGTATTATATTAATGCATGGGTGCAGATTGGCAAAAATGCGACCCTAACAATTGAGCCGGGGGTTGAGTTAATCAGTAAGCCGGGGTCGGCGAATGGACTAACCGTTTATGGAAAGGTAAAGGCACTTGGTACAGCCGCAGACCCGATTAAACTGCAGGGGATGTATATTAGTGCCTGGACGACTTGGACCAAAGAGGCGGCTATCCAGTTGGACCATACCGTGGTCAGCAATACCAGCATGGACATTCAAGACTTACAGGTGACAGTGACAAATAGTGAATTTTCAAAGGCAAATCTCTCACTAAGTGGCACCTTTGCAACAATTGAAAATAGCTTCTTTCACGACCAAGCGAAAATCGGTTTTACCTCTACAGGACCTAAACCAGGGAACTTGAGCGTAAAAGGAAATACGTTTATCAATGACGGCTCTGGCTATACGGATGTTAAGCTTAGCCGCAGGGATACTAGTGCGGCACCAATTACGATTACCGAAAACAATTTTTTCGGTACGATTCGGCTTGCAGTGAGTCTCGATGGGCCATCACCAGGATGGGCAGCAGATGGTACCAATAACTATTGGGGTACCACCGATTCAACGTTAGTGAACCGTTCCGTTTATGATGGCAGTGATCTTGGCTATGGGGACCGACTCAATTATCAGCCATACGCCTATAAGCCATTTGCCAATGGCCATCCGATGGGAGCATTGTTAGCCCCTCAAGTTGACCCAATCTCCGACAAGTCAGCAATGATCAAAGGAAGAACAGATGCTGAAGCAACAGTCGAAGTATTGAAAAATGGTACCGCTATTGCGAGCGGGAGCACCAAAGCAGACGGAATGTTCGAAATTCCAATCCCTGTCCAAACTGGGGGAACGAATCTTACCATCAGTGTAACAGACAGTTATAAGCGTACAAGTGAAACAACCATATCAGTTCTTGATGAAACGGCACCAGATTTGCCGCAAATTAATCCAGTGACTGATCAAAGCACTGAGGTAAGCGGTACATCCGAAGCGAATGCCCTCATTACTTTAAAAATAAACGACACAGAATTAACAAGTACATCTGATAACAATGGAAACTTCAGCATTCCAATCAGTAAACAAACGGTGGGAACAGTCATCGAACTTACGGCGACGGATGCAGCCAAGAATGTAAGTCAACCGGCAAAAGTAACCGTTCTAGATGGAACACCACCAGCTAAACCTGAAATCATTGAAGAACTAAATGACCAAACCTTAAAGATTTCTGGCAAAGCTGAGCCAGGAACAACAGTGGAAATGCTAGCTGAAGGCAAGACCATTAGCACAGCGACAGCTGGCACAGATGGTGTGTTCACTCTTAATTGGTCTACGCCAATCAAAGCGGGTACACAAGTGGTTGTCACAGCAATCGATCCTGCAAACAATCGCAGTGACGAGTTAACGATAACAGTAAAAGATAAAACAGCACCGCTTCTAACCTTAGACTTCGTTTTTCCACCAACAACGACGAACCCAACAGTAAGCGGGACGTCTGAACCTGGTGCAACCATTCAGGTTTTGAAAGACGACGAAGTCATCGCAAATGGTGTGGCAGCAGACAACGG
>NZ_JBALSN010000524.1:0-1900 GCF_036966985.1 Neobacillus drentensis | reverse complement strand
ATATGTATCTACTTCAATCACAGCCACCACCGGACCAAAGATTTCTTCTTTTGCAATTCGCGAATTCGCTTTTACATCCGTAAAAATAGCCGGCTGTACATAATATCCTTTTTCGAATTCTCCTGATAATATTTGCTCACCGCCATAGACCAATTCAGCGCCATCTTCTTTACCGAATTCAATATACTTTAAGACATTTTTCAATTGCTTTTCGTTGGCAAGCGGCCCAATTTTCACACCACTTTCAAAACCATTCCCCACTTTTAGTGCGCTTGTTTTTTCAACGAGTTTTTGAACAAATGCCTCTTTTACGCTTTTTAAGACGATAACACGACTTGTTCCTGTACAAGCCTGCCCTGTTAGTGAAAAGCCCCCGTTTACCGTCAAAGTGGCGGCAAGATCGAGATCGGCATCATCCATAACAATAAGCGGATTCTTCCCGCCCAGTTCCATTTGCGTCCGGGTCGTAAAGCCTGCCTTTTTATGAATGTCTTCACCTGCTGCAGTTGAACCTGTAAATGTGACAGCCCTAACAGCTGGATGAGTGACTAACAAATCGCCCACATCTGATGCTTTTCCGGTAACAAAGTTAATTACACCTTTAGGAATTCCCGCTTTATCCAGCGCCTCGACTAGACGAAAAGCGATCAATGGAGTATCAGAGGAAGGTTTAAAAACTACCGTATTCCCCGTGATTAAAGCGGGAGCGATTTTTCGGGCTGGAATAGAAAGTGGAAAGTTCCATGGAGTAATGACACTGACCACTCCGAGTGGTTCTCTTTCCGTTGAAACTTTCATGTTTGCATCATCATTTGGAAAGGTTTCCCCTGTAAAACTTTGCCCTTCTACTGCATAATAGCGGAGCGTTTGCGCAGAACGTAACACTTCATTCTTGGCATCATCGACATGCTTGCCTTCTTCCCTTGTTAACTCTTCGGCCAAAGAGGCAACATTTTGCTCGAGAATACTAGCGGCTTGATTTAAGATAGCTGCACGTTTGGAAGGAGCTGTTAGGGACCAACTAGGAAAAGCATTCTTGGCAGCTTCTATCGCTAGTTGGACATCCTGTTCATTTGAAGCTTGGAATTCACCAACAAGGTCTTCGGTATTTGCCGGGTTCACACTAAAAAATGTTTTCTTGCTAACCGATTCCTGCCATTCTCCATTAATATAATTATTGAATGTCTCTACTTTTGTAGTAATCACTACTATCACCTTTTTTCATTTATTAAATTCCAAATAATTAGTAGAAAATACGATCCTATAAAAATGGCCGTCACTTAAACCTTAAATTACAAGATTAATATGACGGCCGGTAATAGCGCTTCCATTTTTCTATTTACTTTGTTTCAACAAGAGCACCTAAATCTTTTTCAATATACTCTTTCCAAAGTCCATCCATGTACATACGGCGCATTTTTGCTCCTGTACGAACAACTTCTAAGCAGCGTTGTTGTAATTCTGGTGTGTCAGCGTGGTCAAGAACAATTTTGTATCCGCGCTCACCATGGATCTCATCTGAAACGATGTGTAGGTCGAAGAATTCGATTTCTTCATCAGTAAATCCGTATTTTTCACGTAAAGCAGGAGTTTGCTTCCGGTAAATATCAGGTACTTGTGATTCCAATCCAACAACAAGAGCTGCAGTTGCTACAACAAAATTCTCACGTGCTGCTACCGCAAAACACCAGCTTTGAAGACCTAAAGTAGTTGGAGCCATATTGTTAGGATCAATAATTCTTTCTGCAGTCGTACCGCACGCTTCCGCAAATCGAATCAATAAGTCTGTGTGACGATCCGCTGCGATTTCTTCCTCATACATATTTTGTAGAGTGAAATCTTTTGCCGCCGCAAATTTTGGATCTTGTGGAGTATTGTGGTAAATATACGCTAAGTAATC
>NZ_JBALSN010000523.1:0-1911 GCF_036966985.1 Neobacillus drentensis | reverse complement strand
TTTTGCAGCTTTTTTCTTGTTCCACTAATGATGCAGGTTAGTTTAATAAAAAGGAAAAATATAAAATTAAGCGAATTATTTTAATAAATTCTATTTTAGGAGGTTCCAATGAATCCTATTTTAAATCAAATCGGAACAGTCTTTATTCCTGTAAGTAATATCGAAGAAGCACGGGATTGGTATTGTGACATTTTGGGGCTAGATGCAGAAGGTGAGATTTTATTTGGGCATTTGTTTATTGTACCAACAACGAATGGAACTGGAATTGTATTGGATAGCAAGATCTTTTCAGAAGAAAATATTTTCAAAACCCCAGCTTTTCATTTTAATGCCCACAATATCGAAGCAGCTTATAAGTTTTTGAAGGGTAAGAATGTTGAATTAACAACTGAGATTGAGCATAATCATTGGTTTAATTTCAAAGACCCTTATGGAAATCATTTGATGGTCTGCAGGTGTTAACCTTTTTCACCAAACGAGGCATAGGTCCAATTAGGATATATGCCTTTTTTGTGGAACTATAGGAGCAGCATTCCTGTAATAAGTTTGAGAACGAATGTTCTTAAGCTAAACGTGGCAGGTTGCTTGAATAAAATGTGGTATTTTATAAATAACAGAAGAAAAGAGATTAGGTATGGTGGCTAAAATGAAAATTTATTACGAACGAGGTACGCAGGAACTAAGGATGAAAAATCTCCGTGCCCATAAACTAGTTCAAGAATTTAATAATTGTGCAATTGAAGTTTCCTTAAAAAAAGAGAAGATTATTAATGAATTGTTTGGAACTGTAGGGGTAAATCCGAGTATTGAACATAATTTCCATTGTGATTTAGGATACAACATTCACGTTGGAAATCATTTCTATGCTGGATATAACTTTACGATTTTAGATATGGCAGAAGTAAGGATTGGTGACAATTGTATGATTGGACCAAATGTTGGACTATATACTGCTGGTCATTCAATCGAACCTAAAGACAGGAACAAGAGTGGTTATGCCATTCCAATAACAATTGGAAATGATGTTTGGATTGGTGGTAGTTGTGTTATCTTACCTGGAATCACAATTGGTGATAATTCTATTATTGCTGCGGGTTCTGTTGTTACGAAAGATGTACCTACTAATTCAATAGTCGCAGGAAACCCAGCAAAGATAATGAGAAATATATAAATTCTTATCAAACAAGAAAGATTGTGAGATGTAGTGTAAGTTGATTAAGTACACTGGCTATTGTACCACCAGATTTTAATATACAAATCGCACTACAAATTCGCTCAAAATAATAATTGAAATCCCGTTATTTCAAAATAATAAACCTACAAATTAGTATACAATTTGTAGGTCATTTTGCATTACATTTTTCATGTTTGCGATACGCAACGGAGGCATTAGGGTTTTCCCTTTTTATTTTATTGTTAATTATTTTCATTTCAGAATGACGCTATTAGAATTTACTAACATAATAACTATCCATTATTTTTAACCACGAGCCACAAGGAAACGTCTGAATGTACGTCAGAAGCATTATGAAGGATGACAATCATGGCATTCGGGTCACTTGGACCATTTTGTATCGAATAAATATTTGCAATGGGAGCACTCAAGTATCCTGCGCTAACAACATGTTCATTTTTTTGCGCTTCTAATCGAAAGTCCAGATATTCACCATTATTTATCCGGACGGCAGGTATCCACGTATAACGTTTAAACCCATGGCCAAGGTCCTCTTCAAGCGCATTTTGGCAATTTAAATCAATACGTCTCCTATACACCGAGTCATGAGATGGTTTCTCTCGATTTATATAATGCAGCCATCCATTAACGGGTAAACTCATTCGGATCAACTCCCAATCTATTAAATTAGTGGCAATTTCTAAAAACAGATTAACAGTCTTTATATAATACATATT
>NZ_JBALSN010000522.1:0-8445 GCF_036966985.1 Neobacillus drentensis | reverse complement strand
ATCATAGAGTATTAGACGGCCTCGTTTGCGGACGTTTCTTACAACGTGTGAAGGAAATACTAGAAAATACTTCAAAATCAACGACTTCGATTTATTAAAACAAAACAACCGCTACCAAGCATGGCAGCGGTTGTTTGTTTTTAGATTGCTTGAAATGTATTTGTACCATAAAATAGTAGTAGGTAGAATTATTTGAATTTTAATTCAATTGAGGAGAGAGGGGGATGAGAAGTTTGAACAATTTAAAGAATCAGTCTTTTCCTTCAATATCAGAACAAGCATGGACAGAAAAAGCAGAGCAATCCTTAAAAGGAAAATCGGTTGAATCTTTACAAACTACTACATATGAAAACATTATTTTGAAACCGCTTTATACCCGTCAAGATGAGTGTCAGGTACCGGAATATCCAGGAGGTTCAGATTTTAGAAGAGGGATCTATCCATTAGGTTATCTGACAAATGATTGGAAGGTTGCCCAACGACTATCCTGCCAATCGGTAGAAGACTTGCATACGAAACTCCATCAATCATTTAAAAAAGGTCAATCAGCCATTTCATTTAATGTCTCGAAAAATCTGTTAGGCGGCGATCAAAACCTAGGAAAGGTTTTAGCAGATTCATATACTCAATATCCCTTTTCAATCGACGCTAAAGAATACCAATCCACTTTTCTCACTGAATTAGAAGCAATAGTAGAACGCGAAGATGCTAGCGAAAAAATCAGCGGATATGTTGGTTCAGATCCAGTTGCCATTTTTGCTAAAGAAGGAGTTATTTCAGAAGCATTTCTGAAAGACTGGGTTAATAACATTAGTAATTCTGCTGTAAAGTTTCCTAACTTGCGTACAATTCTAATTGATACTAGTGCCTATCATAATGGTGGTTCAAGTGCTGCTCAAGAACTGGGGGTTGCAATAGCTGAGGGAATTTTCTATCTTGAACATCTTCAGGATGCAGGCATGGATCTAGATACGATTTTTTCAAAAATGATTTTCCAATTCTCCATTGGCAGCAATTTCTTCATGGAAATCGCAAAGCTTCGAGCTGCCCGATTCCTATGGAGCCGTGTGAGCAGTGTTTATGGAGCTAATGAAGATAGATCCAGGATGAATATTGCTGTTGAAACTTCTACTAACACAAAAACTTTACATGACCCGTATGTTAACCTCCTTCGGGCTGGAAATGAAGCTTTTGCGGCTGTGGTTGGGGGCATTCAGTACTTACATGTGAGTCCTTTCGATGATCTTACAAGTGTCACTTCGTTCTCGGATAGAATTGCTAGAAATACTCAATTGCTTTTGAAGGAAGAAGCACATTTGCAAAAGGTTATTGATCCTGCTGGAGGTTCTTGGTATGTGGAACATCTAACCAATGAACTTGCTGAAAAAGCTTGGGGATTTTTTAAACGTATTGACGCAAATGGAGGCATTTTAGAAGTACTAAAATCTAAATGGTTGCAACAAGAGATAGCAGCGGTCTATGAAAAAAAGATTCATGATATCCAAACAAGAAGGAAAAGTATTGTGGGAACAAATGTCTACGCCAATCTGGATGAAATGGTTACATATAAAAACCCGCCAGAGAAAAATTCAGATTTTGCAAATGGTGATAACTCGTTAATAAATATAGAGGCTATTCCAAACCGAAGATTGGCAGAACCATTCGAAGAATTACGAAAAAAGTCAGTTGATCTCGAAGGAAAAGTAGGATTTAAGCCCTCTGTAGGTATGATTTGTCTCGGAGGAATAAAACAGCATAAAGCAAGGCTTGATTTTATGAAGGGATTTCTCGCAGCCGGTGGTTTGAAAGCGCTTATAAGTAATTCTATTATAACTGTTGAAAATGCCAGAAAATTCGTTTTAGAACATCCTGCAAAGCACTATTGCATATGCGGAACGAATGATCAATATGAAATAATTGGACATGACATCCTAAAGATTCTTAAAACTGAATTTCCTGAGCGGACTTTTTACTTAGCAGGACTGCCAGAAAAAGAAAAACAGGATCTGTGGATGGATGAAGGTATTAAGCAGTTTATCCATGTGAAAAGCAATTGTTATGAAACGCTGTTGTCCATTCTAAGGGAGTTGGAGGTGAGTAAGGTTGAAGAAACAAAAGCCTGATTTTCAAAATATATCCTTATTTGACGAACAGAAATTTATCAACAAAGAAGAGTGGCAGCAAAAAGTCGATCAAGAAATAAATGGTTCGTTCGATGATTTACTGTTTGAGACGAATGAACAAATCAGTCTAAAACCGCTTTATACAAAAGAGGATCGTAATGATCTTCCACATATTGATGATCTTCCAGGGCTCCCTCCTTATACAAGAGGACCGTATCCAACCATGTATGTCAACCGTCCCTGGACAGTTAGACAATATGCAGGTTTTTCAACAGCAGAGGAAAGCAATGCTTTCTATCGCCGTAATCTAGCAATGGGACAAAAGGGATTATCAGTTGCTTTTGATTTAGCCACACATCGCGGCTATGACTCCGATCATCCACGAGTGGTTGGTGATGTCGGTAAAGCAGGGGTTGCGATCGATTCCATTCTTGATATGAAGACATTGTTTGAGGGAATACCGTTAGACCAGATGTCCGTATCAATGACCATGAACGGGGCAGTTCTGCCGATACTTGCCTTTTTCATCGTGACTGCTGAAGAACAAGGTGTAAGTCAGGGGAAACTGGCAGGTACCATTCAAAATGATATTTTAAAAGAATATATGGTCCGAAACACTTATATTTATCCACCTGAAATGTCTATGAAAATAATAGCTGATATCTTTGAATATACGTCCAAACACATGCCAAAGTTTAATAGTATTAGTATTTCCGGTTATCATATGCAGGAGGCGGGCGCACCAGCGGATTTAGAACTGGCATACACTCTTGCAGATGGCTTGGAATATGTACGTACAGGTCTTAAGGCAGGTATTGAAATCGACTCATTTGCGCCAAGATTGTCCTTTTTCTGGGCAATTGGGATGAATTACTTCATGGAAGTAGCTAAAATGCGCGCTGCTCGATTGATTTGGGCAAAAATGATGAAATCATTTTCCCCAAAAAACGAAAAATCATTAGCGTTACGGACACATTCGCAAACATCAGGCTGGAGTTTGACTGAGCAAGATCCGTTTAATAATGTCACTCGTACCTTGATAGAAGCACATGCTGCTGCGATGGGGCATACCCAATCTCTGCATACGAACGCATTGGATGAAGCAATCGCACTGCCAACCGATTTTTCTGCGCGGATTGCCCGTAACACACAATTATTTTTGCAAGAGGAAACGGGGATTACTAATGTCATCGATCCATGGGCAGGCTCATACTACGTTGAAAAATTAACAGATGAATTGGTTAATAGAGCATGGACACATATTGAAGAGATTGAAAATCTTGGTGGAATGGCCAGGGCAATTGAAACTGGCCTGCCTAAGATGAGAATTGAAGAAGCAGCTGCTAGAAGACAGGCACAAATTGATTCTGGGAAGGAAACTATTATCGGCGTCAATCGTTACCGACTAGAAAAGGAAGAAGCGATTGATATTTTGGATATCGATAATACAGCCGTCCGGTTAAAACAAATTGAAAAATTAAATACATTAAAAGCTAATCGCGATGAGAAGAAAGTACAAGAAACGCTTACTAACTTAACGAAAGCGGCGGAAACTGGTGAACAGAATCTATTAGAATTGGCTGTACAAGCAGCAAGGGCGAGAGCCACGCTTGGGGAAATTTCTGATGCAATTGAGCAAGTGGCAAGCAGGCATAAGGCTGTGATCCGTTCAATCAGCGGCGTGTATAGCACCGCATTTAGCAATGAAGAAGAAATTAATGAAGTAAAAAGAATGACCGAAGAATTCTTAGAAAATGAGGGCAGAAGACCAAGAATACTGATTG
This sequence comes from Neobacillus drentensis, assembly GCF_036966985.1. GTDB lineage: Bacteria > Bacillota > Bacilli > Bacillales > Cytobacillaceae > Neobacillus > Neobacillus drentensis_E. Next base: position 4,538 of record NZ_JBALSN010000522.1, on the reverse strand, counting down.
CGAAAATGGGTCAGGATGGTCATGACCGCGGTGCCAAAGTGATTGCCACGGCCTTCGCTGACCTTGGATTTGATGTTGATATTGGCCCTTTATTTCAAACTCCAGAGGAAACAGCGATGCAGGCTGTTGAAAACGATGTTCATGTTATTGGGATAAGTTCGCTTGCTGCAGGTCATAAGACGCTTCTCCCGCAATTGGTGGAAGAATTAAAAATGATTGGCAGAGATGATATTCTGGTTGTGATTGGCGGCGTTATCCCAGCACAGGATTATCAATTTTTATATGACCACGGTGCTTCAGCTATCTTTGGACCTGGTACAATTATTCCTGTTGCCGCACAAAAGGTCGTCAAGGAGATTTATCACAAACTCGGTTATGAGGAAGTGTCTTAATAATGTCTCTTGATCAAAAGCCGGAATGGAGCGATCCAAACGAACCAGATAAATGTTCAAGTGTGATAAGAAAAGGCCAAGAGCAAGAGGGGCAAGCATCATCCATCCAACCAAATATCCGCTTTCAAAAGCGCAAAAATTCTGAACCGGCGGTGGAAGAACTTTATGAAGGAGTCATACGGGGCGATAGGAGTCTTTTGGCTAGGGCGATTACGCTTGTTGAGAGCAATGCAGAGCAGCATTTTCAAAAAGCACAACAGCTCCTGCAGAAACTCCTGCCTAAAAGTGGTCAAGCTATCCGAATTGGAATAACAGGTGTTCCCGGTGCAGGGAAAAGTACCTTTATTGAAACATTTGGTACGTACCTTTGCAGCTTAGGGCATCGTGTAGCGGTATTAGCCATTGACCCAAGCTCAAGCATCAGCGGCGGCAGTATCCTTGGAGACAAGACAAGGATGGAGCAGTTATCAAGGAACCCTCGTGCCTTTATCCGTCCTTCTCCCACCGCAGGAAAACTAGGCGGGGTTCATCGGAAGACGAGAGAGGCCATGCTAATTTGTGAGGCAGCCGGTTTTGATGTCATCTTAATCGAAACAGTCGGGGTTGGGCAAAGTGAAGTGATTATTAGAGATATGGTAGACTTTTTCATGCTGTTAGTTCTTACAGGTGCGGGCGACGAATTGCAAGGGATGAAAAAAGGGATTATGGAATTGGCTGATGCCGTCCTTGTTCATAAAGCAGATGGGGAGAACAAACAAATCGCTGAGCAGACGAGAAAAGAGTATAATCGCATCCTTCATTTTCTGCATCCCGCCACAAAGGGCTGGGCAACTAAAGCCTATACATGTTCTTCGTTGACTCAAGAGGGGATAAGTGATGTTTGGAATGTCATTCAGTCCTTTGAGCAAAAAGGTAAAACATCAGGTGTGCTATTTGAAAGAAGAAGAACCCAGGCGAAAGAATGGCTCTATTCGCTGATAACTGACCAACTTCAATTTCATTTTTTTCATCATAATGGTGTGAAAAGTACCTTATCTACTTTAGAAAATGAAGTAATCGCTGGAGAAAAGACAGTGGCTACAGCTGTTGATGAGTTATTTACTATTTATTTAGGATAGAAAAGTGAAGCAGCCATTAAATTCTTCTACAGTATTAGGATTCTACATTTGAAAAAAACATATTTTTACTGTTAATATGTATGTATAGGCATAAATCTAAGGAGTGAATTTAATGAGCATGGATTTTAATTTCTTTATGAATGATGTTGTGAAACAGGCACGTCAAGAAATCGTGTCTGCCGGATATAAAGAATTGACAACACCTGAGGAAGTGGAAGCAGCACTTGACCAAAAAGGGACTACTTTAGTCATGATTAATTCCGTCTGTGGTTGTGCTGGCGGCGTGGCGCGTCCTGCAGCAGCACATGCTCTGCATTATGATAAGCGCCCTGATCACTTTGTCACTGTTTTTGCAGGACAGGATAAGGAAGCAACTGAAAAGGCTAGAAGCTATTTCACTGGTTATCCGCCATCCTCACCGTCATTTGCCCTATTAAAGGATGGTAAGATTATTTCAATGGTGGAAAGACATCAAATAGAGGGCTATGATCCTGCAACAGTTGTATCCAAACTTCAAAATGAATTTGATCAACATTGTGAAGAAGTATAATAGACGAATATGAAAAAAGCCAAATCATAAATTGATTTGGCTTTTTTTCTTGTCGAAATGAATTTTTTAATGTATATTTATTAATTATTTCGCAATTTTAATCATAACATAGAGGAGTTTTTCATCATGAAAAATGTGTTAAAAAATTATTTAGAAAAAATTCAAAATAGATTATGGGAGATTAGTGATACACTGTACAATCATCCCGAATTAGGGGATCAAGAATTTGAATCTAGTAAACGGTTAATAGAGTTCCTTGAAGAACATAATTTTGTTGTAGAAAAGGGAATCGTTGGCAGGCCAACATCTTTTAAAGCCGTTTATGATAGCAAGAAGGATGGCCCAACGATTGCTTATTTATCTGAATACGCCGCGTTGCCTGAGGTTGGGCATGGATGCGGCCATAATTTGATCGGGACGATGAGTGCCGGGGCTGGAGTAACTTTAAGTAAAGTAGTAGATGAAATTGGCGGGCGTGTGGTTGTCTTAGGAACACCTGCTGAAGAAACAAATGGTGCCAAAGTGCCGATGGCTGAACAAGGCATTTTTGATGATATCGATGCTGCGATGATTTTACATCCTGCTGATGAATCCTATGAAAGTGGTGAATCTCTAGCAATGGATGCGATTCAGTTTGATTTCCGTGGCAGGACCAGTCATGCAGCGGCTTCCCCAGAGATGGGAATTAATGCACTGGATGCAGTCATTCAATTATTTAATGGGATCAATGCGCTTCGTCAACATGTAACTTCAGATGTTAGAATCCATGGAATTATTAAAGAAGGCGGAGTAGCAGCGAATATCGTCCCAGATAAAGCCGTAGCTCAGTTTTATGTTCGTGCCAAGGATCGCAGCTATCTAAATGAAGTGGTTCAAAAGGTAATTGGCATTGCAAAAGGGGCATCTTCGATGACAGGGGCAGAGGTGCATATCGAAAATTATGAATTAAGCTATGATAATATGGTGACCAATCAAACGCTGTCCCAGTTATTTACTGCCAATCTGTTAACTACCGGTGTTAAGCAAGTAAAGAAAGCGAAAGACTCATATGGTTCCATTGATATGGGAAATGTCAGTCATGTTGTGCCAGCCATTCATCCTTATATTGGCCTTGATTCGCNNCTGGCATTAACTGGATATGATTTAATTACTAACAAAGAAGCATTGGAAAAAATGAAAAATGAATTTAGTCAAACAGTAGTAAACTAACTTTTTTCTAATGGCATCTCTTTCCAAAGAGGTGCTTTTTCATTGTTTATTAATATTGTTTTAATATAAACAAGTACAGAATCTTTAGAAAATTTTTATATTAGAAAAATATCTTTTCAAAATAAAATCTATGTGTTAATATTCGTTTTGTTGAATAAAAATTCAAATAAAAATAAGTCGATATTTTTTATCATAGGAGGATACATCATGAAAAAAACAGTTTTATTTTTTACGATGATTTTAACATTGGTAGTTTTGGCTGCTTGTGGACAGAGCAATAAAGATGGGGCTAATGGAGAAAAGGCAGCAGATAAGAAAGTTTTAACAATGGCTACTTCCGCTGATTTTGCTCCTTTTGAATCAAGAGATCCATCAGGTAAGGTCGAGGGCTTTGATATTGATTTAGCTAATGCCATTGCTAAAGAATTAGGTTACACACTAGATATAAAAGACATGAAGTTTGATGGGTTAATCGGTGCATTACAGGCAAAACGTGTGGACATGGTACTTGCTGGTATGTCTGCAACTGAAAAGCGCAAGCAAAATGTTGATTTCTCAACAGCATATAACCATTCAGGTGAGATGTTTATCACTCTAAAAGATTCTAATATTAAAACAATCGATGATCTTAAAGGAAAAACAGTTGGAGTACAGTTGGGAACCATTCAAGAAGAGGGTGCAAAAACTCTTCAAAAAAAGGTTGATTTCACGTTAAAGCCATTAGATAATGCAACAACATTAATTCAAGAGCTATTATCAAATCGTATCCAGGTTGCTTATATGGATAAATCAGTTGCAACCGGATATATAAAAGAACAAGGTTTAGGCGGATTTGATGATCCGACGACAAGTTCTCCTGGTATGGCTGTTGCTTTTCCAAAAGGCAGTGACTTAACTGAAAAAGTAAATAAAGCTCTAAAAGACTTGGAGAAGAATGGAAAACTCCAAGAATTAAAGGACAAGTGGTTAAAAGACCAGCAATAAGCATAAACTGAATATCAACAAGACAAATGCAGCAAAGAAAATTATAAAGTGAGGTGTAAGGCATGAATTTGGACTTTAGCCAAATTGTGCCTTATATTCCTTTTATTTTAGAGGGAATATGGGTTACATTAAAATTTGTTATTATTTCTATTATATTAGGTTTTATCCTTGGTACAATTTTAGCTTTATGTAAAATATCACGTATCAAAGCATTAAATTGGTTTGGGGATCTATATACATCTATTTTTCGTGGAACTCCATTAATTTTACAATTGATGTTAATTT
>NZ_JBALSN010000521.1:0-2148 GCF_036966985.1 Neobacillus drentensis | reverse complement strand
CTATACAACGTTGTATAGTTGTATACAGCAGGATGACAGCGGAAACAAACGTGATAATACTAACGCAAATACTTCCTAGTAAACAATGAGAAGGAGAGAACAATGATGAGTACAACGAAACACAAGGAAACCCCGCATATTAAACCAAAAGGAGTAGAGATTGCTGAAACTATTCTTTTACCGGGAGATCCATTAAGAGCAAAATTTATTGCCGAAACGTATTTAGAGAATGCCGTTCAATTCAACTCCGTCCGTAATATGTTCGGATACACAGGAACTTATAAAGGGAAGAAAATATCTGTCATGGGAACAGGAATGGGCATGCCGAGTATGAGCCTTTATTCATGGGAGCTGATCCATGTATTTGGTGTGAAGAATTTGATTCGCATTGGTACCTGTGGTGCCATGCAGGACCATATGAATCTATATGATATCGTTTTTGCCATGGGCGCTTCTACAGATTCCCGTTATGTTCATCAATTCAATCTTCCTGGAGAGTTTTCCAATATTGCCTCCTTTGCCTTATTGGAAAAAGCAAAAAAAACAGCTGATCAAAAATGTCTTCCTGTACATGTTGGAAATGTCCTTACGAGCGATATTTTTTACAATGCGGATGAAACAGCCATGGAAAAGTGGCGTAAAATGGGGATTTTATGTGCGGAAATGGAGACGGCTGGTCTTTATATGAATGCATCCTATGCGGGAGTTAATGCACTTACGATTTTAACAGTAAGCGATCATATTATTCGAAATGAACAAACGACACCGGAAGAGAGACAAGTTGCTTTTACCAATATGATGGAAATTGCCTTGGAGCTGGCTTAAGCACTGAATATCGGATTGTCAGGCATTTGATTCCGACTAATAGGTGATTAAGGACTGATGACTTAGAGAGATAGTAAGGAGGGGAATGTATGGCAACAATTAGTGCAAATGCGGCCATAGCAGAAGCTAAAGAAGATAATGTCAAGAAAGCAGTACCTATTATCTTATTGTTATTTCTACTATGTTTAGTCATTGATAATTCGTTTAAGATTATTTCTGTCGATATGGCAAAGGATTTTCATATTTCAGCAACAGCCGTAAGCTGGCAGGCAACCCTAGCTGGTTTAGTGATTGGAATTGGGGCAGTAGTTTACGCGACCTTGGCAGATTCTATTAGTCTAAGAAAACTATTTAGCGTCGGGATTATTTTAATCTGTGCCGGTTCCGTTTTGGGCTATATTTTTCAACAATCGTTTTTGCTGGTAGTTGTTTCAAGGATTATTCAAACAGCTGGTTTGGCATCAGCTGAGACACTCTATGTGATCTTTGTAACGAAACATTTGCCTGCAAATGAACAAAAGAAGTTTTTAGGATTAAGTACGAGCAGCTTTGCACTATCACAGATTATCGGTGCATTGACTGGTGGTTATGTTTCTACCTATTTCCATTGGACATCTTTATTTTTAGTTCCATTAGTCACTCTTCTCATCCTTCCTTTCATTTTAAAATATCTTCCTAAGGAAGAGGGGAAGGACACTCATGTGGATGTATTAGGATTATTTTTAGTTGGAGTAATCTCTGCAGCGCTATTATTATACATTACGGATTTTTACTGGATTTATCTTCTCGTGGTTATTGTGACTTTTGCCTTGTTCCTTGCTTATACCAGCAAGAATTCCAAAGCTTTCATCGGAATTTCGTTTTTCAAAAATAAGCAGTTTCTCTCGTTGCTTGGAGTCGCATTTGTTATTTATTCAGTTCAATTAGCGTATATTTTCTTGTTTCCGTTTTTACTTGAAAAAATTTATGGTTTTAAGCTTGATACCATTTCGTTAATATTAATTCCAGCATATGTATTAGCGGCAACGGTTGGAGTACTTTCAGGAAAAATTGCGAGAGTGATGGGAAGCAGGCAATGTATTACCATTGCTATGGCTGGTATTATTGTAAGTCTATTGTTAGGTGGATTTTTTGTAAAAACATCTGTTGTGATTTTTGTTGTATCCATGATTTTATTTTCTAGTTCATTTGCGTTTATGTACGCACCAATGCTCGATTCCTGCATTAGCACGATTGCAAAAGAAAATTCAGGAACTGCTATCGGATTTTTTAATTTGATTCTTAATGTTGCTGCATCGATCGGAATTGCTTATACTGTAGCCA
>NZ_JBALSN010000520.1:0-2258 GCF_036966985.1 Neobacillus drentensis | reverse complement strand
TTGGATAAATGAGATTGAAGGTTTACCAAGATTATTAAGAGATGCTTTAAAAGACTTAAATAATGAACAGCTTGATACACCTTATCGTTCAGGAGGGTGGACTGTTCGACAAGTAATACATCACCTTGCGGATAGTCATATGAATGCATTCGTTCGCTTTAAATTGGCTCTTACGGAAGAAAATCCTGTAATTAAGCCATATGACGAAACGAAATGGGCGGAACTACCTGATTATAAATTGCCAATTGATACTTCACTTTTACTTCTTGAAACATTACACCAACGTTGGACAAACCTTTTACGTAGTCTAACTCCTGCTGATATGGAAAAGACATTTATTCATCCAGATTCGGGTGAAGTTTCAGTAGGTGAAAATATAGGAATCTACGCTTGGCACGGGCGACATCATCTTGCACATATTACTTCTTTGTGTCATCGTAAGGGCTGGTAATGGATTTTGTGAACATTACACTTAAAGTAACGGGGGGCGATACTTCAATAACGAAGATCGCTTTTTTCTTCTTCAGGTAACGGGGATTTTACTTAAAAGGGGGGCAATTATGTAATTGCTGATTGGAACTTTAATAAAACCTCTATTAATTGGGTGACAGAGTAACAGGAAAGGGTGTTGCCTTTATAATGGTAACACCCTATTTAGAATCGACCTTAATGATAGGATTTAAACGAGAATGGATTGTATTTCTTTTTTTCACACATATCGATTATATAAGTTGCTAATTGTTGAATACCGAGATTAATCTTATCTTCATTTACTTGTGAAATGCTTAATCGAATTGCTTGCTGTTTGTTTTCTGCTAAGTACATTCTTGAAGCGTTATCTACATAAATATATTTTTCATGTAATAGATAAATCAATTTATCGACATCTATTTGTGAAGGCAAAAAGATGGTGAGATAAAAACCACTTTTTGGCTTTGTGAATTGTACATAGTTCGGTAAATATAATGTACAGGCTTCTAATAGTGTTTTCATTTTTTTTAAGTACAATTTTTTTACGCTTTCTAAATGATATTGAAACATACCATTTTTTAAATAGATTTCTAATGCTCCTTGTGAAAGTGGCGATGAGGTGAAATCAGTGCTAAATTTATAGCTTACGAAGGTGGGAATCATTTTTTCAGGGAGTACAACAGTGGCAATACGCAGACCTGGCAAAAATACTTTCGAAAAACTCTTTACATAAATAACTCTTCCGTTAGGTTCATACGCAAACAATGGGTCTGCTTTTAAATCCGTATCTAACTCTGCTAAGAAATCATCCTCTACAATGTATACATCATATTTTTCTGCAAGAGCAACGATTTTTTTCTTTTCTTCATTTGTATAATGATGCCCAAGTGGATTATGGCATCTTGGAACGATGTAAAAGAATTTAATATCAGTGGTTCGAAATAAGTTTTCAAGTCTTTCAAAATCAATACCCTCCATTGTTAATTCAATTCCAAAGGTTGTAATCCGGTTTAACTGTAAGGTATCTATCATACCAAAGTAAGTGGGCTGCTCAATTAATACATTCTTTTTCCCATTCGGAAACGGCATGATGGATAGAATGTGAAGAGCTTGTTGTGAGCCAGAAGTAATAACAAGTCGATCAGGTTTGGTGAATACTTGCAATTGTTGTAAATACTTCGCAAGTTCCTTTCGTAAAGAAAGGAGTCCCTGTTGCTCACTATAAGTGAATAATTGTTCTTTATAATGGTCAATCGCCTGGTTCATGCAATGCTGAAAGTCCTCATAAGGCATGATCCGTTTATCCGGACCAGCAGATAAAAAATCAATATCATTTTCATGTGGACTAGGTTCTTGGTAATAATCAACAACGTAATAGCCACTTTTGGGTTTAGCATAGACAATATGTTGTTGTTCCAATTCAAGTAATGCCTTTACAACCGTGTTTTTACTACATTGAAATTGTTCAGCGAGCAGCCGAATAGAAGGCAATTTATCGCCTGTTTTTAACTGCTCATCCTCTATTTGTTGTTTGACCCATTCTAAAATACCTCTATATTTTGTTGTCATATATTTTCTCCTATGTATCTGTCCCATGACAGATGTGGAATTTTCTTGTTTTAAAAAGAGTTGATATTCATTACAATCATGTTTAATTAGCTAATTCGGTTTAACTTGATTATGGAATACATTTGCAGGTTTGTTAAGGGGGAATTTGAATGGAAAACAATATTAAAAGAGGAATGCTACTGGGCTTTATTGGGATCGTTTGGTTTAGTCTTACATTA
>NZ_JBALSN010000519.1:0-3068 GCF_036966985.1 Neobacillus drentensis | reverse complement strand
ATCTTTATTGAACTAACGCATGCATTAGTTTAAGTAGAACCCGTTCCACAACTCTTAGAATGTGCAAGATTGTCGTAACTTTACGATTTTAAATGCAATTTAAGAGATGTTGTTCTTGTCACCACAAACGGAGCCTTGATACATATCCTGGCTCCAGAGTTTATATTTTAGTTTATCAAAGCAGAAAATCAAGTGATAATGCTAGGATAACTAAATCGAAAAAACAAAGGGCTATCCGTATAGTCTTTATAGACTTTTTTAGACAGCCCTTTTTACTTTGAACTATATATTAACCGATAAATGCTTCCTTATTTGCTTTAGCAAAAGTCTCAAAAGAGGTTGCTTTATGTCCGGTTATTTCTTCTACCGTATTGGAGACATTTGCTGTGTGACCTAACTTCATAATCTGATAATGTTCTAACAAGCCTTCAACGATTTCAGTAGGCATGCCTGTTTTTTGCATAGAAGCGCGAGCAGCTTCAACAGGTACGTCTACGTACTTAATTGATTTTCCGGTTACTGAAGAAAGAATTTCCGCAATTTCGGCGCTGGAAAGTGCTTCTGGTCCCGACAAGTAATATGCTTTGTTCTCATGGTCTTCTTCCGTTAAGACCCGATAGGCAACCTGGGCTATATCGCGAGAATCAATGTAAGCCGCTTTTCCGTCGCCATGCGGCGCATAGAAGGCTCCATGTTCACGAATGGTATGCGAGTTAAATTTAACTAAGTTTTGCATAAATGTATTTGGGCGCAAGAATGTATACGCCATGCCGGACTGCTCTATTTCTTTTTCGACTGCATTATGCCACTTTGCCAATGTATCCAATTCAGCCCCGCCGCCCGATAACTTCACAAGATGCTTCACACCGGCTTTTTTAGCTGCACGAACAATCGAAGAAGAAAGTTCCACCATATTCGGAAGAAGAGGTGTTGCAAAATATACTTTTTGGATACCGTTCATGGCATTTACCAGTGAGTCGAAGTCGTTTAGATCGGCTTGAACCAACTCGACTCCCAATGCTTGCAGTTCGCTTGTTTTGCTTGTGGGACGAACAGTAACACGCGTTTTATGTCCGTTCTTCGCCAGAAGTTTCACCAATTCTTTGCCTGTTGTTCCGGTAGCTCCTATCACTAATATAGCTGCGCTCATACTAAAAACTCCTCTCGTTGGTCAATTACATTTTAATTATGATCAAAATTTCAAAATTTAATATTTGTCACTCTTTCCTTATGCTAATGGTAATTCTTTTTATTTGATGTGAGGTTTGCGAAGAAATAAACTTAAAATCGCACCAACCGTGGCAATGCAGGCTATAATTAAGAATGTGTCACCAAAAGCTAAGGCATTGATTTTTAAATTTACGGCGTGTTCGCCAGCGTCCGCCATACGCTCTCTTATTTGTGAAGATAAGTGTCCCGTTAAAGCGGCTACGGCAAATGAATTCACAACCTGTATAGTAGCTGATGTTAAAGGTGTTACTCGGCTTACCAGTTCACGAGGAGCAGACTTTAAAACATGTGCATTTAATGGCATCATTGATATGGCCATACCACATCCCACCATAAAAAGTATAATCATTAACGCAATTACTCCGGTATTTAGATTTACCCCAGAAAGCAAAAATAAAGCAATTGACATAAGGCTCAAACCGGTAAAGACAAGAGGTCGGGCGCCTATTTTATCGGATAATTTCCCCGCGAATGGCGTAAATATTAGACCTCCCAAGGAAATAGGGAGGGAGATTGCCGCACTCACGAGAGGTGTTCGACCTAATACGCCTTGTTGGAATAAAGGATTCAAGAGAATAGTCCCGATCATGGAGGCTTGTAAAGCCCAAGTTATGATAATACCGCGAGTAAAGTCTAATGATTTAAATGCACGCAGCTCCAGCAATGGTTGCTTATGACGTAGCTCTACGAAAATGAAAATGAGAAGTGTGACACCCCCAACAATCAATCCCGTTAATGCGCCAGTGGAACTCCAGCCCCTTCCTCCCTCACTGACACCATAAGTTAGCATGGAAAAGGCGATCGGGGCAAGAATCATTCCTAGAATATCGAGGGCAGGTGCTTTACCACGCTGCTGATTGGGCAGAAGCTTTAGACCAACAATCACGGCAGCTATTCCAATTGGTAAATTGATTAGGAAAATCCAATGCCAAGATGCTACCCCAATTAACCATCCAGATAGCAAAGGACCTGTAGCGGGGGCAATTAGCATAGGTATACCAAGCATCCCCATAACGGCTCCCCTTTTATCGGGGGGGGCCATTTTAAAAGATATTGCCATACCGATGGGAGTTACCATTCCACCACCAAGGCCTTGTATTATACGGAATAAAATCAGCAGTTCAGGAGTTTGGGCGAAGGCGCAAAGGACTGAACCAATAGTAAACAAAGTAATCGTAATGAGGAAAATTCGCTTGGCTCCAAATTTATCTGTCATCCAACCAGCTAAAGGAATAATCGTAGCTAGCGCAAGTGTATAACCGGTTACGGTCCATTGAATTGTTTCCAATGAACTGTTAAAATATTTTTGTAAACTAGGGATAGCAACATTCATAATTGTAGTATCAAGAAGAACCATAAACATACCAATCATAACGGCAAGAAGTGGAGCGATAATAGTTTTGACCGAGAACTCTTGAGATGATGTTAATTTCTCAGCTGCTTGTGTAGACATTTAAACGTTCCTCTCTTCTGTGGCTTGATGCCTAGCAAACATCATATATATTTGACTTGTGGTTTTCCGGAAAAACCAATCGGTCATTACGTGCTTAATTTTATCTAATTTTTTAAGAATGTCAATTCTTTTTTGAAAAGAGGAAGTAGATTGAGTATTGTCAAACAAAACATCATGGATTCCGCTGAACGTTTTTTTTCAGAAAAAGGCTATCTTGCAACATCGATTCAGGATATCGCTGATGATTGCAAAATCGCAAAAGGGTCATTATATAAATTTTTTCCTTCTAAAGAGGATCTATTCGTAGAGGTGCATCACTCAAAGCAGGAAAGCCTTTTCGAAAAAATGGAAGAGATTAGATCGGACACGACACTTACCTTAAGAG
>NZ_JBALSN010000518.1:0-7164 GCF_036966985.1 Neobacillus drentensis | reverse complement strand
TTTCTCCTAGTTTATACGATTTTTTTTCTTCTTTCGAAATTACTGTTCTTTTCATGAAGAAGCACCGCCAAAAATATTATTTATTATACTCAAAAGATTATAATTATTAAGAAATATATCGTCAATCTGTTCTTGACTTAATGCCCTTCTTCCGGTTATTGCAACCGTCAGAACTAACTGATTCCCTATAGGATAGCATAATACATAGGTATTATCAAAGGCAGTACTATTTTTTTGTAAAACCAGCTCAGTACTTTGTAAAAAACAATCAATTACAATAATTCTGTCAGAATACCCTCTATTTTCATTAACATCAAATGTGTAAAATTTTCCTTTGCCATCATTTCCAGCAATCTGTCTCAAACCATCGCTGCCCTCCGCTTGCCAAACTCCTATTCCTTCAACATAATATGAACCTGGGGCTTGATAAGCGTTCCTAACAGCTTCTTGTAGATGTTCAAACTTTTTTGTTGGATCCACGAAGAGCCTTTTAGATAGCGTTCTTAGTATACGAATCACGGCATAGTCTTTATCCATGTTTGTTTGGGCTTCCGCTAAGAGCCTTGATGGATCCTGAAAGAAGCCCAATTCTTCGATTTTTCTTTTAATAGAACTACAAGCAATATTTACTGCAGCATCGTAGTTATTATCACTTCGAATTTCGTACCTTAATACAGCAAGACCCTCCAAATCTGAAGGTAGACGAAACCCTTTAGCACCCTCACTTTCAGGTGTATTTCTGGGAATAATGTAAAAAACTCGTCCTCTTCTTAACCTTCCCCAGAATAACCCCATTTCAAACAAAGTATTGTCCCTTGTAGTAAATGTTAAGGTGCCTCGAATATTAGTAATGTCATCTGGTGAAAATACAAATATTGCAAAATCATTTTCATCTAATTGTCGTTCAAGATTTTCCATATTGTATTCAAGGGGGCGAAATGCACCCGCTGACCAAGGAGTTACTTCAGCAGCATGAGCAAGTGAATTATGAATCGCATTAACATATTCAATGGATTCTTTTGCAGATCCTATAAATACTTTTGGTTTGATTTGAGTCATAACTCCTCCCATAAATATAATTAAATTTTTAAAATATTATTAACCTTTAACCATAATTTCTTTATTTTTTTGAAATGCATCGAAAAAGAATAAACGACGGTATAAACAAAAATCAATACGCAAAAAACTATATCCAACACTAAAGTTAAATCAAAGAATGTTTTCGTCATTAATTCCGTAAATATTTTGTAACTTGTTAAGATAACCAGCAATAACGGAAAAACCAATATATACAAATAACCAGCTAAGGAACTAAACAGTTTAAAATTGTTTAGGTATGTCTTTCCTTCTCTAGTGAACATATCCCCTAGAGGATCGTAACATGAATTTAACTCGCCCTCGACCTTATGGATATAACTGTATTGTCGTTCAACTACTATGTTGGTTTGGAAATACCTTACCACCAAACACAATAGAACAAACCATAGCATAGTGTGAATTGCATCTCGATTTATGCTCAATGTGACTTTGAGTTGTTCCTTAACAATGTCTGAAACAGCTTTTGACGGATCAACAGGTATTATTGTCAGAATAAACATTGCCCCGAAAACTAGCAAAGTATAAACGAATAATCGGTCTCTTAACTTCAAGTATTCCCTCTGTAAAGCAAAAGTATCTTTATAATGGTCATGGAGTGTTTGAAACTTTACATCTTCCTCACCCATAAGATTACCTCAACATATAGATTTTTTAGTGCAGACATTACTCATCTTTAGGAAATGAATTTGCCAATGAATCACCAGCAATCTTAAGTTCCTATTAACATCAAGTTATGATATATTTCTAGAAAAATGTCCCATTTCCTGCAAAATTCCATTTATTATTTCCATATACAGGGTCCGCAACAAAAAGCCCTTGCATTGAAACACCTCTTACCCTCGCAAATTCAGCAAACTCAACTGCTTCATCGACTACAATCTGTAGCATCTTTATTTCGGGCATCATATCGCTCGATTGCCAATACTCAATCCAGTTATCTCCGGTTTAAATATCCCACCACAAAATGCCTCTGTTGATGAAAAAGTATTGACCATACCTAGCATGTTTTCAAAAAAATCAACCATATCTTTACTGTCTTCAGATACAGTGACGTATCGATAACCTATTACTTTCATTTGGTTTCCCAAGTTAATGAAATATTTCTATTAGATGCCATTCATCTTTTTGAATTCTGGAGAAGATATGAGGAAGGTGGGAGAAAATCTATTTCAAGAGTAGAGATAATATAACTTGGACACACATCATTCCACTATTTTTCCAACCACGAATTCCTTATCTGCCAATTGAGGATACGTTGTACTTTTAAATAATATGTTTTTTACCAAGCTCTGTTGGAAAATTAGGCAATGAATACTATGTTAAGGGTGGAAAAAACCAAAACTGCCAAAGCCTAATAAACCAACAAATGGTCAAGCAAAATATGATCCTTCTTATTTAACAAAATGGCCCTTTCAGTCCCGGGAGACAAAACCTGGGATAACATCCTAAACCATACTATGAAAACCATGCTGGAAAAACAGCATGGTTTTTTAATCTTTACCCTATTTTCCGAGTGTGGTGGTTTGACCCAAATCAGGCTAACCTTATATTATGAACGTTTGATTAAATGCAGCTTAGCTCACTAATAACGAACCTATTAAATCCAAATTCACAGGGGGAATTGAAGTGAAAATAATTCAGGGAAAATATATCGAGTGGTGACAGGCACCGGGATTAATCACTTCATTTTTATATGGTTACAATACTCTCTGCCATCTCTGGAAAATCAATAAATGGGTTCCGATTGCCTTGAAGTTCATGGATCGCTAGGTTGCGATGCTTTTCATAGATGGAGACCGGAAAGGTTTGATGCCATTTTAGCAATAAAGAGACATTCTCTAGTTCTTTTTTTATTGTGTTTGGATAGCGAATTAGGAAATAGAGTGTTGCTCTGGCAACGATTCCTTTGCCGTATTCTGGTTCGAATTTACTTTCTTCCTCCTTGCCGCAGCCATCTTTGATTCCTAGAAGCCATCCTTCAGGGACATAATCGTGGAAATCATAGTAAGGATGGTTGCTGCGACTGCTATTGCAGGTGGGTTCGCAGGCAAATAGATGATGCAAGTCTCCTCTCATCGGTTCTTTTTTATCGAACCATGATTGAGGAACTACATGTTCACAATTTAATAGATCTTCCGAAAAGATGCCGATTAACCCTTTTGCCTGCATTTCATGGAGCCGAATGTCCTCCTCTATGACAGAAAGTGGATTCATCCCTTTTCCGGAATAAAGGCTTTTTAATGAACCGTTTTCCTGCAAATCAACCCAAGGGTACACATAACGGTGCGGGCTGTAGTTTAACTGATCTGTATGTGTTTTTTCAAGCAATGTATGAAGGCTTTCTGACAGATTAGCATCTTTGAATGAAATGCCCTGATAGTATTGATTCCTAACTTCCTTATCTTTCTTTTCATCATAATAAGGTCGATTTTCTTTAAAATTTAAAAAGTCTGACTTGGCTGTTTCCCATTCACTGTAAAGCAATTCTAGCTTTTCCATTATATTTTCAACGCTTGAGCAGATAATTTTTGGTTGAACAAATCCGATAAGTAGTCCTCTGCTGTTAAGTACAGCAAACCGTTGCCTTCGAGTTTTGGCGAGATTCCTAGAGGAACCGTTCTCTTGATTAATTGGGCATACAGCTCATACTCGGTTAGATTTCGCTCAAAGTTTTTGTTGACCATGTCTTTTATTAGGGCAAGTCCACCGGAAATATGCGGTGTGGCCATCGAAGTTCCGCTCAAGATTGCATAACTTCCGTTTAAATACGTGGATAGGATTTCTTCACCAGGACCTACTAAGTCGACTTGATTATTTGAATTAGTAAATTCAGAAGAACGGCGTTGCAAATTAATGGCTCCGACACTGATGACTTCATTGTAGCTGCCAGGATAGGCGAATTCATCTGAAGAATCCTGTCCATCTCCTTCATTACCAGCAGCACAAACGACTAGAATTTGTTTAGCGATTGCGTTTTGAATCGCTTGATGCAACTCAGGTACATCCTCAGAACCGCCGAGGCTCATGGAGATGATATCCGCCTTTTGTTCAACGGCATAGTTAATTCCATTTATGATCCAGTCGTATTGCCCAGATCCATTTTTATTAAGCACTTTTAAAATCAATAAACTTGCTTCAGGGGCAACACCAATGACTCCTGTACCGTTATGGACAGCAGCGATTGTGCCAGCTACATGGGTCCCATGGCCATTATAGTCAGTGTATACATCAGGATTTCCATCATCATCATCAGTGAAATTCCGTCCGCCGATAATCCTCTCCCTCAAATCAGGATGGGTGACATCGCAGCCTGTGTCCAAGATCGCAACCGTGATTCCCTTACCTTTCGATCTCTCCCAGATTTTTGGAGCCGCAATAAGTTCTATCCCTTTTGGCACCTCAGACACCACTTCTACCTTTTCATTCACTTGATACGGAATTAAATTTACTTTTCTCTCCATTCGTATCCCTCCTGACAGAATTATTTTCTGTATATTCTTGGGAGTTACCAATATTTTAACAATTCAGAATCTATTAAAACAGTTACTTTAGTCGCATCTTTTCGAACTTATGTTCCCATTTACTTTCTCTTATAGCACAGTTAACTGTAAAGTAACAAACTTTGACAAATGTTATCCCTAATCAATCGTTTGATTAAATGTGGGTCGAACCCTTTTGAAAAACGAAATTTGATCCGTAAATATGAAAAGTTTTTGTCGAATATTAAGATTCCATTTTCGCTACCAATCTTCAAAACTTGATAAAAAAAGTATCCTTTTACAAACTTTGACGGGTTCTACCGAAAAGATTGTTAACTAAGAACCGCCCCAATGATCTCTCCTGTGAAATGAATCTGTCATAAACAACCTGCGACAAAATAAAAAAGCAAAGGAACATGTCCTTCGCTTTTAGTTTAGTTTAGAGTTCGCGAGTGGGGCCTGACCCCAACAAATGCAACTACATCTTTTGAACGGTCTCTGAGGGCTCGCCAATCGACGAGTTTTACTTAAATGCAAAATCAACTGCAGATTTTGCGTGTAATAATGTTGAATCAAATAGTGGGACAAATGTATCTTCTTGTTTTACTAAGAGAGGGATTTCTGTACAACCCAGGATGATTCCTTCAGCTCCTTGTTTATAAAGGCGGTTTATTATTTGTATATATTTATCTTTTGAAGCCTCCTTAAAATCTCCCTTACATAATTCATTATAAATAACATCATGTACGATTTTTCGATCTTCTTCATTTGGAATAATAACCTCAATGCCATGTTTGCTTAAATATTCTTTATAAAATGGCTGCTCCATTGTAAATTTGGTTCCAAGTAATCCAACTTTCGTCATGCTTTGTTCATTTATTTTTTCAGCCACTGCATCAACTATATGGAGTAAAGGAATCTTAACTTCATTTTTTACCTCTGGAGCCATTTTGTGCATCGTATTCGTACAAATCACGATCATATCTGCTCCACCATTTTCAAGCGTTTTAGCGGCATGAATCATTTGATTTGTCGCTTGATCCCAATCACCCTTATGCTGCAGGTCCACCATTTCCTGAAAATCAAATGAATGCAGTAAACACTTAGCCGAATGTAATCCACCCAATTTTTCTTTTACGAAACGATTGATATAACTGTAGTATTCTGAAGTGGATTCCCAGCTTAAACCACCTATTAATCCAATTGTTTTCATATCATTCATAATATTAAGCCCCCTTATCTGTTAAAAATATGATAGCATGCTATACTGGTATGGTTTAGTACCAATTAATTGTTATATTTATAGTACCAGTTAACAAAAGGGAGTTTGCTAATGCTATCCATTCAAATAAATCGCCTACATAATAAAACATTAACCAAACAGGTATATGAGCAAATTAGGGAACTGATATTAAAGAAAAAATTAAAAGATAATGAGCGTCTTCCCTCAACAAGAGAACTCGCAATCTCCATTGGTGTATCAAGAAATGTAACACTTGAAGCGTATGAGCAGCTTGTTGCAGAAGGATATTTAATTGTACGGTCTAGGTCCGGTACATATGTAGCTCCAGGAGCGTCTCTTCAGGTAACAGAAGGAAAATCTCAGCATGCTATATTAAAAGGAGAACATCCAGCAATAAAGGATGAAGGAGTCATTGACTTTCGGGCAGGAAATCCAGCAACGGATCATTTTCCAAGACAGCTATGGGGGAAGCTTGCAAAGGAAGTTTGTCTTGAAGCGCCAGACCATATATATGGTTACAACAGCTCTTTAGGTATGAAGGAATTAAGAATTGTACTATCAAGCTATCTTTCAAGAACAAGAAATGTTCAATGCCACCCAGATCAAATTTTTATTACCTCTGGAGCCACCCAGGGTCTTTCCCTAATTACAGACTTATTAGCAAAGAGGGAGAACTATGTAGCAGTTGAAGATCCTGTCACAGATGAAATGAGAAATATTTTTTCTTTCGCAGGTGCAAAGATCCAGCCGGTACAGGTAGATGAATATGGGATAATTCCTGAATATCTTTCTAAATCAAATATACCAAGCTTTGTTTTTGTTATACCTTCACATCAGTTTCCAATAGGAGGTACGTTACCGATTCAGCGTCGAATCCAACTTATTGAATATGCACGAAAAATGAATTGTTACATTGTAGAGGATGACTATGATAGTGAATTTACATATGAGGGAACAGCCGTAAATTCGATGCAAGGACTTGATCAGGAACGTGTAATATATGTTGGTACCTTTAGTAAAATACTCTCTCCTGCATTAAGGATTGGATATGTGATCCTTCCAACCCAATTAATTGAGAAATTTAAGGAAATAAAATGGTATAGTGATCGCCATAGCTCATCACTCGAGCAACTAGTATTAGCACGTTTTATTAATGAAGGATATTTAGACAGGCATGTTCGAAATATGAAAAAAATTTATAGGAAACGAAGACAAGCACTAGTAACTAGTTTGTACGAGAATTTTAATAATCCTGTTATTTTAGGTCAAGCAGCAGGAATGCATTTAGTCGTGGAATTGGCTGGTGTAAACTTTAATGATTTATTAATGAACTGGATCCAAAAT
>NZ_JBALSN010000517.1:0-4573 GCF_036966985.1 Neobacillus drentensis | reverse complement strand
ATTAATTATTGCTATTTTTATAATCGTTATATTAAAAGGCTCTGGATATTCCAAAGCCTTTTTTTAAATGTACTTTCCTAAACACATTGGCAAAGTGAAAAGCTCTAAGACAACACCTTATTCATGCTTCCACTCTGATATCCAATTAAATCTAACGTAATATATTTGTAACCATATCCTTGAAGTGCTTTCACGATTGAGTCATGATTTTCAAGAACCTTCTTCATATCATTTGGTTCTACTTCGATCCTTGCAATCTCGTCATGTGTTCGTACCCGTACTTGATAGATATCTAGTGATTTTAAATAGGCTTCGGCTTTTTCTACCTTCGTCAACTTTTCTTTTGTAATATATTCACCATAGGCAATTCTTGAAGAAAGACACGCTAAAGATGGTTTATCCCAAGTTGGCAAATCGAATTCTCGCGAGAGTTCTCTGATTTCTTGTTTAAACAAATTAGCTTCTAGGAGTGGACCACGTATCCCCTTTTCTTTAGCAGCTTGCATACCTGGTCGAAATTCATTCATATCGTCTGCTATGACACCATAAACCACATTTTGAAAGCCCTTTTCTTCCATGACTGGAATCAAATGATCAAATAAACTGCTTTTACAGAAATAGCATCGATTTTTATTGTTTTCCGCATATCCTGGTATAGCTAGTTCTGATGTTTCAATCACTTGGTGCCTGACACCAATTTGATTTGCAAGAATTCTTGCCTCTTCAAGTTCACTAGATGGGTAGCTTTCAGAGTCTGCTGTTACAGCGAGAACATGCTCAGCCCCTAAAGCATCCACGGCAGCCTTTAATAAAAAAGTACTGTCTACTCCTCCTGAAAATGCAACTACTACCGATTCCATATCTCGGAGAATAGACGTTAATTTTTTGTATTTCTCTATTAGCATGGTCCGTTTCTCCCCCAATCCCTTATCTAATTTAAAGTCAGCCATTGTTAATTTATTTAATAGACTTTAGATTTATGTGCACCATGGATTTATATTGTCATGCTTCCAAAGCCACCATCTACTCGTACAAGCGTTCCTGTTACAAAACTCGATGCTTTTTCAGAAGCAAGCCAAACCGTAGCACCTTGTAACTCTTCCGCCTCACCAAAGCGATTCATTGGAGTATGTCTCATGATTGATTCAATTCGCTCTTTATCTAAAATTTTTCTGTTTTGTTCAGCAGGGAAAAATCCTGGAATAATTGCATTGACACGAATACCATTTGGTGCAAATTCACGTGCTAAGAACTGTGTAACACTGTTAAGGCCTGCTTTTGATACGGAATAGGTAAACACTCTTGATAGTGGGGTTGTTGAAGAAACGGAAGAGATATTAATAATGCTTCCTTTTCTTTCCTGCTCAATCATCTTCTTCGCAAATATCTGACAGGTTAACACAATACCTTTTAGATTTATATCCATAATTTTATCCCACTCGTCCATGCCAAGTTCAAAGAAGGGTGTTGCGCTATTTGTACCTGGCGCGTTTAATAGAATGTCCCAGCCGCCGGACCATTGTTCAATTTCATTCGCAGCGTTAACTAAGGAATCCTTTGAACTAACATCTGCAGAAAATGCCTTGGCTTCCCCGCCACTCTCATTAATTTCCTTGGCCACTTCTTCTGCTTTTTCAAGATTACGTCCTACAATTGCAACTTTGGCACCGTGGGAAGCCAATCCTTTTGCCATAGCTGATCCCAAAACCCCATTTCCACCAATTGCAACTGCAACTTTTCCACTTAAATCAAATAATTGTGCCATTATTTATTCTCTCCCTTTTTTAATTAAAATAAATTTCCATTTTCATTGAAAGGAATATCATAAAGATCAGAACATTGTTCCATATTAGGATGCTGCCTCACATATTCTAGTAAAGGCTCAGATACTTCAATTTCACTTAATACTAATGTATTTTTAATGCGGACTAATTTCACGTTTGTAAAATCTAGAATATTACATGTTTTAATGGCCGCTTGGAATGCTTGTTTATCGTTTGGTAAAGTTGTAGCAATTTTAGTTGGAGCAACAACTGTTGAAGTTAAGCCATTTGCATATGTTCCTTCTTTATCCATCTTGTCTACAAGCCGTTGTGTCGTAAAGTCTGCCGTTCCTACTCCATTGGCATTTCCCTCGGATTGGTGTGTTACATCGAGGACCACCATTTTGTTAACATCCGGTCCACCAGATGCATATGGAGTTGGATAACGTCCGGTAATATTAGGATCCATTCCATCACCACTAATATTTTTGCCAATTTCATCAATGACAAGGACATCCAATTGTTCAAAGAAAAGCTTTGGCAACAATTCTTTTGCTTTCTTTTGAAGTTCAGGTTCTTTATTTATTATCTCTTCTGATGTAAGGACTTCAATGATGGCTACTTTATCAAATGCATTTTCAACGGATGCAACCCCAAACAGGAAGGGGGTCTTTTCCATGATGATCTTCGCCATAGCTGGAACATTTTCTGCCATATACTTAAATCCCATTTGATGACAAGCTTCTGCCCCTTTTTGCTTTCCTAATCCAATACTAATCATCTTCATCATTCCACTTTCAACAGGACCACGAAAAGCTGTGTGTGGTTTGATACGGTTGATGACCACAATTCCATCTGCTTCTGAAGCAAATTTATCCACATAAATAGGTAATCCATTCGGTAGCTCACTAATCTTTACTACTTCCATTGAAGAGCGGATCTCGCATCCGACACTTTCTTCGGTTACCCCAAGATGTGCTAAAACTTCGCGCTGTCCCTCTGCTGTCGCCCCCCCGTGGCTCCCCATACTTGGTACAATGAAAGGTTTAGCCCCCAAATCTTTTAAAAATTGGACTGTCACTGCCGTCATTTCAGGAAGACGATCGAGCCCCCGGCTTCCAACAGCAATTGCAATTTCCATCCCAGGCTTAACCTTTTCCTGTATATCTACTCGTTGTAATTGTGTCATCAGGGTTGCGCCAAGGTCATCGATCTTTTTGTTATCAAAATTGACTTTGACTTTTGCCATTTTAGGAACCGGAATATCTTTTAATAATTCTTGTAGGATACCCATATTTGCTTCACTCCTTTTGTTTATCTATTAAGTTTTCCTTTTTCGATCCTATTCCATGTATTAATGAAATTTATTGATTTATAATCCTCTTGTAATCCCTTACAAATTAAATAAATATATTCTCATTTAATTTGTTTACCAAACAAACTAATTACCTGTATAATATCATTATGGACAATTTTCGTCAATAAATATGAGATCTTTTCCTTATAAAAAAACTAAGGAGGCTTTTCTATGCTCACAGGAGATGCAGCATTTATCAAAAAAATGAACAGGTCGTTAATCTTAGGTAAAATTGTTGAGCATAAAATGATATCTAGAGCAGAGTTAGCAAAAATTACGGGATTAAATAAAGCTACAATCTCAGTACAGGTATCAGATTTGCTGAAAAAAAAGTTTATTATTGAAACACAACAGGAACACAGAAGTTTAGGGAGAAGGCCAGTCATGCTCTCAGTTAACCGTGATGCAGGATTTGTCCTCGGAATCGACCTGGATAAAAATTCAATTACATTTACCATATCAGATTTAATCGGTACTTCCGTTCGGACCGACATAATAGAACTTCAAGTATCAGCTTATGATGTCATTCTGAAGTTATTAATTGAACAGATTAATGGTTATAAACTTAAGTTCGCCTCTTCTTGTTACGGTCTTGTTGGAATTGCGATTGGAATCCATGGAATTGTAAATAAAGATGAAATAGTTGATTATGTACCTCAACATGGCTGGCAAAACAAAAACTTAAAAAAAGACTTAGAGAATGAAACCGGAGTCAATGTTGTCATCGAAAATAATGCCAACTTATGCTCGATTGCGGAAAAAGTGTATAAATACCACCAAAGTAACAACTTATTATCAGTTAGTTTGTATTCTGGAATTGGGATTGGTTTCATTATTAATGGTGAATTATTCAAAGGATACCACGGCTATGCAGGTGAGATTGGGCATATGATTGTTGTTCCGAATGGCCTGCCCTGCAGTTGCGGAAATTTAGGTTGCTGGGAGCAATATGCTTCTGAAATGAGTCTGTTTATCAAAATGGATGAAAAACAAAAAAATCTGGCTTTTAACATTGAAGAGATTCAATATCGGATGAAAGAACAGGATCCTGAATTCACGGAAAAGATTGATCAATTTCTTTATTATCTTTCAATTGGGTTAAATAATTTAATTAATCTTTATAATCCTGAAATCCTTGTGGTCAATAGTGAAGTTCTTCGTCTACTTCCGGATACGGTTAAGAAACTTAAAGCCCATCTTTCTTCACCAATTAGCCATTATTCTGAATTGAATATCTCTGAATTTGGCAAAAAGGCATGTATTATGGGAGCCTGTGCTTTAGCCATTCAAAACTTTTTAGGAGTTTCAGAGCTTTGTTTAACTTTAAGTGAGGAAAGCTCTCTCGATAAATAGAATAAGCAAAAAGTAACTATAAGCCTACCTTCCAGTGGGCTTTTTCCTTTTCACTTGAAATTAATGAAAAAACGAGGAAATTGGTGTAATTTTAAGAAAA
>NZ_JBALSN010000516.1:0-3039 GCF_036966985.1 Neobacillus drentensis | reverse complement strand
TGACAGTACGGCATCTCCAAATTACTGCATCTCCCGATCCAGTACCATCATCAGTAAGTGAAACGGAAGCCTTCATTTTCAGTCCGATTGATTTGTCACAAGCTCCAAAAGTGACAGTACGAACTCCAAGTGGAAAAACAAATCAAGTGACTTCTGTCTTAGATCATGATCATTGGTGGCGTGTGCCCGTTCAGACAAGCGAAGTGGGAATATATCGGATTGATGCCATTTCCACAGTCAAAAATTCTTCTACTGAGGAAGCGGCAATAATAGGTTCTAGTTTTCTGGAAAAATTACCAGCCGTTAAGGAACACGCTTCATCCTGGAAAGCCGTTGGGCCTTACTCTAATACAGGCTTGATGAATTTTGACCTGAAAAATCCTAATGGCATGACGGTATTACCTGCAGGGGCATTATCTCAGGGAACTCCTTCTATTTTCCGGACGGAAGATGGGACAAAAACTTGGCATCAGTTTGAAAATTTTCCTGTCGCAGGAGGAATGCCAATAGCTCTAGTGGTCGATCCCACTAATGAAAAAAATATATATGTGCCTATTAATGGGTCCTATTTTGATCCAACTTATCAAGGTAAGATATTAGCCAGCAAAGATGGCGGAAAAACATGGAACACTCTACCTTTTCCGAATGTAGAGGTTACTGACTTACAAATTGATGAAAGTGGGCAAAAACTAGTTGCTCTTACGAGGAACGAAGTCTATGTCAGCTTGGACAGAGGAATGAACTGGGAGAAGCTGTCTGGATGGTGGCCATATCTTACTGACGCACATCTTTTGAATAACGACCTTTACCTTTCAACAGGCTACAAAGGTTTATACGTTTTGAAAGATGTATTCTCTGGTTCGCCTACATCTGAGAAATTGTTTCAGCCGCCTTTTAGTAGTACAAAGGATGTAGTAGGCAATCAAGATATACTAATTGCCAGTACATTTGGTGGCGGATTGTACGCTTCCTATAACAAAGGTAAAGATTGGAAAGAACTTACGCACTCTCAAATACCATTTAATAATGTATCTCACATAGAGATTCTGGAGGGGGATATTTATGTCGGGACTGGGTATGATGGAATAATGGTGAGTCACGATAACGGAACAACATGGGAAACCTGGAAAAAACCGCTTCCTGGGTCTGCCTCCTATGAACTCGATTTCGCCTTAGGACCAAAATCTTCTCCTAAAGAGATGCGCCCAGTTTATGTTTCTTCTATTCAGGCAGGGATATATGGAACACAGGATAAAGGTGAAACATATAAACGGATCGGTATTCCTGGAGCAACGGTTTATGACTTGGCTATTTCCCGGAATTCCAAAGGATACGGGTTACTTGCCGGGACTGAATCCGAAATGTACCGAACAGCGTTACCC
This sequence comes from Neobacillus drentensis, assembly GCF_036966985.1. GTDB lineage: Bacteria > Bacillota > Bacilli > Bacillales > Cytobacillaceae > Neobacillus > Neobacillus drentensis_E. Next base: position 1,657 of record NZ_JBALSN010000516.1, on the reverse strand, counting down.
GTTCAAAACAAGGTTGATTCCGTAACACTCGAGTGGGGCGCGGCTGAAGGTGAAGGAAAAGATGGAGAACAAGTGTATCATATTGCAACGTCCCCAACAGAACCAAATGTTGCTTACAAGCTACGCTATAGTTCTTGGACTCAGAGTATGTATGTGTACCGAAGCAAAGATGGTGGGGAAAACTGGGATTTGAAGTTTGAAGGTGGGGGAACCGCCCTTGCCATGCAGGTTCACCCAGCCAACTCAAATCAAATCATGATCACATATAAAAACGTATATGAAAAAGGTATGTTAATCAGCCAAGATGGTGGGGAGAATTGGAAAACAATTAAGCAAGAGCACCAGTTTATAGCTTTAGCCGGTGATCCTAACGATCCTAACCGGATTTGGGCAGGCGGAAATGACGGGCTATTTCTGTCCAAAGACATGGGCCAATCATTCCAAAAAATTCAAAACGTTCCTGTAAGCAGGATTGCGATTGACTCACACAATTCGGACCATTTGGTGGTCGGAGGAAACCATTTGTATGTCAGCACAGATGGCGGGAAAACATTAGAAACAGCAAAGGGTGCTGATGAGCTCGAAATATATGTCAATGATATCATCGTTTCCCCTAGTAACCCTAAAGTCGTCTATGCAGCCACTGGTTCCTTTAATAAAAAGGATCTCCGTAAGCAAGGTCGCGGTGTGCTAATGAGTGAGGACGGCGGGGAAACATGGACGAATATATCCGAGGGCCTCGATAACAGAAATGCGACTGCCCTTGAACTATCACCAGACGAAGAATATTTGTTTGTTGGCACACAAGGCGGCAGTGTCCATCGTTTAAAATTACCAAATAAACAACGTTAAAGATTATCACTTTGACCAAAATCTACTCTACTCCCTTCCCCATTCCGCTTGATGGAATGGGGAAGGTTTTTTAAAAAGGGAAAATTCTTCAGAAAGTGAGTAAAGTATTTTCAGGATACACTCTCTCATTCAGTTTTGTCTTTTCCACATAAGCAACCATCAAATCTATAAAACTTCTTGCAGCATATCCAATATACTTTTCTTTATGATGTACAATGGCAATTTCCTTACAAATAGCTGGGTTTTCTATTTTAATTACCTTTAGGGTTCCATCATTCTCCGAATCGAGAAGTGTTCTGGGAAGAATGGTTGCTCCAATACCTGCTTTCACTAAACTCAATATAGATTTTACCTCAGTTAATTCGATGATTGGCTGGATGGCAAATCCCACAGAGGCAAAGGCAGCATCAATTAACTTTCGGCACGTGTGGTTTATTGGACATAATACAAGTGATAGGTCCCTTATCTCTTCCAACTTCACTATATCCCTATCTGCCAATGGATGGTCATCTGAAACCGCCAAAAAATATTCTTCAATATATAAAGGGATATTCGTTAACTTTTCATTCTCTACAGGCATGAGTGTCAAAGCTATATCAATTTCATTTCTAAAAACCTTTTCTTCAATGTTATCTGACATAAAAATCTTTGTTTGCACATGGGGCCACTTGCGATGAAGTTCTAAGAAAACGACGGATGCAAGCTGACTTAACTCTTCCGACATTGCCCCAATGATTAGTTTTCCTTTTTTTACATTTTGAAGTTCTTCCATTTGTTCATAAACACTATTTATATTGGAGAATAT
>NZ_JBALSN010000515.1:9860-10487 GCF_036966985.1 Neobacillus drentensis | reverse complement strand
TGTTGAGAAAAAATTTCACCGTATGAGCGATAAATCAACCATTTTTCTCCTGATCTTTGGAAATCGTTATGAAGTAGAAGGGCGGTCAACAGTGCGAGATAATTCTGATTTACGTTTAGTTATGAGTAAAGATAAGCATATGAACAAGCATTAGCATATTTAGTATAATTGTACATTGATAAAAGTAAAGGGAGCTGTCTTTGTTGCAGCTTTTTTTTATTTTTCTCGCGTTAAGATCAAAGAAGAATATTAGGACAAAAAAAACCGCACACACAATGCGGTTGATGATCAATATTGGGGATGCTTTATAATGGGCTTATACTAAATTTAATCATTATTTATGGGTTCCGCATTTTGTTCATTTGTTAGACCGCCATATTGCTGGTTAATTTCTTTAGCTAGCTCGTCTAAAAATTCATCAGATAATAAGGGTCTATTCTCTTTGAACATGAAAAGACCTCCTTTGAAATAGGATCTCTTATATATTTTTTATATGGCATGTATACTATCTGTTTTTTAACCTTTCCGTTTTCTTTGGTTTTAATCCTTTATACATAAAAATCATTTACTTTTGGTGAACACAATAGTAATATAATCACTGTTTCAAAGTTCTAAATCGCTGAAACC
>NZ_JBALSN010000515.1:0-9712 GCF_036966985.1 Neobacillus drentensis | reverse complement strand
TTTCAAGGTAGGGCTACTCAAAGGTCCAAATCCGACAGCTAACCTCGTAAGCGTCATATGAGAAGGAAGGTGGAGCTAGTAATACCAGTAAAATGATGTGTCTACAGGTCTATTAACTATGACTTGTAGGCACTTTTTTTTGCAACTTTGAGGAAAAAATGCTTTATAGGGCAATATATAACATAACTTATTACACAATTGGGTGGTGACTAATGAATGTTTTCATCTATAAAAAGATTTTTAATTGGAAGACCTTTGAAATCACATGAATTAGGGGAACAAAAAATTAATAAAACGAAAGCATTAGCTATACTTTCCTCCGATGCACTATCATCGGTGGCATATGGTCCTGAACAAATACTAATCGTGTTGGCAACAATAGGAGCAGCAGCATTTTGGTACTCCATTCCTATCGCAGTTGGTGTATTAATTCTTTTAACAGCTCTCATACTGTCATATCGGCAAATCATATTTGCTTATCCACATGGAGGAGGAGCTTATGTTGTATCGAAAAATAATTTAGGAGTAAATCCAGGATTAATTGCTGGAGGCTCACTTTTAGTAGACTATATTCTTACGGTTGCAGTAAGTGTGTCTGCTGGGACTGATGCTTTAACTTCTGCCTTTCCCACCTTACATAATTATAATGTGGAAATTGCCATTGTATTTGTAATTTTTATTACACTTCTGAATTTAAGAGGAGTAACGGAGTCCGCTTCCATATTAGCCTACCCCGTGTACTTATTTGTTCTAGCCTTGTTTATTTTAATCGGTGTGGGTATTTACAACATTTTAACAGGCAGTGTTGCTCCTGAATTTCACACTCCTTTAGGAACACCTGTGGCGGGGATAAGTTTATTAATTTTATTAAGGGCGTTTGCTTCAGGAAGTTCAGCATTAACAGGTGTTGAAGCCATATCTAATGCCATACCAAACTTTAAAGATCCAGCACCAAACAATGCTGCTAAAACGCTAATAATGATGGGGATTTTGCTTGCTATCTTGTTTTCAGGAATCATAACTTTAGCCTATTATTATGGAACTGCTCCAAGAGCTGAGGTAACGGTTGTTTCACAAATTGCAGAGGATGTCTTTGGACGGAATTTTATGTATTTCTTTATCCAAGGAACTACAGCCTTAATATTAATCCTTGCTGCCAACACTGGATATTCTGCATTCCCATTGCTAGCGGTTAATCTTGCTAAAGATAAGTTTATTCCAAGGATGTTTCTGATGAGAGGTGACCGATTAGGATATTCAAACGGTATCATCATACTTGGTCTAGCTTCGATTATCCTAATCCTTGCTTTTCATGCAGAAACCGAGCATCTTATCCCACTTTACGCAGTCGGAGTGTTTGTTCCATTTACATTGTCTCAAACAGGAATGATGGTTAAATGGATTCGAGAAAAGCCTCAAGGCTGGTTGCCGAAATTTATTATTAATACAACGGGTGCATTAATTAGTTTCATTGTCACATTAATGTTCTTCTTAACTAAATTCAATCAAGTCTGGTCAATTTTAGTTTTTCTACCGATTATTATTTTTATTTTTCACCGAATAAAAAAACATTATGATGCAGTAGGGGATCAATTGAGGATTACTACATGTGAGCCCGCTTTACAGATTGAAGGGAATGTACTCATTGTTCCAGTGGCTGGCATTACTCATGTGGTAGAAAACTCAATAAACTATGCCAAATCACTTAAGCCAGATCAAATTATTGCCGTTTATGTGGCTTTTGAAAGAGATGACGAGCATACGTTTGAAGAAAAGTGGAAGAAGTGGCAACCTGAAGTAAGACTGGTAACGCTGCACTCTCATTACAGAAGTATCATAACGCCACTAACTAAGTTTGTTGATACAGTTGAACATAAAGCGAGCGAATCTAACTATCAAGTAACAGTGGTCATCCCACAATTTATCACTAAGAAAGGCTGGCACAATATTCTCCATAATCAATCAAGCTTATTAATTAAGTCTTTCTTGCTGTATCGGAGAAACGTGATTGTTACTACTGTACCTTTCCATTTAAAAAAATAAAAACAGAAGCCCATACAGAGTTATATCCGTAGAAGAGCAAAAACGTAGAGAAGGTAATGTGGCTGAAGGAAAAATGTTACCACAAATATATGTAGAAGAGCAAAATATGGTGGAAAATAGTTCAGCTCAACAAGGGTTTGTTCCACAAGAAAATGGGACAGGTTTCTTTTTTATTAAGTAAAAGAAAAATAAGTATATAACTCGCTGCTTTTCACTAACGGGTGCATTCCTTTATTAAGGGCTGCTTTTTTTATTAAACAAACGGGGCAGTTAGTTTAAGTATATTCCTTCACAAAGTTAGAAAAGCTGATTTTCCAAATTAGGAAAAATCAGCTTTTTCTATTATTTATTTTAAAATCAATCCGTTGTCATTAATACCCAAATACCTTTAGGAACTGCCACGCGTACATGGTAGAAGCACTAAATGTATCCCCTATACAGCTGAAAAAGAATTTCTAAATTTCGCCTGAATTTCTTTTAAAAACATAGACGCAGCAGCAGAAAAAACCTGATGCTTTTTCCAAACAATATTTAAGCCAGATTCAAGTCTTGGCTCTAGCGGTCTAAAACAAAGGTTACTGTCGCTTGACGTATTTACTAATTTATCAAGAGTTATTGCATAACCAATACCCTCATCAACCATAATGGCAGCATTAAAGGCAAGATTATAGGTAGTCACGACATTTAATTTTTCAAAATCATCACCAAACCAATCCGCAAATTCATTTTTAGAAAACGTCTGTTTCATAGCCTGTCGTGAACAAATCACCGGAACATTTAATAAATCCACTACTTGAATGGTATTTTTCGAGGAAAGAGGACTATCTTTTCTCATCACAACACCCCAAACATCTTTACCAGGGATATCAATATAATTGTATTTCGATAAATCAGCCGGTTGAATTAAAATACCAAAGTCAAGAAGTCCCTTATCAAGACGTTCCGTCACATCGTCTTCATTTCCACTGTAAAGGTGATATCGAATATTTGGGTAAGTTGAACGCAAATCTTTTACTACCAGCGCAATGTGTCTCATGACTTCTGTTTCCCCACCACCTATGTAAACATCACCACTTATGGTTTCTTCCATAGAACTGAACTCTGTTTCTAATTTATCAACCATATCAACGATTTCTTCTGCCCTTTTTCGAAGAAGCATTCCTTCATCTGTAAGAATGATACTGTGACTACTGCGAATAAATAGTTTTTTCCCTAATTCTTGTTCAAGGTCTTTTAATTGTCTTGACAAGGTTGGTTGTGTCACATGCAAAAAATCAGCAGCAGCAGTCATGCTTCCTTCTCTTGCAACAGTAAGAAAATATCGTAAAACTCTTAATTCCACTTGTAACTCCTCCTTTATAATGTTTTAGTATAAATCTTTCTGATATGCGTTTCAAGCATACCATGATATAAGATATAAGTAATAGGAATTATACGTAAAGCAAGCTAAAATAAATAACGAAGAAAGTTGAAGTTCTTTAGTTGAAACAAGATTAAGAAAGGGTGTCATTTAATATGTCTACTATTCAAAATAAAGTTGTTGTCATTATGGGTGCATCAAGTGGTATTGGTGAAGCAACAACCAAGAAACTGGCACTAGAAGGAGCAAAGCTAGTCATTGCGGCTCGTCGTGAAGATCGCTTGAAAGCTCTTGTTGAATCATTACCAAATGCTGAAATTTCATATGCTGTTGCAGATGTAAGAAATAAAGAGGAAGTGCAAGCTGTTATCGATTTGGCAATCGAGAAATATGGTCGTGTCGATGTACTCTACAATAATGCTGGAGTGATGCCACTTGCTCCACTTTCAGAAACACGCTTTGACGAATGGCGACAAATGCTAGACATCAATATCGTAGGTGTCTTAAATGGGATTGCTGCGGTTTTACCGATCATGAAAAAACAACAATCGGGTCAAATTATTGCGACTGACTCCGTAGCTGGGCATGTTGTATGGACTGGCTCAGCTGTGTACTCTGGGACAAAATTTGCTGTTCGTGCCATTATGGAAGGGCTGCGTCAAGAAGAACGGGAAAATAATATTCGTAGCACCATTATCTCTCCAGGAGCGGTGGATACTGAGTTATATAACACTATAAATGATCCGGAAACACAAGAAATGGCGAGGAAAAGTGCACGTACAGAAGGTTTCGGAATAAAGTCAGAGGACGTGGCAGAAGCAGTAGCTTATGCCATTAGCACACCTGAAACTGTTTCGGTAAGCGAAATCTTGATTCGTCCAACGAAACAAGCTCTTTAATAGATATAGCGAAAAAGGAATCCTTTCCAAGGAAAAAAATAAAATCGAGGATGAAACTAGGAGGTAAGGAATATGACTGAAAATAAGAAAGTTTGGTTTATCATAGGTGCTGGACGTGGAATGGGCGTGGAGTTCGTAAAAGCTGCTCTTGCCGCAGGTTACCAGGTCGTCGCCACCGGTCGTAATACTGAAAGGATAGCCAAAGTTCTTGGAGATGACGAAAATCTGTTAATTGTGAGGTTAGATGTCACAGACCCAACAGATGCTGAAGCTGCAGTAAAGTCTGCTGTTGAAAGATTTGGGCGTATTGATGTGTTGGTGAACAACGCAGGCAGCTTTTATGGTGGATTCTTCGAGGAGTTGACCCCACTACAGATTAAACAACAAATCAATACCAACCTCTATGGTCCGATGAACGTCACCCGCGCCGTGTTGCCTTTGATGCGTAAGAATCGGTCCGGACACATTATTTCAATCTCTTCTCTTGCGGGATTAGTTGGATTTGAATACAATGCGGCTTACTGTGCTTCGAAGTTCGGTCTTGAAGGTTTTATGGAGTCGTTACATCAAGATGTCACCCCTTATGGAATCAAAACCACTATTGTAGAACCAGGTTTCTTCCGCACTGAATTTTTGGAGCCAGAATCTACATTCCTTGCTGAGGCTTCTATCGATGACTACGCCGAGCGTAATGCGCAATATCAGGCTTTTTGGAACGAAAAAAACGGAAAACAGGAAGGCGATCCTGCCAAACTTGCTAAGGCTTTAATCACCATCGTAAATCGGGATGAACCACCTTTACGTTGGACCGCTGGTGCAGATGCGATTGCTGGTGCAGAGCAGAAAGTTGCAGAACTTCAAAACCAGATCAATGCCTATCGGGACCTTTCGATATCCCTAGCTTACGAAGATGCATAAGCTTTCATATGAGGTTAACTTTGAATTCTTCGGGAAGAAGTGTTAATAAAAATGTCCTCAATCTTTTTGGGGGCATTTTATTGAAGTTAGGAGTTGTGTTTGTTGACTAAACGAGATAATGTGTTGATTTTTATATTAACTATCGGAGTTTTCGGCATCTTAAATACTAAAATGGGTGTTATTGGGATACTACCTACCATTGCTGAACACTTTCATGTCAGTATATCAAAAGCAGGATGGCTGGTGAGTCTTTTTGCCATTGTTGTTGCACTATCTGGTCCAACGATGCCCTTATTGTTTTCAGGCATAAATCGGAAGAAGGTCATGTTACTTGTACTAGCTGTTTTTGTTTTGGGGAACATCGTATCGATATTTACATCCAACTTTACCATTCTATTAATTTCTCGGATAATCCCAGCCTTTTTTCATCCAATTTATTGTTCTTTGGCATTTTCAGTAGCAGCTGCCTCAGTAAGTAGAGAAGAAGCTCCAAAAGTTGTTTCTAAAGTATTTATTGGAGTATCTGCCGGTATGGTAATCGGTGTACCAGTCTCAAGCTTTATTGCTAGTGCAGTTTCTTTACAAATGGCGATGGTATTCTTTGCTATTGTAAATGCTATAGCATTCATTGCTACTTTACTATTTGTACAATCTATGCCGGTGGAGGAAAGACTTTCTTACGGAGCTCAAATATCGGTATTAAAAAAATCAATTACTTGGCTTTCCATTCTGACTGTCATTTTATTAAATTCTGCCGTATTTGGAGTTTATAGTTATCTAGCTGAGTATCTGAAAAGTGTTACGAATATGTCTGCGAATTCTATTAGTTTAATGTTATTCATGTACGGTGGAGCCACTATTATTGGAAACGTAGTAGCAGGGAAATTACTAACCAATAATGCGAAGAAATCTGTCGTATCTTATCCTTTTGTATTGGGTGCAGTTTATATCCTATTATTTTTCACAGGACAGTTTACCGTACCTATGGCGGTCATTACTTTAATTTGGGGAATATTGGCTGGTATTGGGGGTAATATCACTCAGTATTGGATTATGTCTGCAGCTCCTGAAGCTCCTGATTTCGCTAATGGATTATTTTTAACATCCGCTAACTTAGGAACTACATTTGGTGCAGCTGTAGGCGGATTAATTATATCGGATATGGGTACACGATTCGTCGTATTGGTGGGATTCCTATCATTGATACTAAGTTTGGTAACTATTTTACTAAGAAATTATATGTATAGTCCTACAAAACAACTCTCCACCTAAGGTGTATCCCTATTAGGATTTTTAAATGCCACTCAATCTGAGTACGAGAAATGGAGGATTTAAAATGTCAAAAGATATAAAAGTTGCACTTGTCACTGGCGGGAATCGAGGTATTGGATATGAGCTGGTTAAACAATTGGCTTTGAAAGGTTTTAAGGTTATTTTGGCAAGCCGTGATCCAGAAATGGGTTATGAAGCTGTGCAAAATCTTAAGGAGTTAGGTCTGGATGTTTCGTGTGTAGAAATGGATGTTGCCAATCAAGAAAGTATCCATCAAGTTGCAACTACAGTAAATAAGCGTTATGGAAGGTTAGACGTATTGATAAATAATGCTGGCGTGTATCTGGAAGAGAATAAAAGGTTAGTGGCAACGGACCCTTCCATTCTGGAGAAAACAATGGCAACCAATTTCTTCGGCGCTTACCATGTCATCTGTTCCTTTATTCCCCTTATGGAAAAACAAAGCTATGGGAGGATTATTAATGTTTCCTCTGAATATGGAGCCATGAGCGAAATGTCATATCCAGGAGTAGGAGCTTATAAATTGTCTAAATTTGCCCTAAATGGATTAACACGATTGTTAGCAGCAGAAATCAATGGTGATATCAAAATAAATTCAGTCGATCCGGGATGGGTGAGCTCAGATATGGGTGGACCATCTGCTCCAAGAACTCCTAAGCAAGCAGCTGAGTCAATTCTTTGGTTAGCGACTGTTGGACCTGAAGGACCTAACGGGGGATTCTTCAGAGATGGTAAAAGAATCGAGTGGTAATATTGTGTGGACAAAGGATTTGAAGAGGTACCCTTTTTAACTTAAACAAAGTATGTGAAGAACTGTACTTAAATTAACGGGTGCTATACCTCAAGAACTGGCTGCTAAAACGGGCAAAAGAATCAATAATTCTGGACTTAGAGTAAACTCTAAGTATTACTCTATATTTGTGTACAAATTAAAAATGAAAGAAGACATAGACATATCAGATTTATGGAGGCGGTTATATTGACATATTCTATTGGAGAATTTTCTAAAATAGTTGGGTTAAGTGAACATACATTGAGGTTTTATGAAAAGGAAGGGTTAATAAAAGTAAACAGAGACAATAACAATGTCAGAATCTACTCGGATGAAAATAAATTATGGATAGAATCTTTGCTCCACCTAAAAAATACGGGGATGTCTCTAAAAGACATGAAGCAATTTGCGATGTGGGGGCAGATTGGAGATGAAACAATGGAAGAACGGATAGCTTTACTCAAAAATCATCGAAAAAAAGTAGTAGAAGAATTTGAGAAGCTTCGTCAAAGTTTAGAGCATCTGGATAATAAAATTAATTTTTATGAAAATGAATTAGGAGACTGTTTCTCTAAAAATTAAGCAGCCAGTTGTTTTTTTCATTTGCGTCTTTTTGATAAACCACGTACATACAGCTTTCGAAAACGTTTTTTTATCGAAAAAAATAAAAAAAACTTGCCTTAGAGTGCTCTCTAAGGATTAACCTATTCTTGCACCAGTGATACACCTTTACAAAATAGTGCAAAACTAACTAGAACAAGAAAGAGGTTAATAAATGAACACAAAATATAGCAACTTGTTTAAATCATTTACATTTAAAAATGGTATCACCATAAAAAATAGAGTCGTTATGGCACCAATGACAACTTGGAGCAGTAATGATGATTACACCGTTTCAGATGAAGAAGTAAAATATTATAAAAAAAGAGTCAATGGAGTAGGACTTGTTATCACAGGATGTACTCATGTTCAACAAAACGGTATAGGTTTTACGCATGAATTCGCAGCTTATGAAGATAAATTTATTCCAAGTCTACGGAAATTGGCGGATGCGGCGAAAAGTGGAGGAGCTCCTGTGTTGCTTCAAATTTTTCATGCAGGCAACAAAGCACTGCCATCTTTAACGCCAAATGGTGAGGTGGTTAGTTCCAGTGCTGTAGAAACTGAAGCTACTGCATTTGCTCCTTCAGTATTACCTAGAGAACTTTCACATGATGAAATAATAGAAGTGATTCATGCTTTTGGAGAAACTACCAGACGAGCTATTGAAGCTGGTTTTGATGGTGTTGAAATTCATGGTGCACACGGATTTTTACTTCAAAACTTCTTCTCTCCTTTCTTCAATAGACGTGACGATGAATGGGGTGGATCTCTAGAAAAACGCTTGCGTTTCCCATTGGCAGTCATTCAGGAAATGAAAAATGTGATTAAGAATCACGCAACAAAGCCGTTTATTTTAGGGTACAGAATATCACCTGAAGAACATGGCGGTTATGGGATGGAAGATGCTTATGAATTAATTGATCGTCTGGTTGAACAGGGTTTGGATTACATCCATGTTTCGCTTGATGATGTATCTTCAAAACCACGAGGCATTGAAGATGGAAAAACACGGCTTGAATTAATTGTTGAACATGTTAACGACAGAGTTCCTGTAATGGCTGCGGGTTCTATGGTAACTGCTGATGATGTTGAATCTGCATTAGATAAGGGTCTATCCCTAGCTGCAGTTGGTCATACATTAATCATGAATCCAGACTGGGTAGAAAAGGTTCAGAATGGAAAAGAAGCTGAAATTCAGACAGCAATTAAGACTTCAAAAGTAAGCGAGCTTGAGCTTCCAGAAAAACTTTGGAATTTCATTCAAGCTTCAGGTCCTTGGTTTAAGATTGAAGATTAAAATCGAAAAGAAAAGTTACTGTTTATTTCAGCCTCACTTTTTTGGGGATGCTAATTTAGTAATACAATAAAAACGAAGATTGAATTCAAAGCTTGTGAAGCTTTGTTCTGAAACAAACGGGTGCTTGTGCGGCTAAGCATAGGTCGTATCATATAGCGTGTGGGATTCCCGTCGAGTAAGAACTAGCCATTCACTCGTAGCGAGTCTTGGAGGGCTAAAGGTAACTTTAGTCTTTAAGCGTAGACCGTTAGGTGGCGGGCCGAAAGCCAAATGGTTGAAGGGATTGAGCTCCAGAATGTTAGAAAATCGAGAGGGCTGATGCCTTAAGCACAGCAGAAAGTATATACGACTTAAGAAAAGAAATTAGCTATATTTTGTAAATGATGACTAGGAGGAGCCGTGTACGTTAATAGCGCAAGCACGGTTCTGTGAGGGGGGAGGAGTACAATTTACCGTAAGGTAGAAAGGCTCCCTTCTACTCGACTCCGTAAGAAATGGCTGCCAAAAATGGTAGCCTTTTTCTTATT
>NZ_JBALSN010000514.1:0-7612 GCF_036966985.1 Neobacillus drentensis | reverse complement strand
TGATTGAGCAGCCATTGGCTCACGATGACATTATTGATCATGCTAAGCTTCAAAAACAGCTATCTACACCAATTTGTCTGGATGAAAGTATTCATTCAGTAGAAGACGCTCGAAAAGCTATTGAACTAGGAAGTTGTAAAATTATCAATATTAAGGTTGGAAGAGTTGGAGGACTGACAGAAGCAAAAAAAATACATGATTTATGTAAATCTAACAATATACCGGTTTGGTGTGGGGGTATGCTCGAAGCGGGAATCGGTCGTGCACATAATATTGCCCTTTCGGCACTCGACAATTTTATCATCCCAGGGGATACATCTGCTTCCGATCGTTATTGGGCTTATGATATTGTTACGCCAGAGATTATGTTATCTCAACCAGGTCGTCTTCAAGTACCTGACTCGCCTGGTATTGGTTATGAAATCAGCACATCTGTATTTGAACAATATCTGATCAGTAAAGAGTTTTTTACAAATGAATTGATAGTCAAATAATTTAGAATAAATCATACGAACAGGAGGGGTTACATTGTTTGATTTTATTATAAAAGGTGGGCAAGTTTTTGATGGTACAGAGAATCCATGGACGAAACTGGATATAGGTGTTCAAAATGGGGTAATTAGCAAAATGGGTGATTTAAGTAACGAACAGGCTGCAACGGTGATCGATGCAAAGGGCCAAGCTGTTTCACCAGGATTTATCGATACGCATGTCCATTCTGATTTACTCTGTACAAAACCTGAAATCCACCATATTAAAGTATTACAAGGTGTGACCACGGAATTATTTGGACAGGATGGGATTTCCGTTGCTCCGGTTTCTGAAGAAACTAAACCTCTTTGGCAAAAGCAGCTAAAAGGACTCAATGGAGATATCGGTGATTGGCCTTGGAACACAATCGATGAATACCTTCAATTTTTGGAAAATTCCAATATCGCTGGAAATGCCACCTACCTCGTGCCACATGGAGCCGTTCGGACACTTGTCATGGGCTTTGATGGACGTCAGGCGACACAAGAAGAAATGGATCAAATGCAACTCCTTGTCGAAGAGGGGATGAAGCAGGGAGCTGTAGGGGTATCTTCGGGCCTAGTCTATCCGCCTAATGTGTTTTCCAATAAAGAAGAATTAATTGCCATCTGCAAAGGGGCAGCGAAATATGACGGTTGCTTTGTGGTCCATATTCGTAACGAGAGCAATCACTCCCTAGAAGCGTTGGATGAGGTCATTGATGTTGCTCGTCATTCAGGTGTTCGTCTTCATGTCTCTCATTTCAAGGTCGCAGGTAAAAAAAATAGAGATAAATTTGTAAAAGCGCTTGAAAAAATGGACCAGGGCCGTAATGAGGGATTCGAAATCACGTTTGACCAATATCCGTATACAGCTGGATCAACTGTTTTCCACGCTATTTTACCTCCTTGGATGCATGCAGGAGGAACTTCTGAACTGTTAGAAAAATTACAGGAACCGGATATTCGAGAAAAAATAAAACAAGAACTTAAGCATAATGAGGACTACGAAAACTGGGTCCTAACCTGTGGCTGGGAAAATATTATTATTTCTGCTGTTTCTACAGAAAAAAACCGCTGGGCAGAAGGCAAAAATATGATTGAAATAGCAGAGATTTTAGAAGCGGATCCTGCAGAGGCGGCCTTTGATTTATTAATTGAAGAGAATGCGGGAATTACGATGGTGGTTCATTGGGGCGATGAGAAAGATGTTATTTATGGAATGCAGCACCCCCTACAGATTGTTGGGTCAGACGGTATTTTTGGCGGGAAGCCCCATCCTAGACTTTACGGAACATATCCACGAGTATTAGGAAGATTTGTGCGTGAAAAACAGGCGCTTTCCCTAGAACAGGCTGTGCGTAAGATGACTGGAGCCCCTGCTCAACTGCTTCGTTTAAAAGATCGAGGATTCCTTCGAGAGGGTTATGCTGCGGATATTGTGGTGTTTGATCCCAAATCAGTCAATGACAAATCATCCTATCAAAGCCCGCTAGAGGAGCCGGTTGGAATCAATTACGTTCTTGTAAATGGGCAACTGACTGTTAAGGAAGGTAAATATATAGGCACTACCGCAGGAAAAGTGCTGCGACAGGAGAACAGTCATGCAAGAAAAGTTTACGTATAAGATAATTACAGAGTTTGATTCACTATCAGACATTGTTGAATTGCAAAAAATGGTTTGGGGAGAAGAGGTAGTCACCTCTCTCCCACAGATGGTGGCTGCCATTCACAACGGCGGGGTAGTCATTGGTGCATTTGTAAAGGAACGTAATAGACTAGTAGGATTTTGCTATGGATTTGCCGGTTACAGTGACCTTAGTAAAAAGCCTTATCTCTGTTCACATATGATGGCTATACATTCCCAATACCGCAATCAAGGAATCGGTGAAAGATTGAAAATTAAACAGCGAGAGTGGGCAATTGAATATGGTTATGAAAAAATCATTTGGACTTTTGACCCTCTTGAAGTTAAAAATGGATATTTGAACCTTTCCAAACTTGGTGGGTATGTAAAAACGTATATTAAAGCTTATTATGGTTACATGAATGATAAATTAAATAAAGATACACCTTCCGACCGTTTTTTGCTGGAATGGGATCTTTTGTCTGAGCCAGTTAAAAATGCGCTTGAGGGAGACCGTAGCCATCAAGAAAGATGGAAAAAGTATGAAAAATTATCTGACATTAGGTTTGACGGGGAACTGCCTATACCTTGCGATGATACAAAATTGCAGCCTATTTATTCTGGTTATCTGTTACCTATTCCAAAAGAGGTGCGGCAAATAAAAAAAGACTCACCTGAGTTGTTCCAACAGTGGCGATCATACACACGGAATAAACTAAGTGAGGCCCTATCAAGTGGCTATCAAGTCACTGGTTTGATTCCAGAGAATAATATCGCATATTACGTGCTAGAAAGAAGTGATTCTTCTGCATAATACACATATAAACATTAGTCTAACTAGCATCAAAGAATGGGTGAAGAATAACAACACCCTTCTGCTTGATAATTACGACAAGTTACATGACTTGGCAGAGGTTAGCTGGAAGGAACAAAAAACTAGGGACTTCATTTGTAATGAACTTGATAAACTTGGTCTTCCATACGAAACGTACAATAATCATTGTGGAATAGTGGTTAAATGGAACAGCGGTACTCCTGGCCCAACGATCGCTTTACGGACGGACATGGATGCATTATGGCAAAATGTTGATGGTGTATGGAAGGCAAATCATTCCTGCGGGCATGATGCGCATATGACCATGGTCTTAAATACACTTCGTTGTTTAAAGGAATCCAATTTTAAACCGGATTGTGGCTGTCTCAAAATTATTTTCCAACCAGCTGAAGAGACGGGTAAAGGTGCTCATGCAATCATAAATGATGGAATTGTCGATGAAGTGGATTTCTTGCTCGGTATTCATGTTAGACCTGCAATCGAAATTGAGATGGGGCGAGCCTCTTCAGCTATTTACCATGGTGCTGCCACTCTATTAAAAGGAAAAATTAAAGGGATCCAAGCCCATGGAGCGAGACCGAATTTGGGCATCAATGTGGTTGATTCACTTGGTGCAATCATTCAAGCGGTTAATTCGGTTAAAGTGGATCCAACCATACCAAGTTCAGCCAAAGTGACACAAGTGAATGCCGGAGGGGAAAACATCAATGTTATTCCCGATGCAGCTGAATTTAGTATTGATCTTAGGGCACAAACGAATAAGGCCATGGAAGCCTTAATAAATAGTGTAATGAGAGCGGTCCAATATGCAGGAGAAGCCAATGGCGCTGAAGTACAACTTGAAATTGCTGCACAAATGGCTGCAGCTGAGAAGAGCCCCTATATGGAAGTAATAGTGGGAGAAGCGGTCCGCCAAGTGCTTGGTGAAAAGGCACTTGCTCATCCTCCTGTCACTCCGGGCGGTGAAGACTTTCATTTCTATACAAAGAAAAGACCTACTATTAAAGCAACGATGGTCGGCCTAGGTACAGGGTTAGAACCCGGTCTTCATCACCCCAATATGAAATTTAACTTAGCATCCCTGGGGGCAGGCGTAGCCATTTTAGCAACTTCAGTCATCAAGTTATTTGAGGATCAAACGAAAGGGGTTAGAGAATGGCAGAGTCTAAAATAAAAGGACTTAGGTACGGGTTACCAATAGCACTATCACCATTTGCCTGATCAACCACAAGTCATCTCTTTGTGCATCCACTTTTTCTATTTAGAAGGTGGATTTTTTTATTTTGTAAATGAGAAGAAGTTTAGAATTGTAAAATGTTTAATTATTTGTTTTTTTGTGCATAGTTCAGAAGAAAATCATTTTTATGGAGGGCGTATTTATTGGGAGAATTCACAAAAGAAATCGTACCATTACCCTTGGATTTTTATGGTCAGCACACGCTTGAACTGGCAAAGGCTTTGCTCGGATGCCTCTTGGTTAAAGAAACGAATGAGGGAATGGCGGCAGGATATATTGTTGAAACAGAGGCATACATAGGTCCTGGCGATAGGGCTGCACACAGCTACAATAATAGGAGGACGCCAAGAACAGAGGTGATGTTCCAACGTTCAGGACTTGTTTATACTTATTTAATGCATACACACTGCCTTTTTAATGTGGTCAGCGGCGGTGAAGAACATCCTGAAGCCGTCTTGGTCCGCGCCCTTGAACCTTTGTACGGTCTTGAATTAATGAAAAAGAGAAGAGGTAAGGAAGATTTGCTAAGTTTGACAAATGGCCCCGGCAAACTGACAAAATCATTGGGCATTACCATTGAGGATTATAGTCATCCACTCACGCTTCCACCATTATTTATTGCCAAAGGCATTTGTCCAGAAAGTATATCAGCCGGAAAAAGGATTGGAATTGACAAAACTGGTGAAGCCCGGGATTATCCATGGCGATTTTGGATTACGAATAATCAATTTGTTTCAAGCCATCAAAAATCTGATTATATAATTGTCTGAAAAGTAAAAAGGACTTAACTCATTGGTTAAGTCCCTATTATAAATGGATTCGTTTAGTTTTCCTTAGTAATTATCAGGCTTTTAGCCAATATTTCATTCCTTTCCTAAAGTGTATTCTATCGAAAAGGATTATCCATTTAATCCTTTTGATTCGATCTTACTAATATGAAGTTTTTTTAAATAACGCCTCTTATCAACACCCCCTCATGTATAAAATGGTTTGGTTCTGATCACCTGGACCGATAAAATCTAATGCGGCAGGAGAAAAAACTATAACTTTTCTTTTAACAGCCTCCAAAGGTATTCGGATTGGCTCAAAAACTTTAGAAGCACGGAAAGCATGATCTCCGAAGCTTATTCGCTTTTTCTCCCTCCTTCCGAAGGCAACCTTAGTTTTCCTGTCAAATGTGTTCACAGTGACATGCTCTTTCACTTTTTCATTTGGTAGTGATGGTTCTTTCTCGGTTTGGAAAACTTCTACTTCCATCGAAGCTACTATTCCGATTTCTCGATTATTAACCACCAAAATGAAGTTGTAGCCGGTTTTGGTTTTCTTTTGGAGAATTTCAACTTCTTCTGTGATTAACGTGACGAATTCTTCAGGTTGTTTCATATGAGAGTCTTGAGAGTTTACTTTTTCCTTAATGACTCGGTAAGCTGCTTTTGCGCCAATTCCTTCATCTGTAAAGTCAAAAGGTTTGATACTCTGTGTGCGTACAAGGTATACATCATTAACCTTTTCTTTGCTATTTAATTGGACACATAAAGCAACATCTTCTTTCACCGCCTTTCCCTCACCGCTCGAGAGAATAGGGACATTCATTTTCATTCCTGGAAATTGGACGAAGATGTAGCTGAAGTTTTTCTTGGGCTGCACATCTGAAAGTCTCATAAACTCACAACCTTTCCGATTTGTACAAGTTTTTTTCCTTGTAGTTGTATAATTCAATATCATTCTTCTCAATCCTTTATGAGTATGTAGAGTTTTCATCGTCACTTTCTTATGAAATACGAGGGTTCCCCCTATTTGTTGAGTAATTATGAGGAAATCTACTATCGAAACATGTAAAAAATATAAAAACGCTTACAAAAACGACAATTTATAGACTATTCGCTCAATTGTGTTACAATAAATTTTATATATTAAAGCACCAAAAATATTATAGGAATCTCCAGCTCCAAAATAAATTTAATAACTTATATAACATGGAGGAAAATTATGAACTTTGTTAGTACACGCGGAAGCGTAAATAAAATTGGCTTTATTGATACAGTCTTAATGGGATTGGCAAACGATGGGGGATTATTAGTTCCAGAGGAAATCCCACAAATTCCTGCAGAGAAGTTAGAGGCAATGTCAAAACTTACTTATCAAGAATTAGCTTACGAAATCTTTTCCTATTATGTTGATGGTGAAATTCCAGAAAATGAGTTAAAGGAATTAATCGAGAAAAGCTATGCTACCTTCCGCCACCCAGAGGTAACACCGGTACAAAAGCTGAAGGATAATATGTATGTATTAGAACTTTTCCATGGCCCTACCTTTGCTTTTAAAGATATTGCTCTGCAATTCTTAGGAAACCTATATTCCTATGTTTCAAAGAAGACTGGTGAAACGATTCATATACTTGGTGCAACTTCGGGAGATACGGGGGCATCAGCTATTGAAGGCGTAAGAGGTAAAGAAGGCATTCGCATTTGTATTTTGCATCCCCATGGAAAAGTAAGTAAGGTCCAAGAATTACAAATGACGACTGTTGATGACAAGAGTGTGTTGAATTTAGCTATCAAAGGAACGTTTGATGATGGTCAAAGAATCATCAAGGAATTGTTTGCAGATGTAGAGCTAAAAAATAAATATCATCTGCGTGCCATTAACTCCATCAACTTTGTTCGAATTTTAGCGCAAACAGTTTATTATTTCTATGCTTATTTCCAAGTGACAAAAGAAAACGAAGTGAAGAATGTTAACTACAGTGTACCAACAGGTAATTTCGGAGATATCTTTGCTGGTTATCTTGCAAAGAAAATGGGACTTCCTGTAGGAAAGCTCATCGTAGCAACAAATGAGAATAACATTTTAGAAGGTTTTATACGTGATGGTGTGTACCAGCCTGGTGAATTCCGCAGCACCTATAGTCCTTCTATGGATATCCAGGTCGCAAGCAATTTTGAACGTTATCTATACTACTTGCTTAAAGAGGATCCAAAAGCAGTGTCTGCTGTAATGGAGAAATTCAAGTCAGAAGGAAAAATTGTTGTAAACCAGGAACAACTTCACCGGGTACAAGAAGATTTTGCGGCACATGGTGTTGAAGGGGAAGAGTGCCTGCAAACCATCAGCGAGTACTATGCTGAAACAAATTATTTATTAGATCCACATACTGCTTGTGGGGTTGCTGCCTATGAAAGATGTAATGATTCTAGTGAGGTTTGTATCACACTTGCAACCGCTCATCCTGCAAAATTTAATGAGTCCATCGAACGTTGTGGTATTAAACAGCCATTCCCTGAGCAAATAAATCAATTGTTTAATAAGCCACAGCATCTCAAAGTGGTTGAGGCGGATAAAGATGAAATTGTTCGTCAATTAGAAACGCTTTTTCATTTCTCAGCTAAATAAATTCTTTTTAT
>NZ_JBALSN010000513.1:0-2276 GCF_036966985.1 Neobacillus drentensis | reverse complement strand
GCACCCGTTAGTTTAAGTACATTCCTTCACAAGCAACTAACTGACTTTACGAAGAATAACTGCATAAACTGGGTTACTTTACACACGCTATCAGAAAAGGAGTGACGATAAATGAAAAAAATACTGGCTTTAGCTATATTTATTGTTTCAATAAGCAGCTTATTTTACATCTCCGTTTATGCTGAAAAACCACATCAGCACGATTCGGGACAGGTTGCTGACTACTTTATGCTTTCAGCATTTCATAACCAGATTGACAAAGCAGTAAGCGACTTTTATAAAAATGACTCAGTAACAGTGACTTATTTACACCCCTCGCAAAAAAATCTCGTTCAAGTGTTCCAAAGCGAAAAAGGTTACGACTTAGGATACCCCTATGTCGTAAAAATCACTGTTAATTCATCCGATGGAACCAAGAGGCTGGGAACGGATACAATCACATTCGGTACATCCCTACCGCTTGAGAACCAGGATGAAAATGTGGCAGCTATAACGACTAAGGTGATTGATTTCAAGCACACTGCACCCGAATGAAAAGAACCCGAAACGGGGTCTTTTTTTTTGTTACAAATTGACTGTTGTTGAACTAACCTGCTTCGTTACTTGAAGAAGAAAAGACGACAGTATGTTGGCAGTCTAGAACTACCAATAGACTCATTAGTTGGATAAATACGAACCTATCGGGGTTAGTTAATCTTTCTCTTGTTTATTTAAAATGCCACCTAGAATTGCACTTAATACTGAAAAGAAAATTATCCACCAAAACCCTTCAAGATGCTGATTAAAGTATTCAACTCTAATCCATATAATTACAGCAACTATTAAATTTAAAAATAAAGATGTTATCATTGAATAGTATAATAACTTGTATCTTTTGCTCTTGTTTTTCATACTTTGAAAAAAGTAAGCCATTATTTCTCAACCTTTCAAGATTAACTTTCCGCCAACAATGTAATTCTCTATTGGTTCAAAATTTACCTTCTTCTTTCACTAAACTGCCCCGTTACTTCAATAAGAAAAAGCATTACCGTTGTTCCAGTAATGCACCCGTTAGTTTAAGTGCAATCCTTCACATTCATATTTCTTATTAAATCAGTAAAAGACAAAATTCTTAAACCATCAATATGTTTCTGTCATTCTAAATTATAAGGGAGTCATAGGTGATAACTATGGATTCCTCTTAAACAATATCCCCGCTTGTTCTGCCATCACACGAGATGGAACTGTAATTCCATTCTTAAGCTACCATCCAACTAACCCTACGAAAGCTGAACTGAAAAATTGAACAAAAAATTTTTAAAAAAGGACATACTGTCAGTGACACATTACTGTTGATAACAGTATACTGTTATTAACAGTAAGGTATTGCCAAAAAAATTTTACATTTAAATTAGGAGGTTATATATTTCATGAAACATACAGGTGCATTTCTTCTGCTGTTTTTAACAGAGGGAGATAGCTATGGAGGGAAACTCCTGCAGAAATGTGAAGAAGAGCTTCCCATCAACCCAATTGATAGTGCCATTCTTTATCGCACATTAAAAACATTAGAGAAAGAAGGTGCTGTTGAGTCTTATTTGGACACATCTAATCAAGATAAGCTGATAAAAATGTACAAAATTACTACAGTTGGAAAAAGAAAATTAGAAGATTTTCAAATAGATATAGAAGAAAAAATGAAGAACTTATCATTTTTCTTAAATAAATACAAAGAATGGAAGGAGTCTAATCATGATTAATGGTGCTATCCTTTACGCTATGGCTATCATTCTTCTCAGTATTTCTTTTATAAAAGATCGAAATAAAACAAGAGATGCTCTATTAAAGTCATGGAAAAGCTTTCGTAATATTATACCTGACATGTTATCAATTATGCTTTTCGTTGGGCTATCACTATCTATATTAACTCCATCCTTAATTTTTTCAATCATTGGAGAAAAATCTGGATTGACAGGTATTGTTTATTCAGCATTTGCACTAGTTCCAAGCTTTGTTGTATTTCCTCTTGGACACACATTAGTCCAAAATGGTGCAGGACTCCCTCAAGTAGCTGTATTAATGTCTACATTAATGTCCGTAGGAATCACAACTTTACCTATGGAACAAAAGATATTTGGGCGAAGTTTTGCCTATTCTCGCAACGTATCAGCAGTGGTAATGTCTCTAATATTTTCATATATTATTTGGGTGGTGATGGGATGAATGAATTAAAAAGGTATCGTTTCTTTTTCATTTTATTATTTGGGCTCATTATCCTTACCTTTATAAACCAATCG
>NZ_JBALSN010000512.1:1941-6836 GCF_036966985.1 Neobacillus drentensis | reverse complement strand
ATTTTAAGAAAAAAAGCTTAGAAAAATCACGTAAGCTTGTTATTTATAGACAAATGCACTCAGCTGCCAAAAAGGCACTTGATACATTAAAACGGCTTCATCGTTTTGAGAATGAATTACTACATCTTCCAGAGTCATTTCAACAAGCCATTCAGGAACAATTGGATTGTCTCATTTACCATCATGAACAACTAATGCTTAGATTCATTGGTAAAATTCCAAACCCTCCCACTGATTCAGAGAATACCGTTTGCTTAAATAAAAGGCAACTCTTTGATTTATTTTTACTTCACCAGCAAGAATTTGCTGAGCAAGACGGTCCTCATCAATATCATACAATGCAAATCATAGCCTCGATTATCGATTATGGTGAACAGGTTGAACACTTAGATACCTTAATTACAAGTTTTCATTCGTACCATCATAATGAAGTATCAATTGAGGAAGATATTCTATAAAAAAGAAACCGAAGCATTTATTCTGCTTCGGTTTCTTTTTGTTCTAATTGTTGGACTTGAAAAAGTTTATAATAATTCCCTTGTTTCGCCATTAGCTCGTCATGTGTCCCTATTTCTACAATTTGACCATGTTCAATCAGTACAATTCGATTGGCATGAGTAATGGTTGACAATCGGTGTGCAACGATAAAGGTGGTTCTGTCCTTAGCTAACGCTTCTAGTGATTCTTGTATTGCATGCTCACTCTCCAAATCCAGAGCTGATGTTGCCTCGTCAAGTATTAAGATAGGCGGATTTTTTAAGAAGACGCGGGCAATCGCAACTCGTTGTTTCTGCCCTCCTGAAAGCTTAACACCTCGTTCGCCGACCTTGGTATTGTACCCTTCAGATAGGTTCAAGATAAACTCATCGGCATTAGCAGCTTTTGCAGCCCTGTATACTTCTTCTGCAGATGCATCTGGTTTTGCTAATAAGATATTATCCATTACCGATTCACTAAACAAGAGATTATCCTGAAAAACCACACCAATTTTGTCCCGTAAAGATTGAACCTTAAAGTTTCTGATATCTCTCCCGTCTAATGTGATTCTTCCCTTTGTCACATCATAAAAACGGGGAATCAAACTAACAAGCGTCGACTTCCCTCCGCCGCTCATTCCTACTAGAGCAATTGTTTCTCCCTTTTTTACATGCAGAGTTATATCTTTCAAAACCATCTCTTCGTTTGCTTCGTAGCTAAAAGACACATTCTCAAATGAAATATCACCATGTACTTGATTACAAACTTGTGCATCTGGGGCATCAACGATATCATACTTCTCGTCTAAAAATTCAAATACCCTGTCCATTGATGCAAATGATTGAGTGATTGTTGTTGAGGAATTAACCAATCTTCGTAATGGATTGTAGAGCTTATCAATATAGGCAAAAAATGCAACCATCGTCCCTAAGGATAGCTGGTCCTGAATCACAAGATAAGCAGAATAGCCAATAACAATTAATGGTGCAATATCTGTAATGGTATTAACTGCAGAAAATGCCTTTGCATTCCAACTAGTATGCTGCAAAGCCTTTTCCAAGAAGTTTTTATTTTGCTTATCAAATTGACCCTGTTCAAAATCTTCTATCGCAAAGCTTTTAATTACAGGCATACCTTGAACACGCTCATGTAAATAGCTTTGAACCTCGGCAAGTGCTTGTGACCGTTGCCGAGTCAACTTACGTAGATTCCCAAAAAAATATCTAATTGAAAAGGCGTATAGCGGAAACAACAATATCGATACAAACGTCAGCTTAACACTCATTGAAAACATAAGAATAATGGCAATAATTATTGTGGCAATATCCAGCCAAAGATTCATTAATCCGGAAATGACAAATGTCTTCGTTTGTTCAACATCATTAATGACACGTGAGATTATCTCCCCTGCACGATTATTTGAAAAATATTTAAAACTTAACTTTTGAATGTGGGTATACATTGAATCACGAATATCATATAGAATTTTGCTTGAAGTCCACTGGGCAAAATATTGACGGTAATATTCAATCGGCGGTCGCAGGATAACAAAAACAACTAGCATGATAACCATAATGAACAAGAGTTTTTCAATCTTCTCATCATGAGATAGAGTATGACTACCCACAATGTCATCAACAACATATTTAATCAATAGTGGTATCATTAGCGGAATAGAAAATTTAATTACCCCAATAATGATTGTCCCAATCACCTGAAGCCGATACGGTTTTACAAATTGCAGATACCTTAGAATACTGCTCAAAATAGCCCTCCTTTCAAAAAATAATAAGAAGCCAATGATACAATTAGTTTCTTACAATAATAAAATCACACAGTTGGTTCCCTTTCCAGAAAAGCAAATAAAAACCTGTTGATTACATCAACAGGCGCGTAATATCCTCTTTACCCATCTAACGTCTGTATGTTAAATAACGTTCATACCAAATATCAATAAAATCTGGTGCAAATGGGCCATTCCGTTGCCGAATCCATTGAATCAGTTTTTCAACATTTCTTTTTAGAATTTGATCAATTGGATCTGGATAATTCATTTCACGGCGATGACGTTCATACTCATCTTCGTCTAGTAAATTAAAAGTCATATCTGGAAACACCTTAATATCTAGGTCATAATCAATATACTTTAGTGCTTCGCCATCAAAAATAAAAGGGGAACTGATATTACAGTAATAATATATACCATCCTCACGAATCATTCCAATTACGTTAAACCAGTATTGTGAATGGAAATAACAAATGGCTGGTTCTCTGGTTATCCACGTTCTGCCATCTGATTCTGTCACTAGTGTTCGGTCATTGCCTCCAATAACCAAATTCTGTGTCCCTTTTAAAACAGTTGTTTCTTCCCAGACGCGATGGATGTGCCCATTGTGCTTATAGCTATGTATTTGCATTGGTTCACCTTCGATGGGTACGCCCATGTTTCTCCCCTACCTTCATTCCTGAACGCTTTGTAACCCTATTTGAAACCGTTAGATAAATAATGACAAAAGGTAACAAAGTACAATTCCTATTTATTATTATTATAACGGTTGAGAACAGATTTTAAAACAAAAGAGCCATATTTCGATGGCTCTTTGTAAAAATTTGCGAATTTTTTAAGGAGATTCCTTATTTTCCACCTAAAAGGAGGGTGTTAAGTTCATTTCCCGATAGGAATTGATTACTTCTTCTGTCTGCTTTTCAAAAATGGACTGGATCTCTTTTAACTCATCTTTCATCAGCCGAATCTCTGATTGTATACTTTCAAGATCCGTCGACTTCTGTAATGTCTGAAGCTCCACTTCGATTTGTTGACAACGCTCAAGTTCTCCTTGAAGATATAATAATTTATCCATCGTCACCAATTGTTCGGAAACTAATCTGTTAAAATGATCCATTTCCCTCACCGCCTTCTTATTTGTTCCTAATATGTATTCTTGAACAAGTCGTATTCTCCTTTGAAAATTAATGTAGACATTAGAGAAGTTTTGTCGAAAGTAGAAAAGCGGAGGCGCCTTGAACAGGGGCGACAGGCATTAGACGAGCCGGCCAGAAGGTTGCTTTTTAACCTTCAGGACAAAAAGAAGACACTCTATTCGAATCTAGAGTGTCTTCTTTTTGTTTAACTATTATTAGCTTTGACCAAATTGGCCATTGCCTTGGTTTTTACGTGCTTGAGATTGTTGGTTTTGTTGTCTTACTTCAGCAGCATTAGTTTCACTCGCAAATTCAGTTCCGAATGAGCCAGCAGCAGCTGAAGAGCTTGCAGCACCTGCTGTACCAGCAGCAGAACGAGCATTTTGAGCTCTTACTTCAGCAGCATTTGTCTCGCTCGCAAATTCAGTTCCAAATGAGCCTTGTGACCCAGATTGAGATTGAGCGTTTTGTTGTCTTACTTCCTGGATGTTAGTTCCAGCTGAAGTTTTGTTTGGCTGTTGATTGAAATTTGCCATGTTAATCACCTCCACGAATATAATTTGTCCATGCTTCGTGGAGATTATCCGCAAAAAATATTATTTAAAAATAATTAAACGAGTAATGAAATTCCACCATCAATTATGATGGTCTGCCCCCTGATCATGCTTGACTCATCTGATAAAAGGAACATAACACAATTTACCATATCCTCAATTTCTACCATTCGTCCTGCAGGAGTTTTTTCTTTGGCCTCTTGAAGCAGTTCTTCACGATTTGGAAAATGCTTTAATGCTTCCGTATCAACTGCGCCACCTGAAACTGCATTAACGACGATATTTTTAGTGGCTAGTTCAACCGCCAAATATCTAGTTAGTGCTTCTAAAGCCGCCTTGGAAACACCAACGACCGTGTAATTTTCTAAATAGCGGATCGAACCAAGAGAACTAATGCTGACAATTTTCCCGCCGCCAGTTCGTTCCATTAATTTGGCAGCTTCTTGGGCACAAAACAGCAAGGCTTTGCTATTAATATTTAAAGTCCAATCCCAGTGATTTTCTTCAAGTTCCATTATTGGTCGTTGTACGCCTGAGGCAGCATTATTTACAAACACATCTAGACGTCCGAATTCTGCATCTATTTGGGTAAACATATCTTTTATTTTCGCTACATCGCCAACATTTGCTTTAACAACTAGTACTTTTCTGCCTAGTGCCTCTATTTGTTCCGCTGTCTCTAGAGCTGATTTTTTACTTCTAGCATAATTAATGACAATATCATATCCTGCTTCAGCTAATCGAAGAGCAGTCGCCTTACCGATACCCCTGCTGCTTCCAGTGATGAGTGCTACTTTTTGAGTCATCCAACTATTCCCTTCTTTGTTATATATATTTGATCAATGTCTAGCTTCATCGCCCAACGGCTAGTGGACTTCGCTCTTTTCCCTACGATAAGTCAACATCGGATCGCTACGCTCTCCGTGTTTCCTTTATCTCAGT
>NZ_JBALSN010000512.1:1598-1926 GCF_036966985.1 Neobacillus drentensis | reverse complement strand
CTTTTCTATTTATTTTATCTTTTCCACGAATAGAAGACAATTAATATTAAACAATAAGAATAAATAACCTTAGAAAGGAAGAAATGCTGATGTATGTAGGACGTGATATGACCGAACTGTCGATGATGTCGAAATCGGATTGGAAAAGCAGTGAACTTGCATTTTTCCACCATTCTTTGCAGCAGATTGCCCCCTATTTAAATAGTGAGGGACAAACGATCCATCGTGAAATTATTGAGGAAATCGAAAGCCGGGGCGGCATTAATAGACAAGAGGCAGATTATACCCATGGTACGAAAACAGTATATGATTAAGAAAAGCGCAAGCG
>NZ_JBALSN010000512.1:0-1332 GCF_036966985.1 Neobacillus drentensis | reverse complement strand
AAATTCTTTCATTTCTTCTATTGAAACAAACTTCCACTCGTCACTTTCCTGAAAATCAGATTGGAAGGTACCTGTATATACATTAATATTCCACACCAAATGAGAAAAAACATGTTCGAGCTGCCCAATAATTTTTTCAAGTTTTACTTTTATATTTAGGGTATGCTCAAATAGGTCTATAATCTGCTCCCGATCATTTTGTAAGGGATGATGAATTTCAACATTAGGGAACTCCCATAAATTTGCGAGCAAACCTGTTGCCGGCCGCTTGTGGATTAATACCTTTCCATCCCCATCTAAAAGGACAGCTGCAGCAAGTTGAACATTTCTTGTCTTATTTTTTTTGTCTTTATCGGAAGTTCATTTTGAACACCCTCCTCAAATCCTTGGCAATGTTCCCTAACAGGACATAATAAACATGATGGAGAGGTTGGTGTACATATTAATGCTCCCAATTCCATTAAAGCTTGGTTAAAAGAGGATGGGTCATCATGAGAAATTAATTCACGAACTGCCTTTTCAAATATTTTTCGTGAGGATGATTTGGCAATATCTTCCCATATTGAAAGAATCCTCGAAAATACCCTCATTACGTTTCCATCCACAGCGGGTTCAGGGATTCCATAAGCGATACTTAATATGGCTCCTGCCGTATAAGGCCCAACCCCTTTTAGCTCAGCGATTTCCTTAGGACTATTTGGTACAATTCCGCTATACTTCTCATTTACTTCCTTAACTGCTGATTGTAAGTTTCTTACCCTAGAATAATATCCGAGTCCTTCCCATGCTTTCAAAACCTTATCTTCCTCAGCCTCTGCTAGATCTTCAATGGTAGGAAACCACTCAATAAAACGATTAAAATAGGGAATAACCGTATCCACTCTTGTTTGCTGCAGCATAATTTCTGAAACCCATATTTTATATGGGTCTTGGTCTTTTCGCCAAGGCAGGTCACGTTGTTCATATTTAAACCAGTTAATTAAATCTGTTTGAAAAGCAGATTTGTTGATTTTTTCTATATTCTTTAGTTCAATAATCATAACTTTTGTTCCTCCAGATGTAGTTAAACTGCGTGAAAAAAGGCATTATAATAAGTAATGTATTTGTCTTACGATAAATTAATTGTGCATGTTTGACAAGAATTATATTTGAAGGAGGATTTCCTTTTGGATACAGGAACACACGTTGTCATGGGAATTGCTCTAGGTGGTTTAGCAACTCTTGACCCTGTTGTCGCTAGCAGCCATGCTACCACGACTAGTGTCTTAATTGCTACAATTGCCGGATCGCAAATACCTGATATTGATACGGTTTTAAAGTTAAAGAATAATG
>NZ_JBALSN010000511.1:3528-4355 GCF_036966985.1 Neobacillus drentensis | reverse complement strand
CTTAAAGATTGACTTAAAGGCTAGACAGTTTACGGTGGGCGATCAAGTCGTTAGTTATGGAGACATCATTACGATTGACGGCTCCACTGGTGAAGTAATGCTGGGAGAAATTCCAATGATTGACCCAGAACTATCGGATGAATTCCAGTTGTTGCTAGCATGGGCAGACCAAGAACGTAAACTTGGGGTCCGTGCCAACGCAGATAATCCGGAAGATGCAAGAAAGGCATTCGAATTCGGAGCAGGCGGAATTGGTTTATGCCGTACGGAACATATGTTTATGGACTTGAAACGGATTCCAATTGTTCAAAAAATGATTCTTGCTGAAAATTATCATGAGAGAATGGAAGCATTGAATCACCTTTTACCAATGCAGCAAGGAGATTTTGAAGGAATCTTTGAAGAAATGAAAGGATTCCCTGTCACTATTCGGTTACTTGATCCGCCGTTGCATGAATTTTTGCCAAATAAAGAGGATTTGTTGGTGGAAGTGACGAAACTTCAAATCTTAGAGCCTCAATCATCAGAATTAAAATCGAAAGAGCAGTTGCTTAAAAAAGTTCGTCAATTAGATGAGTTTAATCCAATGCTTGGCCACCGTGGCTGCCGTCTTGGAATGATTTATCCAGAGATTTATGAAATGCAAGCGAAAGCCATTTTCTATGCGGCGGCAACGCTCGCAGACAAAGGTATTGAAGTACAGCCAGAAATTATGATTCCTTTGGTTGGTCATGTGAATGAGTTAAAGGATATGCGGAAATTGGTAATAGATGCGGCATTACTCGTCCAAGAAGAAACAGGAAAGAACTTCGAGTACACAATTGGAA
>NZ_JBALSN010000511.1:0-3458 GCF_036966985.1 Neobacillus drentensis | reverse complement strand
TTCCTCGTGCCGCTTTGACTGCTGATAAGATTGCCGAGGAAGCAGATTTCTTCTCCTTTGGTACAAATGATTTAACTCAAACAACATTCGGCTACAGCCGTGATGATGCCGAAGGAAAGTTCTTGCAGGCTTATATCGAAAATAAAGTGCTGCCGGATAATCCATTTGCAGTTCTCGATCAAGATGGTGTAGGAAAGCTCGTGGAAACAGGCGTCAAGTTAGGCCGTGGAACTAAGCCTTCCTTAAAAACAGGAATTTGCGGTGAGCATGGCGGTGAAAAGACCTCGATTGAATTTTGCTATAAAACAGGCTTGGATTATGTCAGCTGTTCGCCATACCGTGTACCGCTTGCACGATTAGCGGCAGCTCAGGCAACAATTCGCCATGAAATAAATAAAGCAGAAGTTTATACAACTGCATAAAGGAAGGAAAAGGATGAGTGCAAAATAAAGTGCACCATCCTTTTTATTTTCCCAATGGTATTACGCTCCCATATGGGATTAGCCAGCTATTTTCTGCTTATACTATAAAAAAACAAAAAGGGGAATCACAGCAATGGGGGCAATTGAACGCAGCGGGTATCGATTTGTACCAGAATTTAGTGTCATTCAACAGAATGGGGCTATCCATGTGTACCATCAAGAAAACTTTATTGAGGAAATTAAATTTCAGTTTTCAGGAAAGTTTCCTGAGCTAGATCAAATCGAAGACTTAGTTGATCAATATTGCAATAGCCATCAGTTATAAAACCGAATATTCGTTCGGTTTTTATTTTTATGTTATTATAGACTAAACCAACCATTTTATAGAAAAGGAGGGAATTTGATGAACAAATTAATGACCATATACCCTCAAGCGATTGAACATACAAAAATGAAAATATATGAAGATATTAACCATTATTTCGAAACGAAGGAAACACCGCCATCCTTTGAACAATACCTAGCGGAACGCAAGGATTATGTCGAACAAATTTGGATTAATGTTTGGCTGAATAAGTCAACGAATGATGTCCCGCGGAATGAAAAAAAGCAATTGTTAAGTGAAAAAGGCTTTGAGGTACAGGGAATCGACCGTAAGTTGATCAACAATTTGTTTAGAGATGAAATGCGCACATATCAGCCTTTTGATGCTTTGGGGTGGATTGAGGAAACATTTTCAGGAAAACCAGATGTGTGGCAGAATCAGTATCAGGATGCAAAAACCAATTTTATCAAGCGGGAAAAACAAAAACAACTGGAAGAACAAAAGCAATTCATTAGAAGTGAAATTGAGGATAACGCAGTTGCAATTTTAGAAGAACAATATGAGGGGTTCTATTTATCGTTACGTTATTTCGTGGCAAAACATTTAGTGGCGGATTTAGAAAATAATGTGAAATTCCAATCTGTCGATACCTTTGCATTAGAAGAAAAATTAATTGATGAAGGTCATTTTAATCCCTCAGCCTACACCACGGTTGCCAGCTTTTTTGAAGAACTAACTGGTGATATCCATAAAACGTTGAACTGGGGCAGAAGTTTATATGAATATCAAACCTATTTCTTTGTTTATGAAAGCTTAATTGGTGATTATCTGTCCGACCTTATTCCGGAAAAAGTTTTAGAGCAGTTACCAGATCAACTGAAAGCTGATTTCTTTAAAATCTTTCATGAAGAACTATCGGCTTCCTTTGTAAAAGGCAGTATTGCACAGGTGCTTTATGATGTTGAGGGATATTTTATTGAGGATATTCAAGCTGAATACCTAGCAGATTTAATCAGCTTGGCTGAAATTCCTTTTGATGAAAAGGTACACAAGGAAATTTTTGAAAAAGACCTCCAAGAGCGCGAGCGGAAACAAAAGGAAGCTGAAGAAGAACTAAAGCGAAAAAGAGAAGCAGAAGAGCGGATGATGAGGGACATATTTGCAACCGAATACGACCCTTCGCTTCAGCGGCAGATCCGCTATGTCCTTCATATCGGTGAGACTAATACAGGGAAAACACATCATGCACTTGAAAGGATGAAAGAAGCCTATAGCGGCTTATATTTAGCTCCGCTTCGACTTTTGGCCCTTGAGGTTTATGATAAATTAAACGCTGAGGGGACGCCGTGTTCTTTAAAAACAGGTGAAGAAGAAAAAATGACGCTTGGGGCCAATCATACGTCCTGCACCGTGGAAATGTTTCATGAAAAAGAGTTCTATGAAGTGGTGGTAATAGATGAAGCACAAATGATTACCGACAAAGACCGTGGTTTTTCCTGGTATAAGGCAATTACGAAAGCCAATGCAGAAGAGGTACATATCATTGGGAGTCGGAATTCAAAAACGATGCTGTTGCAACTTTTGGGTGAATCCAATATTGAGATACATGAATATACACGCGATACCCCACTCGAAGTAGAAACAAAAGAATTTCATATTAAACACGTAAAAAAAGGAGATGCGTTGATTTGTTTTTCACGTCGGCGCGTGCTTGAAACGGCCTCACGGCTGCAAAATGACGGCCATACCGTCAGTATGATCTATGGAAGTATGCCTCCAGAAACAAGGAAAAAGCAGATTGAGCAATTTAATAAGGGAAAAACAAAAGTCATTGTGGCCACAGATGCGATTGGAATGGGTTTAAACCTGCCGATACGCCGAATTGTTTTTTTAGAAAATGATAAGTTTGATGGAACACGTCGTCGTTTGCTGACCTCCCAAGAAGTGAAGCAAATTGCTGGCCGCGCCGGTCGAAAGGGCATTTACAATATTGGCAAAGTGGCCTTTACGAGTGATATCAGAAAAATGCGGAACTTGCTTTTGCGGGAAGATGAACCTGTTCATACCTTTGCGATTGCACCAACAAATTCCGTTTTTGAACGCTTTCAACGTTATTATCATGATTTAGGTACCTTTTTTGAACTATGGGGGAAATTTGAAAGCCCTAAAGGGACGAAGAAGGCATCGTTGGCAGAGGAAAAGTCGCTTTATCAAATGATTGCGGGGACGGAAATTGAAGCAAGACTCTCTTTAATGGACCTATATGGCTTTTTACATCTGCCTTTTTCAAAAAATGAGCCGATCTTAACTAGGCAATGGGAAGATACCATGTATGCAATTATCCAGGGACGTGAACTCCCTGAACCGATTGTGAAGGAACGCAGCTTAGAAGAATTAGAATTAAGTTACAAAGCAATTGGACTCCATCTCTTATTTTTATATCGATTAGGAGAGCGAACTACTGCCATCTATTGGGAACGACTGAGAGAAGAGGTCAGTGATAAAGTACAAGACCGCCTGAAAACAGATATTAAAAAGTTCGTAAAAAAATGCAAAAACTGTGGCAAGAAACTGCCCTGGGATCATTCATTTCCAACTTGTGAGGCATGCTATGCAGCAAAAAACAGAAGATATCGATATGGTGATGAATATTAATAGTTGTATTAGTAAAAAAGGCCTTATGGGCCTTTTTTTCTGTGCGCCCAGCATGG
>NZ_JBALSN010000510.1:0-4970 GCF_036966985.1 Neobacillus drentensis | reverse complement strand
GGTTCATCAAAGAGCATAATTTTCGGATTCATCGCCATCGCCCGTGCAATCGCGACCCGCTGCTGCTGACCACCTGAAAGCTTCCTTGGGTAAACATCCTTTTTATCTTTAAGACCAACTCTTTCGAGGAGGACTAAAGCCTGTTCGACGGCTACTGCTTTAGACTTCTTTAACGCCTGAATAGGAGCTTCAATAATATTTTGTAAGACGGTAAGGTGCGGGAATAGGTTAAATTGTTGAAATACCATTCCCACTTCCCGTCTAATTTGTTGAATACTTCGCGGCGAATAGTTTAATTCCATTCCATCTATTGTAATTCGACCAGAAGACAGAGTCTCGAGCCCGTTCAGACAGCGGAGGAGCGTACTTTTACCCGAGCCGCTTGACCCAATCAGGGCTACAACCTCACCAGGATACACCTGTAAATTAATCCCTTTTAAAACTTCCAGCTGATGGAAACTTTTATGAACTTTTTCAATTTCAATAATAGGATGAAGATGATCTTTCACATGATTTGACACAATAGGTCCTCCCTTGACTTGACTATCGTTCGCTGATCGACAACTTAAATTCTACTTTTCTTAAGAAAAATGAGAATATCGTGGTCATCACTAAGTAAAGAACGGCAGCTGTAATATAGAATTCAATAAACGCATAATTCGTTGACGCAAATCTTTGTGAAGTCATCATCAATTCTGATACGGTAACAAGCGACGCAAGCGATGAATCTTTTAATAGTGTGATAGATTCATTGCCAATCGCAGGGATGCTTACTCTTAGTGCCTGCGGGAGAATAATTCTTCTCATAATTGTGGGATAACTCAGTCCAAGTGACTGAGCTGCTTCCATCTGCCCTTTTGGGATGGACAAGATCCCTCCTCTTAAAATTTCAGCAATATAAGCACCGGCATTTATTCCTAACGCCAGCACTGACGCGGTAAAGGGATCTAGTTCAATCCCGATTTGCGGAAGGCCGAAGTAGACAAGAAATAGTTGCACCAACAGCGGGGTCCCCCTAAGGACCCAAATATAAAAGTCTGCAAACAATGACAAAATCTTAAACTTTGAAATCTTCAGGATTACGATGATTATTCCCATCACTAACCCAAGTATTAAGGATAGAATCGAGATTTCAAGGGTCAGTATCGATGCTTTGAGTAAAAATGGAATGTATTCAGTAACAAGAGAGAAATCTAACATGTCTTTAGCTCCTTATCGGATGTCTTTTCCAAACCATTTTTTACTAATCTCTTCATATTTACCGTCTTTTTGCATTTCGGCGATCACCTTATTGATTTCTTTACGGAAATCATTATCTTCTTTACGGATCGTCATGCCCGCTAATTCAGTATTTAGTAGTCCGTCAATTGCTACTAAACTATAATTCTGATCGAGGATAATTTTGGCACCGACGCCTTGGTCTGTTGAAGCACCATCAAGACGTCCATTTACTAAGTCTTCAAAAGCAAGAAAATCATTCTTATACAGTTTCACATCGGCCCCAAGCTTGGTTACCTCTTCTGCTGCAGTAGTTGAGATTGTTACCCCAATCTTTTTTCCTTTCATGTCTTTTGGGTCTTTTATCGAAGAATCTTTTGGAACAAACAATTGATTGCCAGTGGTAAAATATGGGTCGCTAAACGATACTTTCTTCTTTCTTTCCTCGGTAATCGCCATATCTGAAATGATAATATCAAACTTTTTCCCAGTTAATGCAGGGATCATACTATCCCAGGGGTTTGATACTAAAACCGCTTTCACACCAAGTCTTTTTGCCACTTCTTGAGCAATATCCACGTCAAATCCTTCTAACTCATTGCTTTTATTAATGTAGTTATATGGAGGGTACGCTCCCTCAAGGGCAATTTTCATTTCTCCCTTATCCTTAATCGACTTAAGTGTATCTCCTTTTGCTGAACCGCTAGCATCCTTGCTCCCGCCGCACGCAGCCACGATCAGGACTAGACACGCTATACACAAACCAACCATAAACTTTTTCATCATAATCCCCCATTACCGCTTATTTTTATGATTATTTGAAGCAGCCTTATAAACTAGACTTGATAATATTTTCGTTCCATAGAGGAGCGCTTCTTGATTAAACTCCATCTCCGGGTGATGAAGACCAGGACGCAAGTCACAGCCAAGTCCAATCATGGTCGCCTTTATTTCCGGATTTTGAAGGGTATAGAAATGAAAATCTTCACCCCCTTGTGAAATACAGTTGTCCACCACATTTTCTTCTCCCATGACAAAGGCCGCAGCTTCCTTTGCCATTTTAATCGCTTCTTTATTTAATCTTGCGGCTGGAACAAATTCTTCCACGGTGGCGTTAATTCTTGTCCCAGTAAGAGCACCTACTTTCTCCAGTAAATCTAATGCTCTGGACTGCAGCTCTTCCATCGCTTCATTTGTTGCTGCCCGTAAATCTAATATAAAATTTGCAGTTTCAGGAATGACATTGGAGGAATTTCCCCCAGCATTTAAGCCCGTCATTTTTATCGAAAAAGAATCAGGGCTTTTTAAACGAATGTTTTGCAAGGCTTGGATTACGTAAGATGCTGCTTCGATCGAATTATTACCATCCTGGGGCCGAGATGCATGGGCTTGTTTCCCCTTAATGACTCCGTAAATGGTGGCACAGGAACTATGCACGATAGCAGGAGCGGCTTTCCCCATCGGAACTTCCATCCAGGGTCGAAGATGTACACCAAATAAGTAGTGGACACCTTCCAATGCTCCATCTTGGATCATTTGTAGTGCACCTTCGCCTTTCTCCTCTGCTGGTTGGAAAATGAAACGAACCGGCTTTGATCGTTCAGGTTTACAAGCTGCAAAAGCCAAGGCAGTATGTAGTACCATGGTGCTGTGAGCATCATGCCCACAGGAATGATTGGGTTGGATCTTTCCTTTCACTTCTTGTAATAGGGCATCCAGATCCGCCCGTAAAGCAACGATTTCGTCGCCTTCACCTGGTATATCGGCAATAATTCCATAATGACTAGCGAAGGTCTTAAATGATATCCCCGCTTTTGCTAACTCTTCCTGAATATATTGGGAGGTCTTTTGTTCCTGCCAGCTGGGTTCAGCCAATTGGTGCAGGTCGTCATAAGTCTTAAAAATGGCTTGCTCCTGCTCATTTATAAAATGAATAAGCTGGTTCATTGAATTTCTCCTCTCCTCACAAGTGTTCATTCAATAAAAACATGGTAATTCGTGTAGAGTTCTTCTAATTTCTGCTGCCGAGCTTGAATCTGATGAGAATCTTTCACCTTCATCCCAGCAATGATAAAATCCAACAAAATGATGGCTGGTGTGATGGAATGGGCGGCAGACTCTGAATCTTCCTCCGTGGTTAATGTAAGGTCAGCGATTCGACCAATTGGAGACAATAAACGATCGGTCACACAAATTAATGGAATCCCCTGTTTTTTGGCACACTCTGCAATATGCAGGGTTTCCTTCGAATAGCGCGGAAACGAGATAATAAATAAAACAGAACGCTCACTTAAATCACCCAACCGCTCGTAGATTTCTCCAGTTGATGGGCAGAGTGTGACTTGATCCCGAAGAGAATGGAGCTGGAATGAAAACCAGTGTGCCGGTGCATAGGATGCACCCATTCCCAAAATGAAGATTCGATCGGCTTTGATTAATTCATTAACAACCTTCCATAGTTCTGTTTCATTCAGTTGATGATTGGTTTGCCGCTGGGAAATAATTTCCTTTTCCAGGATCTCTGTAAAGAGAGACGTGTGCTCTTCCTCTTTCCTTTCTACTTGCGAATCAGAACTAAATGGATGCAAACTTTTGTTTACGATCTGCTGTTGAATGTAATTCTGCATTTCACTGAAACCATTAAATCCCAATGCGTAGGAAAGACGGATGACGGTGGTTTCACTAACCTCTACCTTCCGTCCAATCATCATCGCTGTGCTAAAAGCAGATTCATCCAGTTTCTCTATCAAATGTTTGGCAACTTTTTTTTGCCCAGGGGACAAGGTATCATATTTTTCTTTAATAATCGTTTCAAAACTTTTCATACGGCCCTCCATATTGTGCAGTTAATCCTTCATTTTATAAAAATGTTGCAGTAACTTCTTTATTGTTTTTTATTATACTTCATTTCTTGAATATTTAGAAATATTTTTTTATTAAAAACTACTTTTTTTTAGCATGTTCGGAAAAATGAATTTTATCGAATGGGTGTGAACAACTGAAAACCATGATTTAGTAGAAATACAGATTAATCCGATCCATACCAATCACATTCGCTGTATTATCAAAGTAGTCTGCAATGTAATAAAAAAACACCCACAAACGTTGATTAAACGCATCTGTGAGTGTTTTATATTGTATGGAAAGATCTTGAGTCGATACTCTTTTATTCCTGAAACAGATTATTAAGGAGGATTTTTATTGGAGAGTTTTAGCTATTTTTTAACTTGTGAATTTCCCTGGAGTGTTCGGAAATCATCCGGTCATAATATTCAAGGTCATATTTTGTGGCCATAGAATTTTTGATTTCTTTCACATCATCTATAACAATGTCTACTTTCGTTTCCATTGCATCAATTCTTTCGTTTGTTTCGGAAATCATTACATTCGTGGCTGCTACTGTATTAATTAATTGATGTAATAAATCACCTTGTCTTTTTTGTTCAGTAGTTAATCTTTGGTCCATGTCAGTTATCTTTTGATCCATGCCAGTGATTCTTTGGTCAATGTCAGTGATTCTTTGATCAATCGTGTTTACTTTTTGGTCTAAGGTATCAAGTTTGTCCAATATCAACTTGAGTGTTTTTTCCATCATTCTCACCTCCTTATTTTATTGCTTTTATTTTACAGGTTTATGTAGATATTTGTCGAGGGGATTCAAATTGCTGTTCAACCTGGCAGGAAAACATATAACGTCTTGATCAAAAAAAAGTGCCTGACACCATCCATAAATTTGGATGGTGTCAGGCACT
>NZ_JBALSN010000509.1:0-3264 GCF_036966985.1 Neobacillus drentensis | reverse complement strand
GTTGATAACTTACTTTTTGCGACAGCAAACTGAACCCGTTACATGACGGTGCTATTTTTTTATTTCTAACGTATGGAACAAGTCCCCTGTGATTTTTCGGAGGATTTCTTCCTGATCGGGTTGAAAACACGCCATGAAACAGGTGGATGGGCCAGCTGATTTGATTATATCAACGGAAGTGAACACCATGTCTTGTGTTATCTTTTCATTTGGGAACATTTGATTGAGTTCATACAGAATCCCTTTAGAACCAACCGGCCACAGCATTGCCCCCTTAATCAAACTCACTTCACGAAAAATAGATAGCGGAGCAACTTGGTCGTTTTGTTCGATCACTTCGTTGCCAACTAGCGGCAAACCTATTACAGCGAATTTCAAGTAATTATCTAAAGCAAAATCAGTTATTTTAGCAGACGATTTCTTTCCCAAGACAACTAACCCTATGGCAGATTGCAGAAGCTGAAAGTTACTTTCGGTACTTCCAGAAATACTTACATCTGCTAACTCTAGTTCGGAAAGCCCCTGTTTAATCCCTCCAACTAGCTCATCCCATGGTTCATTTCCGCAAAAGTTATGAACCAGTACTGAAATAGGGTCCCCTCCTGCTGCGATACATTCCATTGCGGCAACTCTAAATGCATAATAAGCTACGGTTTCATAGGGTACATGAACATGGTCCTGCTCCTTCATTCCAATGGCTCCGCTATTATCACAAGCAATAATGAGGGAGTCCCCACCGCTAAAAGGAATGGTTACGATATCCCTCATTGTTTGACATCCCGATTGGGTAATCCATGTGTTACGAGAGAAGTTAGTCGTGGAATTGCGACCATTGCGATGACCGTATTGATGATGGAACCAATGAGCAAGGAAGGAATAATCCCCAAATAAAATCCTACATTCATTAAATAAATAAATGGTAACGGGGCAACCAATGAGTTTCCAATGATGAAAACAACACATGCCAAAATTTTATTATTTTTATACATGCGCCCAAAAACCCAAACCAGCACAGCCATTTCGACAGCTATTAAAAAGTGCAGGGGCCCTAATGGGAACCCGCCGATTAATGACGATAATAGATGACCAAATGCTCCCACTAACGCACCTGCCCCAGCCCCAAACAAGACTGCCGCCAAAAGTGCAGGGAATGCATCTAGCGCGACGCTGCCGACAATAGCTGGAATCTTAATCGCAGCTCCGACCACAGACAATGCTGTTAACATCGCTAGTCCGCTAACCCATTTTCCTTTCATTTACTTTTCCTCCTTACGCTTCCCATCCCTAAACACATTCGCACTGCGAACATATTCTACATCGCTGACCTGTAATCGGAAGTTGATCACTCTTGCCAGCGCAAAGAAATAGTCTGAGAGGCGATTAAGGTACATCAAGGCTATTTCAGAAGTTTTTGGATCAGCTTTCACCAACTTAACAACTAATCGTTCCGCTCTTCTAGTCACCGTTCTAGCGATATGAATCGAAGCCGATGGTTTGGTTCCTCCTGGTAAAATAAACCGCTCCAACTCAGGCGCCTCTTCAATGTACTCATCGATTTTCTTTTCAAGGTAATCAATCGATTCTTGGTGAAGTTTTAATTCCCGCTTCGCCGTCACATTTGCGAGGTCCCCCCCACAATCAAATAATTCATGTTGGATTTTTTCAAGATCGGCCAGCACGTCTTTAAAAATATTGGGGTCCAGTTCTTGTATAGCCTGACCGACGAAGCAATTGACTTCATCCACGGTACCGTATGCTTCAACGCGGTTGTCATCTTTATCTACTCTTCCACCGATGATGCTTGTTTTTCCTTTGTCACCTGTTCTTGTGTAAATTCTCATTGTTCCCATTCCCCTTTACTTTATAGTTTGATTTAATCCATACCAGATGACGTCAACCTTTTCTGCTTTGGAGGCGATATCTTGGTATGCCCAACCGGTTACATCCCGCCATTGTCTATTTTCTACCTCCATTGGAACAATTCCTTTTGATATATCTGTTCCAATCACAACTAATTTGCGCTGCTCGGCTGCATTTTCCCAAGTGTTCCATTCCTCTATACAATTGGCCCAGATCTCCCGACATTTTTCGGCATCGAAGGTCACTGTTAGTTCTTTCAGCCAAATTTCTACTCCCTCAAGAATTACCACGCTCTGGTCGAAATCAATTAAATTTATCGGAAGAGAGTGGCCATCATAAGCTGAAACCCAATGTTTATTCTCGAAACGGCTATAGGTATTCTTTATCCATGCCCTTTTGCCGTTAAAGGCACCTCCAATAATAAAATGCATCGTTCACCTCTCCTTAATGAATCTCTTTCAAAAATGAGTTCGTACCCTTGATCATGATTTACTTGCCACGTCCAAAATTCTTTTCGGTCCGGTGCAAACCTAGATAACAGATAACGAATAACTCCGCCATGAGTAATTACCGCACAGCTCTTAAGGTTTGATGTAAGAAGCTCGCCGGTAATTTTGGTCCAGCCAGAATCTACCCTCCTGGTAAATTCGTGATATGGTTCACCATCCGGCGGAAGATGTATAGTAGGAGCTTTTAGCCAGTTGCGATAGTGAACATTATCTTTTAATTCTTCGTACGTTTTCCCTTCCCATTTACCGAAATTCATTTCTCGTAATTCTTTGAGAAGTTTTATACTAGCATTTGAAAATAATCTTTCTCCTGTTTGAACACATCTTTGCAAATCACTAGAATAATAATGCTCATAACTTTTTGAAATGACGAAATCCTTTATTTCAGGTGATAAGGGTGAATCATTCCATCCTAAATAGGCTTTTCGTTTGTTTTCTTCGGTTACACCATGACGAAATAATGCAATAACCACACGGTCATCCACAGTACTAACTCAGTCCCTTCCACCGCAGCACCTAAGACATCCCCGGTAATACCGCCAAACCATTTTACAGCTTTTCGGCGAAACAGAAAAATACAGCAGGCTGCAATCAGAATTAATGTACCTATAATGAGGAAATCCTTATAAAAAAAACTAACTAAAAGGAGTAGAAAGATTAAGTAAATGGGATACAGCCATAGTGACTGCGGTTTCGCCGCATTTTGGAACAATGCGCCGAGTCCTTCATTTTTAGCGGCCTTCACGGTTAACAACAGAATTCCCATGACACTTTTACTTAAAAACGGAATCAATGTAATAATGATATAAAGTACGTTTTCAACATTCGTTATACTTTCATAAATAAATAGAAACCGAGAGCTTAGTAAAACCAAAATGGATAGAACGCCAAATGC
>NZ_JBALSN010000508.1:0-2944 GCF_036966985.1 Neobacillus drentensis | reverse complement strand
GAAACAGGTGATATTACCACTTATTTCAGCTTTTCAGGAACCGTTGAAGCAAAAAATAGAAAGACGATGATGAGTGATACTGCCATGCAAATTAAAGAAATTGAAGTAAAAATCGGGGAGAGAATCGAAAAAGGCGATGTTTTGTTGACCACCAAACAGGGAGACAAAATTAAGGCAGCCATAGACGGGGAGATAGCAAAAATCCATGTGGAAAAAAACGCAGAAGTCATGTCTGGAGCACAGCTTGTCGATATTGTCGACTATTCCAAATTACAAACCAACGTAAAGGTCGATGAATATGACCTCAAATATCTCAAAGTGGATCAAAAAGTTTATGTTTCCATAAATGCGCTTGAAAAAGAAATAAAAGGAACCGTTTCTGCCATTTCCAAAGAAGCCATCAACGAGAATGGAGTCTCTTACTTTACCGCAACGATTGACCTTACGAAAGACAAAGCGATTAAGGTGGGCATGAGTACCGAAGCGAAAATATTGAAACAATTGGCTAAGGGAGTCACTACTCTTTCCATGAAAGCCATTCGATTTGATAGTAAAAATAAGCCTTATGTAATGATCCCAACCGAAAAAGGGATGGCAACCAAGCAATATATTCAAACGGGCATCAATGATGGTACGACGGTGGAAATTAAGGGCGGAGTGGACCCTGGCGATGTGGTCCTCATTACGAATCAAGAGAAAAACAATTCCGATACAGCCATGATGCACGGAGGTAATGAACAATGAATGAGCAGATTCTCAAAATGGAACATATAACCAAAACCTACTTTATGGGCGATGAAGATCAAGTAGTCTTAAATAACATCAATCTCACAGTTAATAAAGGTGATTTCGTTGCCATTTTAGGCCCCTCAGGTTCAGGGAAATCGACTCTTATGAATATGATTGGCTGTCTCGATTCACCTACCAGCGGTGACTATATTTTATCGAATCAAAAAGTGGATGAACTGGATGAGTCACAATTGGCAGTGATTCGGAATCAGGAGGTTGGCTTTGTGTTTCAGCAGTTTCAACTCCTTCCTAGACTAAGTGCGATTCAGAATGTCGAGCTTCCTCTTATCTATGCGAAGGTATCTGAAAAAGTCCGCCAACAAAGAGCGCGGGATATGCTGACAAGGGTTGCTCTTAGTGAAAAATTGCATCACCGCCCCAATCAGCTTTCAGGAGGCCAGCAGCAGCGGGTTGCTATCGCGAGAGCANNAGCTGACGAACCCACCGGAGCACTTGATCAAAAAACTGGTCAGCAAATTATGGAGCTTTTTCATGAACTACACGAAGAAGGAAAAACGATTATCATGATTACCCATGATATTGAAATTGCCAAAAATGCAAGCAGGATTATGCACATTTTAGACGGTAATCTGAAGGAGGATTATGAGCATGTTTAAGGAAAATCTTAAGATGTCCTGGATGAATCTTATCCATAACAAAATGCGATCTTTCCTCACGATGCTAGGGATTGTCATTGGTGTGGCCTCAATTATCGCATTGATTACTATTGTTAAAGGTGCAATGAATGGGATGACAAGTGAATTTTCATCCTTTGGTGCAGATAAGATCTCAGTTCAGGCGATTGGGACACCACTTAAACAAGGCTTAATAGATACGGATATTCAAAAACTTTCAGTAATTGAAGATGTTGCTGGAGTTTCCCCAACACTTACAGGAACCACAAATGTGGTCTATAACGGCAGTGAAAAAACAGATGTTTTGGTTCAAGGAAAAAACGATGTGTATTTTTCAAAGACAAAAGACCTTGTTGAAACTGGCAGAGGATTAAATATATTAGATATCAACAGTGAAAACAAGGTGTGTTTGATAGGTTCCGATATTGCTAACGAATTATTTTGGGGAGAGGATCCGATCGGAAAAGAACTGATGATCGCCGGGGTTAATTATACAGTTGTAGGCACTTTACAGAAATCAAGCAGTTTTTCAGAAGCATCTACTAACGATGCGGTGATTATCCCTTATACCACCTCCATGAGCCTCCTTGGAACGGGATACATTACAAGTGTTGATGTGTATATGCAGGATTCTAATGACTCTGAAAAAATAACGAGCGATATCGAATCGGTATTAAATCAGGCTTTTAACTACAAAGCTGACAGTTTTACTGTCATGAATATGGAGGATATGATTTCTTCGATTAAACAAGTAACAACGATGTTATCACTAATGCTTGGGGGGATCGCATCGATTTCCCTTGTTGTCGGCGGTATCGGGATCATGAACATGATGCTGGTTTCGGTTACGGAACGAACAACGGAAATCGGGTTAAGAAAGGCACTCGGGGCAGAACCGAAACGAATCCAGCAGCAGTTTTTACTGGAAGCAGTCTTAATGTCACTTTTTGGTGGAACCATTGGTTTCCTACTTGGGGTGTTCATCGCGTTTGTTGTTTGCCTAATCATTGGAGCAAGTTTCACTTTATCAGCATCAACCGTCATCTTGGCCCTAGGATTCTCGACAGCGATCGGCATAATATTTGGTATTGCTCCTGCAAGAAAAGCATCAAGGCTGAACCCGATCGATGCTTTGAGGAGTATTTAAGAGTAGCTTTGCAGAAAAATTTAGATAAGAGAGGTCATTATTTATGAAAAAAGTTGAATTAAATGTGATTGGGATGTCATGTGGACATTGCGCAAAGGTGATAGAAAGCTGTGTTGGAATTCTAACTGGAGTGGAACAAGTACTAGTTGATTTGAAAAAGGGAAATGTAGTCGTAGAGTTTCATCCCCATCTGGTTTCCTTTGACCAAATTTTAGAAACGATCGATGAACAGGGATATGATATTGCTTAACTGTGCAAAAACGTGCCATGTTTTTGGTACGTTTTTTTTCATAACATTGCAAAATATTTGCGGAAACACGAAAACATCTTGCGGTTTGAAAAAGATCATATATAGTAAAATGTAGATATAGAG
>NZ_JBALSN010000507.1:0-2623 GCF_036966985.1 Neobacillus drentensis | reverse complement strand
CAATAAGCTTTAACACAGTCTATTTTTTAGGCATTACTGCTACCCGATGGCTTGGTACATCTAAGGCGCGTGTAACGGCTTCTACAATCCACTTTTTAACTTGAATATTCTCAGCGCCTTTCGCAACGACGAGGACTCCTCGAATTTCTGGCTTTTTCGTTTCTACCACAATAGGAACCTCTTTTTCGCCATCACGGATGATGACTAGCTGCTCGTCTGTTGAGGCCTCTTGAACTTTACGTTCCCCGCCTTCTCGATCTGTTTCTTCTGTGGTTTGTGATTTGGAAACCCTATTTTTTTCTAGGACCTTTTTATCAGTTGAATCGATATTGACGACAACTGTAACATCGTTTACCCCTAACATTTGCTGAAGGGCTTTTTTAAGTTGACTTTCATATTTTTCTTCATATTC
Organism: Neobacillus drentensis; assembly: GCF_036966985.1. Lineage (GTDB taxonomy): Bacteria > Bacillota > Bacilli > Bacillales > Cytobacillaceae > Neobacillus > Neobacillus drentensis_E. The sequence goes on along the minus strand of NZ_JBALSN010000507.1, from coordinate 2,211 downwards.
GGACACGGCCTTATTGCCTGAACTCTTGTTTAGACCAAAGGCAGGTACGTCTTCGGCATCGACCTTATCACTGGCTGTAACCGGGATATCTGCTGAACTCGGGTTTTTTTTGAAAACAATATTGCCAACAAGCATAAAGGCTGCACCAATGCATAAAACAACAATCATATATTGGTATTTTCCTGGCTTTTTTTCAGAATTCCCTTCGATTTTCAGCACCTTTTTAAGCCATGAAAATGGCCCCTGGTTTTTATTATCCATTTTTGTTATTAATCCCCCCTTCAATCGAAACTTCAACTGTTTTTTCGGTTACATTCCATTTTTGCGAAAGAAAAGCGGCTATTTTTTCAGTTTCTTCTGTTGAGGCTTTTAGATGGAAGAGGTGTTTCTGTGTTAATTTCAACTTGTTTAATTGCTTCGACTGTCTTCACTTCGTTTTCTGGTTGTTTCAGAAGAACCGTAACCTTTTGGAGGTTTTCAGGGAATGCTTGGTCGCTTTCTTCATTTGTAGCTAGGTCAATTTTCGCTATCTCCAATCCGTATTGTTCCATCAACTCCTCTTTCACGTCCTTTTCCAGTTGGACAGCCATTTCTTCTAAAATATATGCATGTTGTAATGCTTGTATTTCTTTTTTCTTCAAATCTATTGAATTTTTCATATTTTTTTCTCCAGGGGCTTGATATGAAGGGATAGATCCAAGTGCAGTTTCAAAATCCTTGGAGATCAATTTAAAGATTGGGGTTAGAATAATCGCAATTAAGAGGAGCCCCGTCACCATTTTCGTATATTTTTGCATACTTGAATTTGGGAGGAGCATATCAATTACCGTTGCTAGTAAGATAAAGAGAATAATATTCGTTACCCACTCTATTAAAAAATCCATTTTTATCCCCCCTATCTGATCATCATCGTCAGATTTCCAGCTGCTACAATAACTGTTACACATAAAAAGAACATAAGTGACACAATTCCCAGTGCAGCGAAAACATATATGACACTTTTACTAATAATGTCGAGACAGGTAATGATGGGACCGCCGCCTAACGGCTGTAAAATTGCAGCTGCAAATTTATAAATAAAGGCAATCATTAATATCTTAATAGCCGGAAAGGCTACGATAATAAGTAAGATTCCTACCCCAGCAATACCTACCGTATTTTTTAATAGGACTGATGCACTAACGATCGTATCTGTAGCATCTGTAAACATCCTGCCGATTACAGGAATAAAATTTCCTGTCACAAACTTCGCTGTCCTGATCGTTATTCCATCTGAAACAGCAGCTGAAGCTCCCTGTACTGAGACAACACCCAGGAACACAGTTAAAAAGAGTCCCATTAACCCAATACTCCAGTTTCTTAGCAGCGCTGCTAACTGTGACACTTTATATTGGTCGGACATCGTACTCACAATACTCAAAAGTGTTGCTAGAAAAAGGAGTGGCAGAATGATATACTGCATAAATAATCCGCTCATATTCATTAGAAATAATACTACCGGATGAAAGAAGGCTGCTGAAATCAGGCCTCCTGATGCTGCAATTAATGCGAGTAAAAGTGGGACAAGAGCAAGCACAAACGAGATCATCGAACCGATTGCCTCATTTGTATAACTGATTGCGATATGGAAGCTATTTAGGGCAATAATGACTAACACCATATAAACGATCGAATAGGCAACTTTGCTAATGGCGCTTTTCTCGAAAGCATTTTGCATCGACTGAAGGAACATACTAAAAATGGTTAACATAATCAATGACCCTAGTAATTTACCGTTTGCAACAAATTCTTGAAAGGCAAATTTTACTATTCCCAATCCCCATTGTTTTAAAGAAAATTTTTTCTCACCACTAATAAAGTCATACAAACTGCCTTTCTGACTTTCCGGAAGGAATCCCCCGTATTTATACTTGATGTCCTCCCAAAATTGTTTGAGTTCTGTGATATCGAGCGATTTGAGCTGTTCATCAACCATCTCCTGGGGGGAAAGAGGATTGGATTGGTCTTTACCCTCTTCAGCAGCTTGTACACTTGGATTCAATAAAAAAAAGAATATGAGAATGATAATAGGAATAAACTGCCATCGCTGCTTCAATTTTTTCTACACCTCTTTTTCAGGTATGTCATTAACTGGGAATAAGCTTAATTATTGTTTCTATCAAAACAGTTAAGATCGGAATAGCCATTGCAAGAATAATAATTTTTCCCGCT
>NZ_JBALSN010000506.1:0-4864 GCF_036966985.1 Neobacillus drentensis | reverse complement strand
CTACTGAATCAAGAGGTAGCAGGCATGGGATTTACAATTGGAAACCCAGTTGAGGATTTCCGCCGTGGGGGTCATGTAAGTTTGGAGCATATAGAAGCAGCGCGAATTTGTAAAGCGTTGAAAGAAAATGGGATCATTCCAGATTTCCGTGCTCCAAACATTATTCGTCTTGCTCCTGTCGCACTTTATAGCTCCTATACGGATGTTTGGGAAGTCGTCCAGATTCTTAAGAAAATTATGACTGAAAAGCAATATGAACAGTTTAAAAATGAACGTGAAGTTGTTGCTTAACTAAAGGGTCGAGGAGGAATTATATGGCGAACAATCATTTGAATAATGGAAATGGATCAGGGTTAAAGCGTGAATTGAAAACCAGTCAACTGACTATGATTGCGATGGGATGTGCGATTGGAACAGGTCTTTTCCTCGGAAGTGGACTTGCGATCAGTACAGCCGGTCCTAGTGTATTAATCAGTTATGCAATCGGTGCTTTCATTGTTTTACTATTAATGGGATGTTTATCAGAAATGACTGTTGCCCATCCAACATCAGGGTCTTTTGGAACCATCTCTGAAAAGTATATTAGCCCGTTCGCTGGTTATCTCGTCCGCTATTCCTATTGGGTTGCAAATGTTCTAGCGGTTGGGGTTGAGGTAAGTGCGATTGCCGTTTATATGAAGTATTGGTTTCCAGATGTACCTGGGTTTGTTTGGATTTTATTGTTCGCGGCAGTATTGATTTATGTAAATGCAACAAGCGTTAACACATTTGCCACTTTTGAATATTGGTTCTCGATGATTAAGATCAGTGCGATTGTTGGGTTTATTCTACTTGGGGCTTATGTTTTCATTGGCGGTTCTGCTCAACCGGATATGGGCCCTGAGAACTTTGTTAACGAGGGTGGTTTCTTACCGTTCGGATGGTGGGGAATGTGGGTGGCTATTTTTGTTTCTTTATTTAGTTTTTTAGGAACAGAAATGATCGCTGTTACGGCCGGAGAAGCGAAGGATCCAGATGTTGCCGTACCGAAAGCTCTGAAAGCAACCGTCTTCCGTTTATCGACATTTTATATTATTACTCTTGGCATCATGCTAATGATTGTTCCATGGAAATCTGCAGGAGTTGAAGAAAGTCCGTTCGTAAAAGTGATGGAACTTTTAAATATTCCAGGTGCAAGTGGAATTATGAATTTTATTATTTTAACCGCTGCTTTGTCTGCTATGAACAGTCAGCTTTACGCGTCTACTCGAATGATGTTTTCATTATCTAGAGGAAATCATGCACCAGCTTTTTTAGGCAAATTAAGCAAAAAAGGTGTCCCGTTAAGCGCACTTGCTATTTCAACATTAGGGATTTTTCTTGCAGCTGCAGTAAATGCTTTATTACCAGATTCGTCCTACGCATTTATGATGGGGATTTCCATGTTCGGTGCCATCTTCACGTGGTTTATGGTGTTTGTTTCCCATTTGTTTTTCAGAAGAAAGTGGGAGCAATCAGGCGGACGGAAATTGCCCATTAAAATGGTTGGTTTTCCATATTTGACGATATTAGGAGCGGTTCTTTTATTAAGTTTAATGATCACCACTTGGTTTACAGGTTTTAAAATTATGCTCCAATTTGGTGTTCCATGGTTACTATTCTTAACGGCTGCCTACTTTATTCTTAATAAAAGCAAAAAGAATCCTGAAAAGAACAAGTCTGATGCAATTCTTAATAAAAAGGTAAATTAACGTGCTAATTATTCATAAATAATCAAACAACTATAGAATGATGGAGGTATTATACAATGAACTCACAAGAAAAAAACACAAACCATGGTCTAGAGAAGGAGATTCAAACCGATTTTCAAAAATCGATGTCCTATGGGGATTATCTTCATCTTGATAAAATCTTATCAAGTCAGCATCGGGTATCTGATCACCATGATGAAATGTTATTTATCGTTATCCATCAAGCAAGTGAATTATGGATGAAATTAATCATTCATGAATTGACGGCGGCAATTGAGTATATACAAAACAATGATTTAGAACCGTCATTCAAAATCCTGTCACGTGTTTCTAGGATACAGCAGCAATTAATTCAGTCATGGAGTGTCCTTTCGACCCTGACACCTTCTGAGTATTTAGAGTTTAGAGATAAATTGGGTCAATCATCAGGATTCCAATCTTATCAGAATCGTTTGATTGAATTTGCATTAGGAAACAAAAATGCTCATACACTAGCAGTCTATAAACACCAAACAGAATTATTCGAAAGAATGCAAGAAGCCCTTCATCAACCAAGTATTTATGATGCTGCGATCCAGGCCCTTGTAACGCGTGGCTTACCTGTTGATCATGAGGTTCGCCACCGGGATTTGTCCAAAAACTATGAGCCAAATGCTAGTGTTGAGGAAGCATGGCTAACCGTTTATCGAAATGTGGATCAATACTGGGACCTTTACGAATTGGCAGAGAAGTTAGTCGATATAGGCAATCAACAGCAATTATGGCGATTTAATCATATGAGTACAGTGGAAAGAATCATTGGTCATAAACAGGGGACAGGAGGGTCGTCTGGTGTGACCTATTTAAAAAGAGTTCTAGACCAACAATTTTTCCCAGAGCTTTGGAGTTTACGGACAAAGTTATAAATAGATAGTAATGATGGAAAAAACCGCGAAACTTATTTTTTATGAGCTATGCGGTTTTTTTGTTTTTTTTAATAGAGAACGCCCAAATGCAGTAGTTGGAAATTTTCTAGAAGGACGCGTGGCCAATTTTATGACTGACACTCACTCTTATAACACCTATTTTTTCTTATTATTTGTATATGTATGACTCTTAGCCTATTTTGTAATAATTTTAATTAAAATGTAATGTGTACAAGCCCCTCTGACATAGGATACACGGATGAGTATTTATGTCGTAGGGAGGGGTTAGATTTGCCCAGGAAGTGGTTAATATTTTTGGTATTTGCCTTTTTTATGTTGTCTAGTTTTTTTGTTGGTGTCCCAACAGGTTCAGCCGCCTCAAGTGGAAAGTTGATTATTATTAACAAGACTATCAACCGGCTTGCGTACTTTGAAAACGGTGTGTTTAAGAAGCAGTTTAAAGTTGGAACTGGAAGAAAAAAATCATATACACCAGAAGGAAAATTCAAGATCGTAGTTAAGATTAAGAACAGGCCTTACTATAAGGGGCATATTCCTGGAGGAGACCCTCGTAATCCACTAGGTAACCGATGGCTTGGTTTAAATGCCCGTGGAACATGGGGAACAACCTATGCGATTCATGGAAACAACAACCCAAGCTCCATTGGCGGATATGTAAGCAGCGGTTGTATTCGGATGTATGATAGTGAAGTAGAATGGTTGTTTAATCAGGTACCGACGGGAACCCCAGTGATCATTACCTCCTCTGGGAAATCCTTCAATGCTATTGCATCTGCTAACGGATATAAAGTGAAGGGTGGGTCCAGTGCACCATCTGTACCTGTTAGTACCACTGGAGAAATCCTTAAGAAAGGCAGTCGGGGTCCAGCCGTCCAAGAACTTCAGCGTAAGTTGACGTCTCTTGGGTATAGTACAAAGGGTGTAGATGGTGTCTTTGGAGCAAACACCGATACTGCAGTGCGCAAATTTCAAAAAGCTCGTAAATTAACAGCGGATGGGATTGTTGGTCCAGCAACCAAAAAAGCACTCGGAATAAAGTAATAATAAAGAATTGTTCATGAAGTTGCTCAAATTATTGAGCACTCTTTTTTTTGAATTGATATAGTTTTTTTCGGAAGGTTTACATAAATTTATACAAATAATATGAACATAGAGTATAACCGTAATTTGTTGGAGGTAATGGTATGAGTCGACTGGACAGGCTCAAGATGGGAAAAGTGGAACCGAAACATTGGCGGCAGTTCAATGAATTATTACGTTATGTTTTCCAAGTAACTAAAAAAGACCTACAGACGGTGGGCTGGGAGGAACGTGAAATTGCATTAGCAAAACTGCCTGTTTTAGAACAGGCTGATGTGTTAGGCTGGTTTGATGGTGAAAAACTGATCTCTCAAGTTGCTGTTTATCCCTTTCAAGTTAACATATATGGTCGAACCTTTGAGATGGGCGGATTGACTGGGGTTGGCACCTATCCAGAATATGCGAATTTAGGATTGATGAATAAGTTGATCTGGCAGGCGCTGGCTGATATGAAAGATAGAAACCAATCGATTTCTTATTTATATCCCTATTCATTGCCTTTTTATCGTAAAAAGGGCTGGGAGATTATTTCCGATAAGATGACATTTGAAATCAAAGACTATCAATTACCGAAAGTTAAGAAAGTTTCAGGTTACGTTGATCGGCTAAATACAGAGCATTCAGATATAAAAACCGTATACCAGCTATTTTCAAGAAGACGGCATGTAGCCATGATTCGAAACAATTTAGCTTGGGAAGAATTCTGGAGATGGGAATTGGATGAATTAACGGCCGCCGTTTATTATGATCGTTCTCATCAGCCACAAGGGTATTTGCTTTACTGGATTTCTCAAGATGTACTGCATGTCAAAGAAATGATCTATATGAATGAAGAAGCGCGAAACGGACTTTGGAACTTTATCAGTGCCCATTTCTCCATGGTGACGAAAGTTGTCGGGAATATTTTTACCAATGATCCATTGGCTTTCTGGTTGGAAGACGGGGATATTAAAGAAACCATCGCCCCCTATTTCATGGCACGTATTGTTGATGTCACACAGTTTATCGAACAATTCCCATTTAGAGCGCCAGGCACTGACATTCACATGACGATTAAAGTGGATGATCCAATTCTAGAGTGGAATCAAGGGATATATACACTTCAAGTATCTGCTGTAGGACAAGGGG
>NZ_JBALSN010000505.1:0-8901 GCF_036966985.1 Neobacillus drentensis | reverse complement strand
AAGTTTGTCGAAAAAGAAAGAGATTTCTTTCAGTTCGGCAACCATTCGTAATGAAATGTCCGACCTTGAAGAGTTGGGGTATATTGAAAAGACACATACCTCTTCAGGTCGTGTCCCATCGGAAAAAGGATATCGCTATTATGTGGACCATCTTTTATCTCCACAGGTATTAGATCAACATGATACATCTATCATTCAGTCGATTTTTGCTGAGAAAATTTTCGAATTCGAAAAAATTATCCAGAGGTCTGCAAAAATATTATCGGACTTAACGAACTACACATCCATTGTTCTTGGTCCGGCTGTTAGCATTAATAAGTTGAAAAAAATTCAAATTATCCCGTTAAACAAAGAAACAGCAGTAGCTATTTTTGTTACAGATACGGGCCATGTAGAAAATAGGACCTTTTCTTTACCACCATCAGTAGATGCCAGTGATTTAGAAAAAACAGTGAATATTTTAAACGATCGATTATCAGGCGTACCTCTCGAAGATCTAAATGATAAGATTTATAAAGAGGTAGCCATGCTTTTAAGGCAGCATATCCATGATTATGACTTAATGCTGCATACTATTGCAGATTCATTAAAAATGCCAGTTAATGAAAAACTTTTCTTTGCTGGAAAGACTAATATGTTAAGCCAGCCGGAGTTTCATGATGTAACGAAATTGCGAAGCTTACTAACGATGATTGACCAGGAAGAGTGGATTTATAATTTAATCAGAAATGATTCAGCTGGAATTCAGGTTAAAATTGGTACTGAAAATAATAATAGTGTCATGGATAATTGCAGCTTAATCACAGCTACTTATTCGGCTGGTGTTGAAAATTTAGGGACAATCGCCATTCTAGGCCCTACAAGGATGGAATATTCCCGAGTCATTAGCCTATTGCAATTTTTAAGTAAGGATTTAACGGCTGTATGGACGAAATTGTATCAAAATAAATAGCTCGGGTAATATTGAGTAAGGGTGAAATACCTGTTTCACCCCCTTTTCTCTGAAGATGAATTATCCTATAAATGACAGCAAATGCTTTAAGGGAGGTGAGTAAGTTGACGAATGAGAATAATAAAACGCTAAATGAAGAAATGGAAGTTGAAAGTACTGATAATGTTGAACTTACCGAAGAAAAAACGGTTGAGACTGTTTTTGACGAAGGTGCAGCAACAGAACAGGCAGCAGATTCACTGGTTGATGAAAAGGACCAAGAAATTCACCTGCTGAAAGAGAAGTTAGAGGAAGCAGATAACCGATATCTACGCTTGCAAGCTGACTTTGATAATTTCCGGAGACGTACTAGGTTAGATCAAGAAGCGAGTCAAAAATATAGAGCACAAAAACTTATTACTGATTTATTGCCTGCAATTGACAACTTTGAAAGAGCAATGAAAATTGAAGCAGATAATGAACAAACTAAGTCACTTCTACAAGGGATGGACATGGTTTACCGCAGTTTGCTTGATGCTCTGAAAAGTGAAGGTGTTGAACTGATTGAATCTGTAGGGAAAGAGTTTGATCCGCATCTGCATCAAGCTGTCATGCAGGGTGAGGATGAGAACTATGGCTCAAACATTGTAACGGATGAATTTCAAAAAGGTTACTTATTAAATGACCGTGTTATCCGACCTGCAATGGTGAAAGTAAATCAATAAAACTACATATTTTTTTCTAGGAGGAAAAGGAAATGAGTAAAATTATCGGTATCGACCTTGGTACAACCAACTCTTGTGTTGCTGTCCTTGAAGGTGGCGAACCAAAGGTTATTCCAAATCCAGAAGGTAATCGTACGGCTCCTTCCGTAATCGCATTTAAAAATGGAGAGCGCCAAGTTGGTGAAGTGGCTAAACGTCAAGCAATTACAAATCCAAACACAATCATGTCCATCAAACGTCATATGGGCACAAATTATAAAGTGGACATTGAAGGCAAAGAGTATACACCACAAGAATTATCTGCAATTATTCTTCAATACTTAAAATCTTATGCTGAAGACTATCTAGGCGAGCCAGTTACAAAGGCAGTAATTACAGTACCTGCTTACTTTAATGATGCAGAACGTCAAGCAACAAAAGATGCAGGGAAAATTGCGGGTCTAGAAGTAGAACGTATTATCAACGAGCCAACTGCGGCTGCACTTGCATATGGATTAGACAAAACCGACGAAGATCAAACAATTCTTGTTTATGACCTTGGCGGCGGTACATTTGACGTTTCAATTCTAGAATTAGGCGATGGTGTATTCCAAGTTAAATCAACCGCTGGTGATAATCGCCTTGGCGGAGATGATTTTGACCAAGTCGTTATTGATTACCTTGTAGACCAATTCAAAAAAGAAAATGGGATTGACCTTTCCCAAGATAAAATGGCATTACAACGCTTAAAGGATGCGGCTGAAAAAGCGAAAAAGGACTTATCAGGTGTAACTTCTACGCAAATTTCATTACCATTTATCACTGCTGGTGCCGCTGGTCCGCTTCACCTTGAAGTAACCATGACTAGAGCGAAGTTTGATGAATTATCTGCTCATCTTGTGGAGCGTACAATGGGCCCAACTCGCCAAGCATTAAGCGATGCTGGATTAACTCCTTCAGAAATTGATAAAGTAATCTTGGTTGGTGGTTCTACTCGTATTCCAGCTGTTCAAGAAGCGATTAAAAAAGCGACTGGACAAGAGCCGCACCGTGGGGTTAACCCTGATGAAGTGGTAGCGATGGGTGCTGCAATTCAAGGTGGAGTTATTACAGGGGATGTAAAAGATGTTGTATTGCTTGACGTTACACCACTTTCCCTTGGTATTGAAACAATGGGTGGTGTATTTACGAAGTTAATTGACCGTAATACAACAATCCCTACATCTAAATCGCAAGTGTTCTCAACTGCTGCTGATAATCAGACTGCTGTTGATATCCATGTCCTTCAAGGTGAGCGTCCGATGGCGGCTAATAACAAGACTTTAGGACGGTTCCAATTATCTGATATTCCACCAGCACCACGTGGAATTCCACAAATTGAAGTAAACTTTGACATTGATAAGAACGGTATCGTTAATGTTCGTGCAAAAGACCTTGGCACAAATAAGGAACAACAAATCACGATTAAGTCTTCAACTGGACTTTCAGATGAAGAAATCCAAAACATGGTTAGAGAAGCTGAAGAAAACGCAGAAGCAGATAGACTGCGTAAAGAGGAAGTTGAACTTCGTAACGAAGCAGATCAACTTGTCTTTACAACTGAAAAGACATTAAAAGACCTTGAAGGTAAGGTTGATGCTGGTGAAGTAGCTCAAGCTAATGAAGCTAAGGATGCGTTAAAAGCTGCGATTGAGAAAAACGAACTTGAAGAAATCCGTGTGAAAAAGGATGCATTACAAGAAATCGTTCAAGCTCTAACAGTGAAACTTTATGAACAAGCAGCAGCTGCCCAGCAAGCACAACAGGGAGGCCCTGAAGCTGGAAATACTGCTGGTCCTAAAGATGATGTGGTTGATGCAGAATTTGAAGAAGTAAAAGACGATAAATAGAAAAGCGGAAGCGCCTTGTCCAGGGGCGACAGGCATAAGACGAGCTGGCGAGAAGGTTGCTTTTTACCTTCTTGACAGATTGGCTGTAGACCTTCGAGCCCCTAGGCGCTGGAGCTAGACATTTATAAGAGTTTTCACAGCTCAGAAAAAAGTCAAAGTCAGAACTATGGGCTTTGGCTTTTTTATTGCATTAACATTGTGATGAATGATACAATAACCTTTATGTGACAGATTCGGGAGTGGGTAATCATGAGTAAACGGGATTACTATGAAGTACTAGGGCTTAGTAAAAGTGCTTCAAAGGATGAAATAAAAAAAGCCTATCGAAAGCTTTCCAAACAATATCATCCAGATATAAATAAAGCAGAAGATGCGGCAGATAAATTTAAAGAAATAACAGAGGCATATGAAGTATTAAGCGATGATCAGAAAAAGGCCCATTATGATCAATTTGGCCATACAGATCCAAACCAAGGCTTTGGCGGCAGTGATTTCGGCGGAGGCTTTGGAGGATTTGAGGATATTTTTAATACTTTCTTTGGCGGCGGTGGAGGCGGAAGAAGACGTGATCCAAACGCACCAAGACAAGGAGCAGATCTTCAGTATACGATGACGGTTTCTTTTGAAGAAGCAGCCTTTGGGAAAGAAACAGATATTGAAATTCCTCGTGAAGAAACTTGTGGAACATGCAGTGGTTCTGGTGCAAAACCTGGAACGAAACCAGAAACATGCCAGCACTGTCATGGGACGGGTCAGTTAAATGTGGAGCAAAATACTCCATTTGGAAGAATCGTCAATCGACGTACCTGCAATCACTGTAATGGAACTGGGAAAGAAATTAAACATAAATGTTCTACTTGCGGCGGTAAAGGAAAAGTACAAAAGCGCAAGAAAATTCATGTTAAAATCCCTGCGGGTATTGATGATGGTCAACAACTCCGCATGTCAGGACAAGGCGAAGCAGGAATTAACGGTGGACCTCCAGGAGATCTTTATGTTGTATTCCATGTAAGGCAACATGAGTTCTTTGAAAGAGATGGCGATGATATTTATTGTGAAATGCCGATCACTTTCGTTCAAGCGTCATTAGGTGATGAGATTGAAGTACCTACCTTACACGGGAAAGTGAAATTGAAAATTCCTGCAGGTACTCAGACGGGAAAAAAATTCCGTTTAAAAGGAAAAGGTGTTCCTAATGTTCGTGGATACGGTGTTGGCGATCAATATATTATTGTTCGGATTATTACCCCAACAAAGTTATCAGATAAACAGAAGCAGCTTTTAAAAGAATTCGCAGAGCTTAGTGGTTCTTCTCCGATTGGTGAACACGAAGAAAGTTTTTTCTCAAAAGTAAAACGTGCCTTTAAAAGCGAGTAAGGATTGGAGTTGGTAGATGTGAAATGGTCTGAAATCAGTATTCACACAACAAATGAGGCGATTGAACCTATTTCTCATATTTTGCACGAAGCTGGGGCGAGTGGCGTAGTCATTGAAGATCCATTTGAACTGACGAAAGAAAGACAAGATCAATTTGGTGAAATCTATCAACTCAATCCCGATGATTATCCAGATGAAGGTGTGATTTTAAAGGCATACCTTCCGGTTAATAGCTTTTTAGGTGAAACGGTGGATGCAATTAAAGAATCCATTAATAATTTGATTATTCATAATATCGATATCGGTAAAAATAAAGTGACAATAAGTGAAGTAAATGAAGAAGAATGGGCAACTGCATGGAAAAAATATTATCATCCTGTGAAAATTTCAGAAAAATTTACAATTGTACCGACTTGGGAGATTTATACTCCGGTCAGCAGTGATGAATTAATCATTGAATTAGATCCAGGAATGGCGTTTGGAACTGGAACACACCCGACTACTGTCTTGTGTATTCAGGCTCTTGAAAGAACTGTTCGTCCTGGTGACCGGGTTATCGATGTTGGAACAGGATCGGGGGTATTAAGCATTGCCGCAGCTATGCTGGGTGCCGAAGATGTTCGTGCATTTGATCTTGATGAGGTAGCAGTAACAACAGCAAGAGTGAATATTAAACTTAATAAAGTAAGTGATCGAGCAGTTACTGCCCAAAATAATCTACTGGATGGTGTAGAGGAAAATTCTGCTGATGTTGTTGTAGCTAATATTTTGGCCGAGGTTATTTTACGATTTACTGATGATGCTGCAAGAGTTGTCAAACCTGGCGGAGCGTTCATTGCCTCTGGGATCATCCAGCAGAAAAAAGATCAAGTCAAAGATGCGTTAATTGCTGTTGGCTTTGAGATATCCGAAACAATTTTGATGGAAGATTGGGTTGCTATTGTTGCCAAACGGATATAATGGTTGAATAAGAGGGGTAACATACCCCTTTTTTTCGTGCCATGCTTTTAGAACAGACTATTCTTTAGTAAAATTAAGTGTAAATGGTTTAAGAGAGGGTGCAAGAGTGTGCAACGATACTTTGTTAAACAACGAGCAAACGATGGGCGCTTTTTGATTGATGACGAAGACCGCCATCATATTGTAAAAGTTATGCGCATGCAAATTGGTGACAAAATTATTTGCGTTGATCTAGACGGGAAGCAAGCAGTATGTTCCCTTGCAGAAATTACCGATACAAGTGTTGTTGCAGACGTTGTACAATGGATAGATGGGGTTTCCGAGCTGCCCATTAAAATTACGATTGCTAGTGGACTGCCCAAAGGGGACAAGCTGGAATGGATTATCCAAAAAGGAACAGAGCTAGGTGCGCATCAATTCCTTCCATTTTCAGCAGCTCGTTCAGTCGTTAAATGGGATGAAAAAAAAGCAGCGAAAAAAGTAGAACGATGGCAAAAGATAGCTAAAGAAGCTGCGGAGCAATCCCATCGTGCCTTTTTACCGGATGTCATGAGTGCGATTAGCTTTAAAGATTTGCTATTAAAAAGCAAAGATTTTCATTATAAATTAGTTGCCTTTGAGGAAGAGAGTAGAAATGGGGAAACTTCCGTTTTTGCTGATACGCTAAAAAAAATCGATAAAGGCGAAACACTTCTTATCGTTTTTGGCCCAGAAGGCGGCTTAACTGATGAAGAAGTTAGGCGATTAAAGGATAATGATTTTGCAGTTTGTGGGCTAGGCCCGAGAATATTACGAACCGAAACAGCCCCTTTATATGCATTATCAGCAATTTCCTATCATTTTGAATTAATGAGGTGAAAAATAATGGCAACAGTTGCGTTTCATACTTTAGGTTGTAAAGTAAATCATTATGAAACTGAAGCTATTTGGCAGTTATTCAAACAAGAAGGTTACGAACGGGTTGATTTTGAATCAATTTCGGACGTCTATATTATTAATACATGTACCGTAACAAATACTGGCGACAAAAAAAGCCGCCAAGTCATTCGTCGTGCCGTTAGGAAAAATCCAGATGCGGTTATTTGTGTAACAGGATGTTATGCGCAAACATCCCCTGCAGAAATTATGGCTATTCCTGGTGTTGATGTTGTTGTGGGAACACAGGACCGGATAAAAATGCTTGAATATATTGAGCAATACAAGCGTGAGCGTCAGCCAATTAATGGGGTTGGCAATATCATGAAAAGCCGCGTCTATGAAGAACTGGATGTTCCTTCCTTTACAGACAGGACTCGTGCTTCTTTAAAGATCCAAGAAGGTTGTAACAATTTCTGTACTTTCTGTATTATTCCTTGGGCCCGCGGCTTAATGAGATCACGTGATCCGAAGGAAGTAATTCGGCAAGCTCAGCAATTAGTTGATGCAGGTTATCAGGAAATTGTTCTTACAGGTATTCACACAGGCGGATATGGGGAAGACATGAAGGATTACAATCTTGCCCAATTACTTCGTGATTTGGAAGCTGTAAAAGGGCTAAAACGCCTGCGCATATCATCCATAGAAGCAAGTCAGATTACTGATGAAGTAATTGAAGTGATTAAACATTCTCCTATTGTGGTCCGCCATTTGCATATTCCATTACAATCTGGTTCGAATTCTGTCTTAAAAAGAATGCGCCGTAAATATACAATGGAGTTCTTCGGAGAAAGATTAGATCGACTAAAAGAAGTTCTTCCAGGCCTTGCTGTCACTTCGGACGTCATTGTCGGTTTCCCAGGTGAAACTGAGGAAGAGTTTATGGAAACGTATAATTTTATTAATGAGCATAAATTTTCTGAGCTTCATGTGTTCCCTTATTCTAAACGAACAGGAACACCAGCTGCTCGGATGGAAGACCAAGTCGATGAAGAAATTAAAAATGATCGAGTTCACCGCCTCATCACGCTCTCCGATCAATTGGCAAAAGAATATGCCTCAAGATTTGAAGGTGAAGTCCTAGAAGTGATTCCTGAAGAAGTATCAAAAGAAGAAGCCAATTCGGGTTATCTGATCGGATACACTGATAATTACATGAAGGTTATTTTCTCAGCTCCAGAAGATATGATTGGTAAAATTGTTAAAGTTAAAATTAACCAAGCAGGATACCCATACAATCGTGGACAATTTGTTAAGATTGTTGAGGATTCAATATCCAAGACAGAATTGTTTATTGAAGAAGAAGCTGCCATTTAAGGACCATTTAGGTCCTTTTTTTTTATAGCGTTTAGGTTAAACTATTGACAGCAGCAAATTACTTGTAAAATTGATATGGAAATCGAAGGGAGTATGTACATGGCTACTAAAAATATTGCTGCAATGATTGACCACACCCTACTGAAGCCGGAAGCGACAAAACAGCAAATTGAGGCCCTTTGCCAGGAAGCGAAGGAATATAAATTTGCTTCAGTTTGCGTAAACCCCACATGGGTAAGCACCGCAAAAGAATTATTGCAAGGTAGTGGGGTGATGGTTTGTACGGTAATTGGATTTCCATTAGGGGCGACTACTTCTGAAACAAAAGCATTTGAAACTAAGAACGCTATTGAACATGGCGCAGAAGAAGTAGATATGGTCATTAATATTGGAGCCCTAAAAGATCATAACGATGAATTAGTAGAAAATGATATCCGAGCCGTTGTTGAGGCTGCAAAGGGTAAGGCACATACGAAGGTGATTATAGAAACTAGTCTGTTATCCAAAGAAGAAAAAATTCGGGCCTGTGAGCTAGCCTTGAAGGCTGGTGCAGATTTTGTTAAAACTTCCACAGGCTTCTCCACAGGCGGGGCGACAGCAGAAGATATTGCCTTAATGAGGAAAACAGTCGGTCCAGAAATGGGTGTAAAAGCATCTGGTGGAGTTAGAAATACAGAAGATGTCCAAAAAATGATTGAGGCCGGCGCAACTAGAATCGGGGCCAGTTCAAGTATCGCGATCGTCAATGGTCTTACAGTCACTTCAAATTATTAAATATTGCCAGTGAATAAAAAAATGCATAGAGCGG
>NZ_JBALSN010000504.1:7485-8963 GCF_036966985.1 Neobacillus drentensis | reverse complement strand
TTCTAGGGTATAGTGGCAAAATGTTACTTAGTACACTTCTCAACGGTACCCTTATCTTTCCTTTCGGAAAGAGTTTCTACCGAAACACTGGTGTACATTCTCCTAGAACATTAACGGACGTATTGCGTATAGCAAGGCACTTCACCAAGCAGGCGTTAGACCCCTTGTGTGCTTACCATTCCGACTTCTCTTGGGCGTTGTCACGACCAATCAGGTTTGTGTTTATGCGACAAACCAACGCAAAGTTTTACTAGATAATTGTTTTATACGTGCAATCTCACGATTGTGCAGTTCAACAAAGTTGTCCCATTTTACGTTGCATAAGTCCACGTCAATAGAATTGAGCATTTCAGTCGTGTTTCCGATTAAGAAAGCACTATATAAATCACGTTGGATACGAAATCCTCCAATGACATTCCAACGTTCTGAAAGTTGCTTCTTCGTATATTCACCAGTCAAATGATTGAATTGACTAGCCTTTGTAGCATAGGTATTTATTTTCTTGATTGACCTACCTTGATAACCAAGTTTTCGGTCAATAATGGTTAGCAGCATAGCAGGCGCATGATTACCAATTGATTTACCATACCGTTTCTTAGCGTTAATCTTGCCGTTCTTCTTATTTCTGGTAGTTTTCTTCACTCGTTTTTGTAGCGATTGAAATCGCATGGTTTCCACTCGTACATCAAAACCGAGTTCTAAGATTTCGTTCGCTAACTTCTCATGCGACTGTTTCTGTTGGACCGCAATTTTACAATATAGTTCTTTTCGCTCACGGCGGAGTTGAATATAACGCTTGGAATACGTCCACGTCCTTCTACCTTTATTAATAGTACCGTTCTCATTATAGTTTTGTAGGTTAGTGGCATACTTTGACCTGTCCATAGCTCGATGAATACAACGAAGCTTTTTCTCGTCAGCTTGGCATTCCGGAGCTAGTTCTCGAAGTTGTACGGTTTTTTCACTACTAATGGCGATTGTAGATGAACCAATGTCGAGACCTACACGTTTGGTTTCATCCTCAACCATCTTCCGCTTTCGTTTTGTTGGCGGATAGCCTTCTTGAATGAGCTGAACAAAAAAGCGAACCTTGCCACGCACTTCACGTTGTAAGATTCGCACGTACTTTGTCTTATCCATTAAGGCTAGGTGTGCATATTCATCCTTTGCTTTTGGTATAACAGGGATACAAAGCCAGTTCTTTGGCCTGGGATGTTCCTTTGTTGGCTTATCTCCCCAAAGAATATTGCCCTCTTTATACCGCAAGCCAGTAGCATTTGATTTGTTTTCAACCGAAATATCATCAGCTAACCCTTTGAAGTGCACTTTTTTTGCTTTTCCAAAGTGTAGTTTCTCTACAGCTCGAAAAGCCCTTGTAGCAAGTTTTTGTGCTTCAAAGCTGCCGATATTTTCTTTAAATTTGTGCTGAGCAGGTTTCACAAAATTGTGCAAACCATATTCAGAAAAGTCGTAGGCTA